>NZ_JBHRZV010000053.1:119798-147172 GCF_042649745.1 Streptococcus caprae | reverse complement strand
ATCAATCATCGACCGCGAAAATGTTTAGCTTACAGAACAGCTGTTGAAGCTCTCTTGAACGAGTTTAAATAAATGTTGCACTTTTTCTTGCAATTTATCTTAAAAAAATCCGCCGTTACCGCCAGTGTCAAAAATGTCAAACCTGTTTTCAATAAAAGGAGATATCATGTACCAAACTAAAATTACAGGCGATAGCCTCTACCACACAACTTCACAAGGTTACGGCGATAGTGTCGAACTGTTCGGTGCTGTTGATAATGGTGAAACCCCGATGAGCCTGGTCAATATTGCCCTAGCTTCTTGTGTCACCATGTGTGTGCAGGGCTATTTTTGGAAAAAGCAGCAAGTGAATAAGGTTGCGATTGAAACGGATTGTCACTATGAGGACGGTCAGTTTGACCTGACGATTGCAATTGACTACACCTTGACAGAACAGATGCGTAAGGACATTCTAGCCTATGCCAATGACTATTGTCGTGTCAAGCAGTTATTTAAAGAGGAAATCGTCGTTAATATGACTATAGTCTGATAAATCAGGCTTGTTATGTTTTCAAAATAGAATAGTAAAAAAGGCTTGAATCGCTGAGTGTAAGCAGCTGATTCAGAGCCTTTTAATTATAATTAAGTTTTTTCTCCTTAGACCCACACAAAATTAAAGTAGACAGGGTAGGTTTACTTAGTCTTAAGAGAGTGAGGTAAGGAACCCTAAGAATGCCTTGAGTTGATGATGAAAGAGTATAAATGTCAGATGGTCGCTGTCCAGCCATAGAGGCTGAGCTCTTTTTGAACAACATCCGTATGGAAACGGTCGTAGGCTCGCCAGGCGACCTCAGTCTGATCATCGAAGGTTAAATGGGACAGGCCTTTTAAAACACAGATGGATTTGTAAAATTTTTCCAGGGCTATTAGAACTGTATTATCTACTTTTTTTGCCTTGTTGAGGTCTGCGAGGGTGGTTTTTAGGTAGGTTTGCACCCGAAGTTGGTCTTGAGTTTCAGTCGGATTTTGCTCAAAGGCCTCTTGCATGGTGGTTAAAAGCGCTTTGGCTTGGGCCAAAATGTCAATTGTGTCAGTCATGTCAGACACCTCCTTGTGTTTTGTCTCTAGTATAGCATAGGTTGTCCATAGCAGAGCAGTTTTGCCTGAATGGTTATTATTTCACCCTGAATGGCAGTAATGGCTGGTCTGCTCTGCAATTTCCTAAAAAATACAGAAAAAGACCAACCGAGTGGCTGGACTGTGTGATTAGATATTGGCACTGAAAGTATCGCCGTGCTCGATATCACCATATTGATAACCACGGTTGAACCAATATTGACGTTGTTCAGACGTTCCGTGGGTGAAGCTGTCTGGCATGGTTCTACCATAGGCTTCTTCTTGTAAGGTATCATCCCCAACCGCGTGGGCAGCTTGCATGGCTTCGTCAATATCTCCCATCTCAAGATAGCCTTGTTCTTCGACGTACTTGGCCCAGGCACCAGCGTAATAATCGGCCTGAAGTTCCAAGCGAACATTGAGGGCATTAGCATCTTTTTCTGAAAGGGTTTGACGTTTTTGGTAGTAGGCGTTCATGGTGCCAAGTTCATTTTGAACGTGGTGACCAACTTCGTGGGCAATAACGTAGGCCATAGCGAAGTCACCTGCTGCATTATACTTGGTCGTTAGTTCACGGTAAAAAGAAATGTCAATGTAAACCTTCTGGTCTGCAGAACAGTAGAAAGGTCCTGTTTCGGTTGATCCTTGACCGCATCCTGTTGAAATAGCATCTGTATAGAAAACCATTTTTGGTGCCGAATAAGTTTTACCACGCTCAGCAAATTCCTGGGTCCAAAATTCCTCTGTTGTAGCCAGTACCTTGCTCATGAAGACAGCTTCTTCATCAGACACGTCACTCGGTGCGCTCTCGACCTGACTGGTATCATAAGAATTGTAGTTAATAGAGCTACTACCAAGCCCAAGATTACCGAGGCTAGACATCCCACCGAACATTAAAAAGACCAGGAGCAGAAGAATTTTCCCCTTCCAACCCATCCGTGAAAAAATGAGGGATAAAAGACCAGTGTTGAGTGAGGAACCTGAACCACTGCCATAACTGTAGCCTGAACTGCTAGATTGTCCACGACGATCCTCAATATTCTTACTTTCATTTATATTATCTGTTTTCATAAGCTAACCTCCAAAGTTACTACTATTATACCAAATTTCTAATTTTGTAACCGTTTTTTGTTCTTTTTTCTGAAAATAGCAGAGCTAGCAGTTGCCAGGAGATTTGTTAGTTTGTTAGGACAGGTTTTAGGGGTTCAGTGGTATAATAGTAGCAGTATGATTTTGAGGTTTGTATAGTCAGTTGAATTAACCTTGATCCATCGTTATTTTCGACTTGCCGTATTCAAGTACTATCTGCGTCTCAATGCCTTGTCTCAAAGCTTTTCATTAGACAATAGATGGACAGATGCAGATGTTTTTCTCCCACTTTATCCTCAAAAAGAATCTGACACTCACTCAAAATCTCATTAGAAAATTCAAGACGATGCAGACGTAAGAGACTTGCAAGGAAAACTTAGGACGTTTCGTGAGATTTTGAAAGAGTAGGAAAAGGAGTCTCTATGAAATTACTCTATACAGACATGAGTCAGGATTTGACAGCTATTTTGGCGCGTGAGGCACAGAGCTACGTAGACCAAGGCAAGCGCGTCTTTTATATTGCCCCGAACTCCCTGTCCTTTGAAAAAGAAAAGCGGGTTCTCAGTTTTTTACCTGAGCAAGCCTCATTTGGGATTACGATTACCCGCTTTGCTCAGATGGCCCGCTATTTCACCCTCAATCATGAGGGTCAAGAGGGTAAGGCTTTGGATACTTTAGGCCTGTCCATGAGCTTTTTCAAGGTCCTATCACAATGTGACGACGGCGACTTGAAGGTCTACGGTCGCCTAAAGAAGGACCCAAGCTTTATCACCAATCTGGTCCAGCTCTATGAAGAGCTCAAACGTTCGCAACTGTCCATCTATGATTTAGAAGGTGTGGATAGTCCTAAGATGGCGGATTTAGTTTTGATTTTCACGCGCTTAGAAGCAAGCTTACTGGAGCAGGACTACGAACTTCAGTCTAAGACCCAATTTTTTCTCCAGCAGGTCCTCTCAGGAGCATTGGATAGTCAATTGACTGACCTGGTACTGGTTATCGATGGCTTCACCCGTTTTTCTGCGGAAGAGGAGCAGGTGGTCCAAGCCCTGCAAAGTCGGTGTTCAGAGATAGTGATTGGTGTCTATGGGACGGAGAAAGCCTATCGCTCGACCTATACGGATGGCAATATCTACCAAGCCTCAGTGGACTTCTTGCGCAGTCTGGCTCAGACCTATGAGGTTAGGCCAGTCTATATCCCGTCGGATGGTCTAGAACGTACTCCAAGTGAGCTGGACACGCAGGCTAAGCTAGCTCTGCTATCGCAAAAAATCGAAAGTCGCCATGATTTTACTGATGATGGGACGAAATTAGTTAATCCAGATACCTATCCTGTCCAGCTATGGGAGGCAGGCAATCAGCGTGAGGAATTGGAGCAGGTGGCTAAGAGTATCCGTGGCAAGCTCCACGATGGCTATCGCTATAAGGATATGTTGGTGTTGCTGGGGGATGTTGAGTCCTATCAGTTGCAGCTGGGGCAGGTCTTTGACCAGTATGAGATTCCTTATTACTTGGGTCAGGCTGAGCCCATGGCTGCCCATCCTCTGGTTCATTTTGTAGAATCATTGGAGCGGTTGAAACGCTATAATTTCCGAGCTGAGGATCTCCTGAATCTGCTCAAGTCTGGCCTTTATGGCACCTTTAGCCGTCGAGAGATTGATAAGTTTGAGCAGTATGTCACCTATGCAGACCTGAAAGGCCAGACCCAGTTTGCCCGTCCTATTCCTGAAAACAGCAAGACCCGTTACGATGAGGAGGCGATTGAAGTGACCAGACAGGCTGTCATGGCCCCGCTTGAGGATTTTTTCAAGGCCCAAGCCCAGTCTGCCACCAGTCTGCTTGAGAAGTTCACCCAGTTTTTGACGGCCATTGACCTCCCTAAAAACATGGCGGATTTTGCCAGAGAGGCGAGTCCAGTTGAGGTCGAGCACCATCAGGAAGTTTGGAAGACCTTTAGTCAGCTTTTGGAGACCATGGCAGAGCTCTTTGGTCAAGATAAGCTCAAGCTAGAAGATTTCTTGGCTCTCTTATCCGCTGGTATGACCACAGCGACCTATCGTCTGGTTCCGGCCACGGTTGATGTGGTCAATGTTCGGTCCTATGAACTGATTGCGCCACATGCCAATCGTTTCGTCTACGCAATTGGGCTTAGCCAGTCGAATTTCCCTAAGGTGACCAAGAATACCAGTCTCATCAGCGATGACGAGCGAATTTTGCTCAATGAAAGAGAAGAAGTCGTCGGCAAATTCGACCTGCCTAGCCAGGACAATCTGCGTCGCAACCACTACGCTGCCATTTCTCTGTTAAACTCAGCGACGGAAGAACTGGTCTTGTCCCGGCCCCAGCTCTTTAATGAAGCAGAGGATGCAGTTTCGCCCTACCTCCATGAATTGGAGGCGATTGGGTTTGAGGTTGAGGACCGCTGGTCCCTGACCCACAAGCAGAGACCAGATGATTTGGGAACCTATTCTGCTCTGCTCTCTCGTCTGGTTGAACTCTTCCAGACAAGTCCTGAGGGAGAAGGCCTGTCCAAGGAAGACCAGACCTTTTGGTCGGTCGCAACGCGAGTCCTCAAGAAAAAATTGGACCAGGATGGCCTCCACTTGCCCCTGATTGATAATAGTCTGCAGACCAAGCCTGTTGCGCCTGAGGTGATGGCTGCCATTTTTCCAACTCAATCTCTGGCTGGGGCTGGACAGTCCTACGACCTCAGCCTATCGGCCTCTAGTTTGACCCAGTTTTACAATAACCAGTACCTTTATTTCTTGACCCATGTCTTGCGACTTTTGGAAGAAGAGTCTATCCATCCAGATGCCATTATCCATGGGAATTTCTTGCACCGAGTCTTTGAAACCTTCTTGAAAAAGCCAGGGTCAGCAATCGAGTCTGTCCTAGAACAAACCCTGTCAGAAGCTCCCTTTGCGGAGGCCTATGCCTTTGATGCAGAGAGTCAGTTTTCAGAGCAGGTCTTGCGGGATATTGCTCGAACGACGGCTAGTTTGTTGGAGCAGGATGAAACGGTACAGGTCCTGGGGCAGGAGTTGGAGTTTGGATCAGACCAGAGTCAGTCACCGTTGATCTTGGACTTGCCAGGTGATAAGCGCTTGCTCATCAAAGGGAAAATCGACCGTCTGGATCAGAATAGAATCAATCAGGCCTATGGCTTGGTCGATTACAAGTCTAGTGATAAGTCCTTTAATCTCGGTCAACTCTACAACAAATTGACGCCCCAACTCTTGACCTATATTTTGGCCCTGCAGACGCCTGGAGCCCTGCACAAGCGAGAAGGCAAGGACTTGACTGCCCTTCATTTGACAGAGCCACAGGTTTATCGCGCAGCCTATCTCCACGCCCATCAACCAGAGGTCTCCCTCAACAAGGCCAAAAATACCGATGATCTGGTCAGCCTAGCGACCAAGGACCTGACCTATAAGGGTCTGGAAGTGGGGGACAAGGGCTACAGCCAGGAGGACCTGGCGCTCATGCTAGCCTATACAGAGAAGCTCTACCGTGATGCGGCAGAGACCATACTCTCAGGTAGCTTTGCTATTAACCCCTATAGTAAAAATGGCAGAGCTGTCGAAGGTGACCAGCTCAAGGCGATTACAGGTTTTGAGGCTGACCTGCATCTGAGCCAGGCCCGCCACCTGACCCAATTTCCTCGTGCCAAGACCAAGGAAGTTATCCTTGAAACCATGCGTCGAGAACTAGAGACTAACCCAGGAAAGGAGAACTAGCATATGTTTGCAGCATTTTTAAGCCCTGAGGACATTCAACAGTTGCAACTGGCGGAAGCCCAAAGTGATAAAGCACAAAAAAAGACCCCAGAGCAGATTGAAGCCATTCATAGCTGGGGACAAAATATTTTGGTATCCGCCTCGGCTGGTTCTGGAAAGACCTTTGTCATGGTCCAACGGATTATGGAACAGCTCAAACGAGGGGTCGGCATTAAGAATCTCTTTATTTCAACCTTTACGGTTAAGGCGGCGGGAGAGCTCAAAGAGCGTCTGGAGACCGAACTCTCCAAGGCCATGCAGGAGGCGGATTCAGACGACCTCCGTCGCCACCTGGCCCAGCAACTAGCAGATGTCCAAAATGCAGATATCGGGACCATGGATGCCTTTACCCAGAAGTTGTTGACGGAGCATGGGTATCTCTTGGGAATTTCGCCCCAATTTCGGATTCTGACCGACAAGAGTGAGCAAGATATTCTCAAAAAAGAGGTCTTTACGGATCTTTTCCGTGACTATCTGACAGGTCCTGATGGCAAGACATTTGAGCGCTTGGTCAGGAATTTTACTGGGAATCGCAAGGATAGCAGAGCCTTTCAGGCTGTCGTGAACACGATCTATGACTTTATCCAGTCCACTAGCAACCCTCAGGACTGGCTCAGAGAGACTTTCTTACTCTCCTATCAAGCTGGTATTGCTCTGCCATTTACCCCAGAAGAAAAAATTGCAGACTTCAGACAGTCCCTCAGGCAGGCAGCCCAGGTCCTGGAGGATGTAACTAACCTAGAGGAATATGGCAAGGCCAAGAAGGATGGGAAGCCGACGGCGACCTACCTCAAGCACCAAGCTATGATCAACCAGCTGGACCAAGCAGAGCAGGGCCTCTATGAACAGGTTGATTTAGCTAGCCTCAGTCAGTTGGCGGGCCAGCTCTATGAGAGTCTGCCAAGTTCAGATGAGGTAACGGTCAAG
Source organism: Streptococcus caprae (assembly GCF_042649745.1). NCBI lineage: Bacteria > Bacillati > Bacillota > Bacilli > Lactobacillales > Streptococcaceae > Streptococcus > Streptococcus caprae. The sequence goes on along the minus strand of NZ_JBHRZV010000053.1, from coordinate 140,288 downwards.
GGAACTAAGTATCCTGTATTTAAGGACCTCAAGTCCCAGATGGCCAGTGTCGTTCATCTGGAAACTATCCTCAAGTATCAAGGTCAGGCCCTGCCCCTCTTGGAAGTCTTGCAGCGTTTCATGTTGGATTTTACCCAGCAGTATTTGGAGCGCAAGAAGGCAGAGAATGCTTTGGAATTTGCGGATGTTAGCCATCTGGCTATCCAGCTCTTGGAGACTGAGGACCAGGTCCGTCAGAGCCTCCAGGCCAAGTATCATGAGGTCATGGTCGATGAGTATCAGGATACCAACCATACGCAAGAGCGGATTTTAGAGCTCTTGTCCAATGGCCACAATCGTTTTATGGTGGGAGACATCAAGCAGTCCATCTACCGTTTCCGTCAGGCGGATCCTCAGATTTTTAACCAAAAATTTAAACTCTATCAGGAAGACCCTAATCAGGGAAAACTGATTTTGCTTAAGGAAAATTTCCGGAGCCAGATTGAAGTGCTAGAGGCGACCAATGCCCTGTTCAGCCGCCTGATGGATGAGGCTGTTGGTGATGTGACTTATGATGATAGTCATAGCCTGGTGGCAGGCAGTCCTAGACAGCTAGAGCGAGAAGAGAAACACCTGGCTGAGTATCTGATTTACGATACAGACCAAGGCGAGTCTATCCCTGCTAGTGAAGAAGGAGATATGGATCAACCAGCCCTGACCAATGGCGAAGTTGAGCTGGTGGCCAAGGAAATTATCCGTCTTCATCAGGAAGAAGGGGTGGCTTTCAAAGACATAACGCTTTTGGTTGCCAGTCGGACCCGCAATGACAATATCCTCAAAATCTTTGACCAGCGAGGCATTCCTCTCGTGGCAGACGGTGGGGAGAGTAACTACCTCAAGTCCATCGAGGTCATGGTTATGCTGGATACCCTCCGAAGCATCAACAACCCGCTCAATGACTATGCCCTGATTGCTCTTCTCAAGTCGCCTATGTTTGCCTTCGATGAGGATGAGCTGGCTCGGATTTCCCTGCAAGGTCTCCCAGACAAGCCCAAGCAGAACTTCTACGATAAGCTGGTCCAGGCTGATCAAGGCCAGGGGCAGGAGCCAGGCCTAGTGACAGCTTCTTTGGCTGAGAAGATTTCACGTTTTAGGCAGTATTTTGAAGGATGGCGGAGCTTTGCCCAGACCCATAGCATCTATGATTTGATTTGGAAGATTTATCAGGACAGGCTCTACTATGATCACGTTGGGGCCATGGTTAAGGGGGACCAACGTCAGGCAAATCTCTATGCCCTGGCCCTGCGGGCCAATCGCTTTGAACAGACAGGATTTAAGGGACTGCCCCGCTTTATCAGCATGATTGATAAAATTCTCCAGGCTGAAAATGATCTGGCTGATGTTGAGTTGGTCCTGCCTAAAGATGCGGTGTCTCTCATGACCATTCATAAGTCCAAAGGACTCCAATTCCCCTACGTCTTTATCCTCAATATGGACAAGAAATTCGACGGTCGTGACGAAAAATCCAAGGTCATCCTCAGTCGACAAAAGGGAATTGGCATCAAGTACCTGGCTGACATGAAAGAGGACCTTGGCCCTCAGTATCAACTTCCAACAGCCCTTGTCTCCATGGATACCTTTCCTTACCAGACCAATCAAGAAGACCTGCACCTGGCAGCCCTCTCTGAACAAATGCGTCTCCTCTACGTTGCCATGACGCGGGCAGAGAAAAAGCTCTACCTGGTTGGCAAGGCTAGCCAGACCAAGTCGGAGGATAAGTATGGCACGGATACTGAACATGGTCGCTTGCCAGTGGCTCTACGTAAGGAGCTAAGCAGTTTCCAAGACTGGTTCTTGGCGATTGAAGCAGCCTTTCCAGAGATTGCAAAGACCATTCACAAGCAATTTGTGACGGATGCTGATCTGACAGAGGAGGCTATTGGCAAACTTGAGCCAGCTCTGCCATTTGACGCCAGTGACCAAACAGATAATCGCCAATCTGAACAAATTAGACGGGCGCTTGAGGTTATGGCTTCGGTGGACCAACTCAATCAAACCTACCGCAAGGCAATTGACTTGCCTACCCTGCGAACCCCAAGTCAGGTCAAGGCAGTCTACCGGCCTGTGATTGATGGGGATAACCTAGATGTCATGGACAAGAGCTTAATCTTGCAGGAGGAGATTCACTTTGAACTACCTGATTTTGCCAAGAAAAAAGCTGTCACTGCCCTAGAATTAGGATCAGCGACCCATGAACTCATGCAACGGCTGGTAGTATCTGACCTGGTGACTCTGGCAGACCTAGAGACAGCCCTTTCGGCTCTTAATGTCGAGTCAGACGTCAAGGACAAACTAGATCTACTCAAACTTTATGCCTTCTTCTCGACAGACCTTGGTATCCTGATTCAGGAACAGGCAGATAAGCTCCATCGTGAAGCTCCTTTTGCCATGATTGAAAAGGATCCTGAGTCAGATGAAGATTTTGTAATCCGTGGAATTATCGATGGATACCTGCTCCTAGATGATCGGATTGTTCTTTTTGATTACAAGACTGACCGCTACAGCAATCCTCAGCAACTGATTGACCGCTATCAGGGACAGATGAATCTTTACGCCGAGGCCCTGAGAAAATCATACCAAATCCAGCAGGTCGATAAGTATCTTATTCTGCTGGGGGGAGAAACCTTGCAGGTGGTGCAGGTCCCTTAAAATACTGTTGATGAGATGCACTGGAAATAAGGGGGGTTACTCTAAAAAATCCAGGCAAGGTGCCATTGGCTTTTTTGGAGTTCGTCAAGGAAACCTAGCGACGTCTAGCTTTACAGTCGAATGAAGAGCTTTAAGGTAAGGTATTGAGACGTAGACTGTACTTGGGTACCGCAAGTCGAAAATAATGATGTATCAAGGTTAATTCAAATGTCTATAATTTTGAAAGAGTAGAACTCTCCTTCGTCTGTGTCAACTTGTTTCATCATATGACATTTGAGTAAATAGGAAACCATCAAAAAACCTGAAGTTGCATCCCAACTTCAGGTTTTTCTATTACACTTTTTCACCGTTTTTCAATTTTCTAGAGAGTTTGATGGCGGTAGGAACGAGGACACCGACACTGCCAAACCAGGCGGCGGGGCTGGCAGCAGCCACACCTGGGAAACCAAAGTAAATCAGTCCTACGATGGCAACAATGGCACGGAAGACCAGCTCCATAAATCCTGCAAGGGTTGGAGCGAAGCTTTTACCCAAACCTTGGATAAAATAGCGGAGGCTAAAGAGGATGGCCAGTACCCAGTAGCAGATACCGTTGATGACATAGTAGGTGGAGGCCAGGTTGAGAACATTCTGCGAGGCATTGGCAATGAAGAGGGCAGAGAAGAAGTCTGCAAAGGTGATGAGCAAAATCGCATAGAAGACTGACCAGGCTAGGTTAACTATCAGGGACTGTTTCAAACCTTCCAGGATGCGATGGTATTTCTTGGCTCCATAGTTTTGTGCGGTGAAGGTTGAGATGGCCTGGCCCAAGTTCATCATAGGCAGCATGGCCAACTGATCCGTCCGAGTAGCAATCGAAGCAGCAGCAATGGCATCAGTCCCCAATTTATTAAGGGCGACCTGCAAAGTTAGCGAGCCAATGGCGATAATTGAGGCCTGAAAGCCCATAGGAAAGCCAATGCTGACATGGCGCTGCAAATCTTTCTTGTTCAGCTTTAGATCCTCACGCTTGAGCTGGAAGTAAGGTAATTTAAAATGAATGTAGAGCACTAGCAGTCCCACAGAGAGAGCCTGAGCAATAATGGTCGCAAGCCCTGCCCCAAAGACACCCATGTGGAAGTTCAAAATAAAGGAAAAGTCCAGGAAAACATTGACCAGACAGGCAAAAATAAGAGCATAGAGAGGTGTCTTGGCATCGCCTAAGGCCCGGATAACGTTGGACAGGTAGTTATAGAGCACCGTGAAGATAGCGCCACCAAAAATAGCTGTCAGAAAGGCCTGGGACTGGTCGATAAGCTCTGCTGGTGTCTGCATAAGCTCCAACAGGGGATGCAGGAAGGTCAGGGCCAATACCGTCAAGACTAGACCAACACCCAGTGACAGGCTCAAGCCATGAACAAAGCTCCGCTTTAAGCCATCGTAATCCTTGGCCCCAAAACGTTGAGCTGTTACGATAGAAAGACCAGCCGTCAGTCCCTGGGCAAAGCCCAAAATCAAAAAGGTAATGGAACCCGTAGCCCCAACGCTAGCAAAGGCGGTCTGTCCCAGTATTTGCCCCACAATCATCGAGTCAGCAAAATTATAGGCCAGTTGGAAAAAACTTCCAATAATCAGTGGTACGGTAAAGGCTAAAATCACCTTGAGGGGCTTGCCCTGTGTTAAATCATTCATAAAAAACTCCAATCTCCCTATTTTAACGCTTTTCCCAAGCGCGTGCAAGGATGAAAACGTTTTAACATTCGTTTTATTTCCCTAAAAATTATGGTAGAATAAGGAAAAATGCTTGGAGGTCTAACATGCGCGACAATCACCTACACACCCACCATTCCTTTGACTCAGATGCGGCCTTTCGCGACTATCTGGATCACTACGACGGCGAACTGGTTACCACGGAGCACTTTGACCTGTCCAACCCCTTCAGCAAGCGGGATGATATTCCTGATTACGATGCTTATTCGGCAGAAATAGCAGAGCTCAACCAGCACTATGACAACCGCATCAAAAAGGGAATTGAAATTGGCTACTACCAGCCCCGCGAGGCTGACATTATTGCCTTTCTTGCGGACAAGGACTACGACCTCAAACTCCTCTCTGTTCATCACAACGGAGTGAATGACTATCTGGATGCAGAGGTTGCTGACATGGATAGGCATACCCTCATGATGGATTACTTGGGAAGGCTTGAGCATGCCATCGGCCGTGTAGAAGCTGATGTCCTAGCCCACTTTGACTATGGTTTTCGTCTGTTTGAGATGACAGTCGAAGAGTTGAAGGTCTATGAAGCCCAGCTCCGCCATATTTTCCAAAAAATGATCGACCATAATCTGGCCTTTGAACTCAACAGCAAGTCCATGTACCTCTATGGCCATGAGCATCTCTACCTCTACGCCCTAGACCTAGTGCAAGAGCTGGGCTGCAAGCGTTACTCGGTCGGCTCAGATGGCCATAAACTAGAGCACTTCCAACTCAAATTTGACCGTATCCAAGACATCTTAAATGACTATGGAATTGAGGAAGGGGAGTTGGTGTAAGAATGTTTTCTAAGAAAAGTAATTTTGGATGACGATAGCTTAAGTTGACGGAATAGTGCTTACGTATTTTAGAATGTACTGATTTTAATATCGGAGTCTGCACTTTCAGAAAAATGGATAATTGATATATAAAACGTGAGTCAGCATGTAGTTGACTCACGTTTTATAGTAAAGAGAAATCTCTTTTTTTAAGGTTATTATGAGCTGATTTTCACCAGTAATCTCAAGTAGATGTAATCCTTGAACAATCAGGTGTTGATCTCGTTTACAGATACCGAGGCGAACTTGACTGTAGCCCAAGTGGTCAAACCGTTTTGTTTCCATTGCTAACTCATATAGCATCTCGCTAAGACGTTCGCACTCAGAAAACTGCCTATTATGAAGATAAATACTAGATAAGTTTCCTAAGATACCAGATTTAATTGTTTTTATATCATAGTAGTCTTTGTATTTATTCAAGCTATCAAGAATTTTATCCGTAGTTTCTGGTAAGGTCTCGAGAGGAAATGAAAAGAGAATGGCATTTAAGAGTTTTAAATCGCGTTCATACCAAACATCTTGCTTTTGTAGGTAATCCCAAGCTTTTTCTACAGTTTGCATAAGAATTTCACTGGGATTGATGAAGCCAGATTGACGAACTTCAATAAAGACGGTTATGAGGTCTAAAAGCCTTGAAACGGGTACATCGTGGTGGATAGACAAATAATCTTGGCAAAGTTTTTGAAAGTCAATCAGTTCCTCAACGCCTGCACTAGAGGCATGATTGTAGACTTTATTGAAAATATCTTGTCGCTTACTCGGCTGATAGTAGTGACAAATATAGTAAAACTCCTCAAGGCTCATATTGATTTGATTGAGTAAAAAAATCATGTGATCAAAGTTTGGAATAGTTTTTCCAGCTTCGATTTTTGCCAGAGTTGTCCGAGAAATTTCATCACCACAAACCTCTGCTTGAGTCAGCCCTTTTGATTTTCTAATCTCTTTATAAACCTTTCCAAAATCCCATCTCATTGCTTGCCTCCTTAAAAATGTGAATAAAGTTTACAAAATGAATATTTTAACTATTGTATCATAAACATAAAGAAATGGTGGAATAAATATGAAAAAATTAAATTTACAATTGTTGCTAGTATTACTATCAGTTGTTACGCTTCTTAGTGAATCAGATTGGAGCTGGTTATGGACTAGTATTAAAAAATAACAAAAAGATAGGAGTGAGACCGATGTACTATTAGTCGTTGTTTGATTATTAATGTTAAGATTATTTCTTTTTAGATAAGTAGTCATATTATGAAAATTGTAAATTTTAAAAACCTAAAAAGTTTAATTATTATAATGAGTTTATTTTGGTCATTCTCTTTTATAAATAATGTATCTGCAGATACCCAACTTTTTGATGTTCCAGAATATGAACGGGCACTTGTACAACAGTATATTCACCGTTCGAATGATGGCATTTTGGTTTTAAATACTGATGAGGCGATAGCAGCTGGAATCAATGAAGAATTACTAGGTGAATTATCTCAAAATATTAGCGAAATGAATGTTGTCGTAATCGAGGGTAAAGGTTATATTGGAATCGATAATGTTTTACGATATAGAAATGTAGGTGTACTTTTAGAGCAGCTGGTGGTACAAGGGTGGAATCCTACTGGTAGGGTGAAACACGTATTTATATTTCAGCAAGTGATGCAAGGAGCTCACTAAATGCTCTAAAGCAAACTGGTAGTACAGCTAATGCAGTGTTTTCCTAGGTCTCAGTCCCAAATTATTTGAAGTCTACTATTACTAATGTAATAGGTCATAACATAAACATTACTCAGTAAGCTGTTAATCAAGGAAGAGGTTTGTTAATGATTGTTACCAATGCAGGTGGAGTTTCTCTGATGTTAAACTAGAGGATTATAGTGTTCATAGAAAGGAGGTCCTATCATGCGGCTATTTCAGTTCTATAGACTTTTAACTGTTCTTAGATTTGTTATATTCTTACTGACTCAGTATGCAGATTTTCAGACTGCTGGTTGGGTGACTGGTTTAGATTACCTTTTAATTCCTCTATCGATTTTTGGTTTCATGTATTTTCTTGAGCACTATGAGCAGTATGGATGGAAAATCTGGTACTTCTTTATTCCAATTTGGGTCCCAGTGCATCCTAAGGGAGTCTGTGTTGATTAAGGCCATGAGAAATTATAAAATTGCATCTCCGTCAGGTTCGCTGACGGAGATACATTTTTTTATAGGATAAAGGGTTCGATTTTGATGGCTTCTTGGTCAGCATATTTGTCTTTAATGTCCTGTGCGACATCAGCATACAGGCCACGAAGGCGCTCAATTTTCTCTGGGAATTGGGGGCCGATATAGTGGAACTGGCATTCGATGGTTAAAAAGAGTTCGTGAAAGAGGGTATTCATCTCTTCGATTTTTTCCAGAAGGGCAGTATCCTCCTTGAGGAAGAATGGAGCAGTCTTACGCTGGTCCAGGAGGGCGTCAATAGGTTTTAGGGGATAGGAGCCGTACTCCAAGCAAAGTTCGTAGTTCATAAAATACCTCGCTCTAACAATTGTAGTTTCATCATATCACACTTGGTCCGGCTTTCAAAGTCAGACCTCTTTTGATACTCTTCCAAAATCAAAGCTATACCTTGTTAGGTTTTCTTGCCTAACCCTCTTATATCTGCGTCAACTTGCCTTGTCTCTTTGGATTTTGAGTGAGTATGAGTTTAAGGGTTTTATAAGCTTTCTTTTAGGCTTGTTTAAAGAATGCTCAGTAAACTAATACTCGTAAACGACAGAAGCTCTGCTATTGTCCAAATGAAGCTAAGAAAGAGGAATGACTGATGACTAAGGTACAAAAGAAATTTAAGCGCAAGGAAACCAAGTATATCGTGGATAAGGAGACCTTTGCCCTGTTTGCGGAGGACCTTAAGTCCTACATGGTGGCGGATGATTTTGCGACATCAACCATCACCAATATCTATTTTGATAATGCCAACTTTGACATGATTCAGGACTCCTTGGCTAAGAAAAATGGCCGTGAGAAGATCCGTATGCGGGTCTATGATAGCCAGCCATCAGACCAAAGCGAAGCTTTTTTAGAAATTAAGAAGAAGGAGGAGGGGATTGGTTACAAGTTCCGCCTGACTTCAACGCCTGAGTCTGTCATGAACTACATGCTCAATGATGAGGCAGATAGCACGATTATAGATGCTAAGGTTTTGGAAGAAATGGAAGATCTTCGCCAGCGTTATGGAACAATCGTGCCGATGATGTACATCTACTACGACCGTGTGTCCTTTAAGGGCATCGAGGACAAGAAGATTCGTCTCACCATTGACCAGAATCTTCTCTACCGAGACTACGCAGTTGATGTCAATGAGGGCAAATTTGGCCGTGACCTCTTGGACCCAAGCAAGGTCATCATGGAAATCAAGGTTCCTGGAGAATTGCCAACTTGGCTAGCGGAACTCTTGGATAAGTACGGGATTGAGAAGCAGTCCTTCTCCAAATACGGGAACGCCTACAAGCTCTCCCACAATCTGATCGGAGGATAGGGTGAATACAGATTTATTTTCAAGTATTTTTACAACCTCAAACACTAATTTGACGGTGAGCCAGGGAGCCCTGACTATGGGGACCAGTCTGATTCTGGGAATCTTATTGGCAGCGGTCTATAAGTATCGGACCCAGTACAGTAAGGAATTTGTCATGACCCTGGCGCTCCTACCAACTCTTGTGTCTATGATTATCTTCCTGGTCAGTGGGAATTTGGGGACATCAGTAGCGGTGGCAGGAACCTTCTCCCTGATTAAATTCCGTTCCGCTAACGGGACCTCTAAGGAGTTGTTGTCAGTCTTTATCGCGACAGCCATTGGTCTAGCGACCGGGACAGGCTATCTGATGCTGGCATCGGTCTTCACACTTGTGGTATTGACCATGATTCTCATCTTTGAAAATACCAAGTTCATCCAAATTAACGAGAATAGACGGCATATTCTCCTGACCGTCCCTCTCCAATTTGAGTATGAGAATTTCTTCCCCAATCATTTTGGTAAGGCCTGCAAGTCAGCCAGTCTAGAATCTATCAAGTATAAGAAGAACAAGGAAGCCTTAATCTTGGAATACATTGTCGAATTTGACAGTTCCATCAAGGATAAACTTCTCATGGATACGATTCTTGCGACCCACCCTATCGATTTGGTCCTCAATAAGCAAGCGCCTAAGAAAAAACGTCTGTAATACTTTGTGAACTCAGAAGCTACCTTAGTATAGCATCTATTATGATTTCATCAATTTGTCTCGTCAAATGAGATTTGAGACGAATGGCACAGAATGACAAAACCAGCCTCGTTGATCACGAGAGCTGGTTTTTAAGTCTTGTCGATTTTGTTAGAAGGTGACTTCGCTGCAGTCAAGGCCGAGTGAGTCAGCGACAGCCTTGTTGGTCACTTTGCCGTGGTAGATGTTGAGTCCGCTGCGAAGGGCTGGATTTTCAGCGACAGCTTTTTCCAAACCTTGGTTAGCCAATTCCAGAGCGTAAGGTAGGGTCGCATTGGTCAGGGCCATGGTTGAGGTCCGAGCAACGGCACCTGGCATGTTGGCAACAGCATAGTGAAGGACACCATCAACGACATAGGTTGGCTCGTCATGAGTCGTTACCTTATCAGCTGTTTCGATGATACCGCCTTGGTCAACAGCCACGTCAACAACAACGGAACCCTGTTTCATGCTGGCAATCATGTCGCGCGTGACCAACTTAGGTGCACGAGCTCCAGGTATAAGAACCGCACCGATAACGAGGTCGGCAGATTTAACAGTATCAGCGATGTTGAGGGCATTTGACATGAGGGTTTGAACCTTGCCGTCAAATTGGGCATCAAGCTCAGCCAGGCGAGTGGTGTTGACATCGAGAATGGTCACGTTGGCACCGAGACCGACAGCCATTTGAGCTGCGTTGGTCCCAACAGAGCCACCGCCGATGATAACTACATTAGCTTTTTGAACTCCTGGAACACCGCCGAGAAGGACACCTGAGCCCCCTTCGTTAGTGGTTAAGAACTGTGCTCCTAACTGAATAGCCATGCGTCCAGCCACTTGGCTCATCGGATCAAGAAGTGGTAGGGTACCACGGTCGATGACAGTTTCATAAGCGACTCCGGCTAAACCGCCGTCAAGCAGGGCTTGCGTCAGTTCTGGAGCAGGTGCCAAATGAAGGTAAGTGAAGAGCAGGAGGTCATCACGGAAGAAGCCATACTCAGCTTCCAAGGGTTCCTTAACCTTAATGACCATGTCAGCAGCCCAAGTTTCGGCAGCAGTAGGTTTGATGATAGCCCCCTGTGTCTCGTAGTCAACGTCCGTAAAGCCTGATCCTAAACCAGCCTGGGTTTCAACCCAAACCTCATGGCCAGCCTGTTTAAAGGCTAAGACACCAGCAGGTGTGATACCGACCCGGTTTTCATTGTTTTTAATTTCCTTTGGAACACCAATAATCATAGATTTTTCCTCACTTTTTTAAATCCTTAGTCATTTGTGACCTAGGTAACAAGATTATTTTATAATAAAAACGCTTACAAGTCAATAAAGAATTGAAAACTCTATTATGAAAACACGAAAAACGTATCATATTTTTTCAATTTTTCTCTCTATGAAAAATAGCAAAGCTCTGCCATTTTTCCGGTTCAGATTTTTGAAAAAAAAGCCATTTCAAGCTATACTTTGGAGGTGAAACTTTTTCACGAACTTAATCTATTGCAAAGAATAAGGAGACTATCATGGCAAATGATATTAGAGTATTGCTCTATTATAAATATGTGCCGATTGAAAATGCCCAAGAATATGCCAAAGAGCACTTGGAATTTTGTAAATCAATCGGACTCAAGGGCCGTATCCTGATTTCTGAAGAAGGAATCAACGGAACAGCCTCAGGTGACTACGAAACAACGCAGAAGTACATGGACTATGTTCACGCAGATGAACGTTTCTCAGACCTCTGGTTCAAGATTGACGAAGAGCCTGAGCAAGCCTTCAAGAAGATGTTTGTGCGTTACAAAAAAGAAATCGTTCACCTCGGTCTTGAAGACAATGACTTTGACAACGATATTAACCCACTAGAAATAACAGGTGAATACCTCAATCCACAACAGTTCAAAGAAGCACTCTTGGATGAGAATACGGTTGTTCTTGATACGCGTAATGACTACGAATATGACCTCGGTCACTTCCGTGGTGCCATTCGTCCAGACATTCGCAACTTCCGTGAGTTACCACAATGGGTTCGTGACAACAAAGAAAAATTCATGGACAAACGTGTCGTAGTATACTGTACCGGTGGGGTTCGCTGTGAGAAATTCTCAGGCTGGATGGTTCGTGAAGGCTACAAAGATGTTGGCCAACTTCATGGAGGTATCGTGACTTACGGTAAGGATCCAGAAGTTCAAGGTGAACTTTGGGACGGTAAGATGTACGTCTTTGACGAACGTATTGCTGTAGACGTAAACCATGTTGATCCAAAAGTAATCGGGAAGGACTGGTTCGATGGAACGCCATGTGAACGTTACGTTAATTGTGCAAATCCATTCTGTAACCGTCATATGTTGACGTCTGAAGAAAACGAACACAAGTACGTTCGTGGTTGTTCAGCAGAATGCCGTGCTCATGCCAAAAACCGCTATGTGGTAGAGAACGGATTGACCCATGAAGAATGGGCAGCAAGACTAGCGGAACTTGGAGAAACTTTGGAAATTGTAACTCCAGCCTAATCTGTTGACATAGACAAAACCAGCCTAAGGGCTGGTTTTTTTGGTGGAGTAACATTTTAGAGTTGGTTTTTTAACAAGGATAAAAAAACCACCGTCATAGAATAACGGTGGAATTTAGAAATACATTGCAGCTTAGCGCGCTGTGCGGCGGCGGGCTGCTTTTTTGCGGTTTTCTTCGATGAAGGCTGCTTTTTCTTCTTCAGGGTCGATGATGGTTTTCTTAACAGCGAAAACTGCACCAGCGACAGCAGCTGCTGTGCCGACGATACCGGTTGCTAAACCTTTTGCAAATTGGAATTTTTTAGCCATAATAAGTCTCCTTTTTTCTAGGAAGTGAGGTCTTGCCGATAGCCTAAACCTCCTTCCAATTCCATCTATGATATAATATATGATAGCGAATTTAAAGACGAAATTCAAGGAAAAACCATGAAAACGAAAATTATTGTTATTGTCGGACCAACAGCCGTTGGAAAGACAGCCCTGGGGATTGGGCTAGCTCAAAAGTTTCAGGGAGAAATCATTAGTGGTGATAGCCAACAAGTTTATCGCAAGCTAGATATCGGAACGGCCAAGGCTAGTCCTGAGGAGCAGGCTGCAGCTCGTCATCATCTTATCGATGTCCGTGAGGTCACTGAAACCTACTCGGCCTATGATTTTGTCCAGGAAGCACGGACTGCCATAAGCGATGTGACCAGCCGTGGTAAGGTTCCCATCATTGTTGGTGGCACAGGCCTCTATCTTCAGAGCCTCATCGAGGGCTACCATCTCGGTGGTCAGGTTGATCAGGAGGCAGTTTTGGCCTACCGTCAGGAGTTGGAACTCTTATCAGATTCTGATTTGTTTGGAAAAATAGCAGAGCTGGACATTGAGATAGCTGAACTGAACAGACGGCGCGCCATCCGAGCGCTGGAAATAGCAAAATTCAATCCTGATGCAGAGAATAATGAGAGCGAATATGACGCTTTGCTGATCGGTCTCAATGCGGACCGTCAGCTCATTTATGACCGTATCAATCTGAGGGTTGATTTGATGATGGACCATGGCTTGTTAGATGAAGCTAGCTGGCTCTATGAAAATTACCCTACTTGTCAGGCCAGTCGAGGGATCGGCTACAAGGAACTCTTTCCCTATTTTGCAGGAGAAGCCAGCTTGGATGAGGTGACGGATAAGCTCAAGCAGAACACACGTCGCTTTGCTAAGCGTCAACTGACTTGGTTCCGCAATCGTATGGATGTGGACTTCTATGACATTACGGAACCGGATTTTAAAGCGCAAATTGAGGCGAAGGTCTCAGCATTTTTAAAGGTGGAGCCTCAGATTTAGTATAGCTATGGTTAAATTAATATTGACGCAAACTTTCTAAGGCCTCCCAGTTTGATTTTTAAAAGAGAAAGGAAAACCAGTCCTTTTCCAACTAGGGAAAATCCAGCAGCTATGCTATAATAGGAAGGATTATCTGGCAAGCTCTGCCTTGTCCTAAAAGAGGTGAGAATATGATAGACACCCAAAAGCGCCAGGAGCGCGTGATACTTGTAGGTGTGGAGCTCCAGGAGACGGAGCATTTTGACCAGTCCATGGCGGAGCTGGCCAGTCTGGCTCGGACAGCTGGAGCGGAGGTCATTGGGGCCTACAGCCAAAAACGGGACCGCTACGACAGCAAGGCCTTTATCGGTTCTGGGAAATTAGAAGAAATCAAGGCCATTATCGAGGGCGAGGAGATTGATACGGTTGTGGTTAACAACCGTCTAACCGCCCGTCAAAATACCAATCTGGAAACTGCTCTGGAGGTTAAGGTCATCGACCGCATGCAGTTGATTTTAGATATCTTTGCCATGCGGGCTCGGAGTTACGAGGGCAAGTTGCAGGTGCATCTGGCCCAGCTCAAGTACATGTTACCACGTCTGGTCGGCCAAGGAATTATGCTCAGTCGTCAGGCTGGGGGAATTGGTAGCCGCGGTCCAGGTGAGAGTCAACTGGAATTGAACCGTCGTAGTATCCGCAATCAAATTCGGGACATTGAGCAACAACTCAAGCGAGTTGAGGCCAATCGGCAGACTTCTCGGGATAAGCGGATCCAGTCCACTGCCTTTAAAATTGGCTTGGTCGGCTACACCAATGCCGGTAAATCCACCATTATGAATGCCTTGACGGATAACCGTCAGTATGAGGCAGACGAACTGTTTGCGACCTTGGATGCCACAACGAAACAGATTTATTTGGATGGCAAGTTTGAGGCGACCTTGACAGATACTGTTGGTTTTATCCAAGACCTGCCGACAGAACTGGTCGCTGCCTTTAAGTCAACCCTTGAAGAGAGTCGCCATCTGGATCTCTTGATTCATGTTATCGATGCCTCGGATCCCAATCATGAAGAGCAGGAGAAGGTGGTTTTGGGAATCTTGGAAGACTTGGATATGTTGGATATTCCACGCTTGACCCTCTATAATAAGATGGATCAGGCCCAAGACTTTACCGCAACCCTCTTTCCCTATGAGTCTGTTTCAGCCAAAAGTGAGACAGCTCGAGCTGATTTGCGCGACCTCTTAATCAGGTCCATTAAGGAGCGATTTGTTGCCTTTGATATCAAGATTAATCCTAGTCAATTATACAAGGTTTACGACTTGGGTAAGGTGGCTTTGCTCAATCATGAAGATTTAGAGGAGTCAGAGCGCTTGCGGGGCTATATTGCTCCTGAGCACCAGTGGCGTTTGGAGGCTTTTTATGACTGATTATGTAGATTTAGCCCTGACCTATGGTGGTTTTACCAGCCTGGATAAGGTTTATTTGACAAGGGTTTTGGCAGAGATGACGGAGTCAGAGCGCCTGACCTTTATCACGCCGCCTCCTAGTGTGATTAACGCCTACTTTGCGGAGACCTATCAGAAGCAGGGGTCCGAGGCTGCGACAGCCTACTTTTTTGAACTCAGTCAGGCCCTGCAACTTTTTCAAACAGCCCCTAGTTTTGCGGAGGTCAAGCCCTTTGTGCGCTTGAATTTATCAGGACAGAGTTATGGTTTTTGCTTTGCGAATGAGCAGGAGCAGGCTCTTGTCTTTGCTGAGGAACCCCAGCCTGTAACAGCGGAGCTTTGCTTTAACATTGCCCAGCTCTTTCCTCAGTATGAGATTCGTTCACAGGGGGATAGGGTGTCCTTAAGACCGCTGACTGTGGCGGGAGACATAGCAGAGCAGATAGACTTGCCAGGAGAGTTTCTGTTGACGACGGCAGAACGGCTGACGTCTGGTCTACTGAAGCTTTCGAGCTTTAACCAGGAGGAACTCCTAGAAGCAGCTCAGCTATTTCCAAATGCCCAAGTAGAAGCCTACGCCTACCAGCAACGCCAATTTATCGCCTATCTCAAGAATAGTTAGAAAGTAGAACACATCATTATGGAACTTCAATTTTTGGGGACAGGAGCGGGGCAGCCCTCGAAAGCTCGCAACGTTTCTTCCCTGGTCTTAAAACTTTTGGACGAGATTAATGAGGTCTGGATGTTTGACTGTGGGGAGGGGACGCAGAATCGTATCCTCGAAACGACCATCAAACCTCGGAAAATTCAAAAGATTTTTATCACGCATCTGCATGGGGATCACGTCCTGGGCTTGCCTGGTTTCTTGTCCAGTCGGTCCTTCCAATCTAGCGAGGAGCAGACGGATATTGACTTGTATGGTCCAGTCGGCATTCGGAATTTTGTCATGACTAGCTTGCGGGTGACAGGGACCCGCTTGCCCTACCGGATTCATTTTCATGAATTTGACGAAACCAGTCTGGGGAAAATTCTGGAGACAGACAAGTTTACTGTCTACGCAGAGGAGTTGGATCACACGGTCTTTTGTGTTGGTTATCGCATCATCCAAAAGGATTTGGAGGGAACCCTGGATGCAGAGGGGCTAAAGGCTGCCGGTGTGCCTTTTGGACCTCTTTTTGGTCAGATTAAAAATGGCCAGAATGTTACCTTGGAAGACGGTCGTGTCATCTCTGCCAAGGACTTTATTTCAGAACCCAAAAAAGGTAAGGTTATCACCATTTTGGGAGATACCCGTAAGACCAATGCCAGCGTCCGCCTGGCCCTGGGAGCAGATGTCCTCGTTCACGAATCCACTTATGGTAAGGGAGACGAGCGCATCGCTGCAAAACATGGCCATTCAACCAATATGCAGGCTGCTGAAGTCGCCAAGGAAGCCTCTGCCAAACGGCTCTTGCTCAACCATATCTCGGCCCGCTTCTTGGGAAGAGACATCAGCAAGTTGGCCAAGGATGCTCAAACCGTCTTTGAAAATAGCCACGTGGTCAAGGACCTAGAAGAGGTTGTCCTATGACAGAAGTAAAGGAAAGAGTGACCCTCATCACGGGTGCCACAGGTGGGATTGCCCAGGAATTGATTAAGCTGGTGCCTGAGACAGACCACTTGATTTTGGTGGGACGAAGTAAGACCAAACTGGAAGACTTATATGGTCAATTGGGCCATGCGACTCTGGTAGCCTTGGACATTACAGACGATGAAGCGGTAGCAGAGCTGGTCGACAGCGTCTATGATAAGTTTGGTCGCATCGATATACTTGTCAACAATGCGGGATATGCTATTTACAAGGAGGCTGAGGCCTTTGCAATGGCTGAAATTCGCGACATGTTTAACGTGAATACCCTAGCTTCCATAAACTTTTGTCGGCTGGTTGCAGGTCGGATGAAACAGTCTGGTTCAGGTCATATCATCAACATCGTCAGCATGTCGGGCTACGTGGCGACGGCCAAGTCCTCCATCTACTCGGCGACCAAGTATGCCATGATCGGCTATTCGGATACCTTGCGCCTGGAAATGGCAGAGCATGGGGTTTATGTAACCACCATCAACCCTGGACCGGTCTCGACAGGATTTTTCGACCTTGCTGACCCAGACGGTAGCTATCAAAAGAGTGTCAAGGCCTTTACCCTGTCACCAGAGGTTGTTGCCCAGCGGATTTATCGTATCTTTGGTCAAAACAAACGCAACCTCAACATGCCTTGTATCCTCAGTGCTACCCACAAATTTTACACCCTCTTCCCCCGCTTATCGGATTGGTTTGCAAGAAATCTGTTTAATTTGAAATAAGCCTAATAAATTGTATCTATAAAGATGATTTTTAGTCTTGCTGCCACCTTGGTAATGGATAGAATGTGGCAGGAAAACGAGTTGTATTTAAAAATTAAACAGAGGAGAGGATTAAAAATAGCAGAGCATTGAAAATATTAGCTATTTATATAGATTAAGACCTAACTTCCCAAAGGAGGTTGGGTTTTTGGTATAATAAAAAGGATTGAATGAGCGAAGACATAAGAAAAGAGAGAACATGATTAAGACTAAATTTGACTGGGAAGTGTTGGATAGTCAACCGACCAAGGAGTTTTTGACCGCTGCTAAAAAGGAAGGCCTGACTAAGGATGTAGCCCAGATTGCCTATGGGCGTGGTATTGATACACCTGAAAAGCTGACTCATTTTTTGAAGGCAGACCTCTCAGATCTGCATGACCCCTACCTGCTCAATGACATGGACAAGGCAGTGACGCGGATTCGGGCCGCCATTGAAAACTATGAGCGAATTTTGGTCTATGGAGACTATGATGCGGATGGCATGACCTCAGCTTCGATTGTCAAGGAGGCTCTGGAGATGCTGGGGGCGGAGGTTGAGGTCTACTTGCCTAACCGCTTTACCGACGGCTACGGGCCCAACCAGTCTGTCTATAAATATTTTATTGAGCAGCAGGGTATTTCCCTTATCGTGACTGTGGACAATGGCGTAGCGGGACACGAGGCCATTGCCTATGCCCAGGAGCAGGGGGTTGATGTCATTGTGACGGACCACCATAGCTTGCCTGACGTTTTGCCAGAAGCCTTTGCCATTGTTCACCCAGAGCATCCAGCTGCAGATTATCCCTTCAAACACTTGGCGGGTTGCGGCGTGGCTTTCAAACTAGCGACAGCCCTGCTTGAAGAAATTCCTGCAGAATGTTTGGACCTGGTTGCTATCGGAACTATAGCTGATATGGTCAGCCTGCGGGATGAAAACCGTATCATGGTCAAGGTCGGTTTGGAAATGCTCAAGCAGACAGAACGTGTCGGTCTGCAAGAACTGATGAGTCTATCTGATGTGGATAGGTCTAGTCTCAACGAGGAGACCATTGGTTTTACCCTTGCTCCCCAGCTCAATGCCCTCGGGCGGTTGGACGATCCCAATCCTGCCTTGGAGCTCTTAACAGGTTTTGACGATGAGGCTGTCCATGACATAGCCCTCATGATCAAGGACAAAAATGAGGAACGCAAGGAGTTGGTTCAGCGAATTTATGAGGAGGCCATGGCTCTTGTGGATCCAACCAAACCCGCTCAGGTTTTGGCTAAGGAGGGTTGGCATCCTGGAGTTCTGGGGATCGTAGCGGGACGGATTTTGGAGCAGATTAGCCAGCCGGTCATCGTTCTTAATATTGAGGACGGCAGGGCCAAGGGTTCGGCCCGCAGTCCAGAGACTGTCAACCTTTTTGATGCCCTTAACCCTCACCGGGAGCTTTTTGTGGCTTTTGGGGGCCATAGCGGAGCGGCAGGGATGACCTTGGAGGTCGATCAGTTATCAGCCTTGGCAGAGGTTTTATCCAGCTATATCTTGGAAAACGAATTGGACCAGGGACAGAAGACTAAGTTGGTCCTCGATGATAAACTTAGCTTGGCAGACCTAGACCTAGACACGATTAAGGCCTTGGACAAGTTAGCACCTTTTGGCATGGATAATAAAAAGCCGGTCTTCTACCTGGATGATATTTCTGTCAAGCAGGCTCGGTCCATGGGACAAAATGGTGCCCACCTCAAACTTAAAATTGCCCAAGCAGGAACTCAACTAGATGTGGTGGCCTTTAATCAGGGACCAGAACTTCTCGATTTCCAGCAGGCCCAAGGCCTTGAGCTGGCCGTTACTTTGTCGGTCAACAAATGGAATGGTCAAACCACGCTTCAGCTCATGCTAGAGGATGCGCGTGTTGACGGCATCCAGCTCTACGATATCAGGGCCAAGTCAGCCATGGTACCTGCCGGTCTGGCTAACTTAGCAGAGAATAATGAAGCGACTGCCGTGGTCCTCATGGAGGTTCCAGACAGTCTGGCAGAGTTACGGCATCTCTTTGAAGGTCGTAACTTTGAGGCCATTTATTTCAAAAACCTCATCAAGACGCCTTATTATCTCGCTGGTTACGGAACCAGGGATCAGTATGCCAAACTCTACAAGACCATTTACCAGTTCCCAGAGTTTGATGTTCGCTACAAACTCAAAGAGCTCAGCCATTTCCTAAAAATCGACCAAATCCTTCTGGTCAAGATGATTCAAATCTTCGAGGAATTGGGCTTTGTTTCCATCACAGACGGTGTCATGACGGTCAACAAAGAGGCGGAAAAGCGCCCGATTTCTGATAGTCAAATCTATCAAGACCTGGTTGAAACCGTCAAATTCCAAGAACTGATGGCCCTGGGGACACCAGAAGAGATGTATAAAAAGATCAGAAGTTAGAATAATGATATACAGAAAATATATTCATGACTCTGAATTATATTCTTTAATATAACTCAGGCTGTAGACAAACCCTACTGGAAATTGAAATATTGCAAATTTATCGATTAAATACTACATAACAAAAACTCTCGAAAGTGTTGATAAAACAACCTTTTTGAGAGTTTTTAACTTTCTAAGTAAAATAAAAATGAGTCCAATTGTCAAGTCAAGTGCAACAATTTGTTTATCCTACTAAAGTGTTTTTCTCTAAGCAATTCGAGCTAGCTCGAATTGCTTAGTTGCTGAATGATAGTTGAGCAGTCTTCAAGGTCTATTGTTGATGGCATGGGTATAAGCCTCTAAATCTTCGGTGGTCAGGTCTTTTAGGGATTTTCCTTTTGGAACAAACTCTCTAAGTAAACCGTTAAAGTTTTCATTTGTTCCCCGTTCATGAGAGGCATAAGCATGAGCAAAATAGACCTCAACCCCCTCTAGTTGACTCAGTAAGGCAAATTCACTTCCGTTATCTGCAGTGATAGACTTGATGGGATAATCCTGCATGTAGTCCAACACCACTTGGTTAACGTATTCAGCTTTCTTTTCAGGGAGTTTAATCGTTAGTGCAAACCGTGACTGTCTTTCGACTAGAGTCCTAATAGAAGGCTCACCAACAGTCTTTAACCCAAGAACAGAGTCTATTTCCCAGTGTCCAAAGGTAGAACGATTTGTGATGGGATCAGGTCTATCTTCAATGGACAGTCCGAGAGGCTTCCTAGTAGAAGGATGCATTTTTCTTCTCTTACGAATACGAACTACTTTTGGCAAGTCTATTGGCTTGATGGTCAATAGTCCTTTGTGGATATAGTTATAGAGCGTTGTAATGCTGGGAATGATGTCTTCAGGATGGTCTCGATTATAGACATGAACAAACGTATCTACACTGGGTATTCTAGGCTTAGCAGTCATCGCTTCTTCAAATTCAGACAAGAATCTAGCAGAAACTTTATCAAA
>NZ_JBHRZV010000053.1:56090-119652 GCF_042649745.1 Streptococcus caprae | reverse complement strand
ACCCGTTTGACTTGCTTAACAGCCCCTCGTTTGATTTCACGAGAGATTGTCGATCGATTTCTACCTAAGTATCTCGCAATTTCTGCTGGTTTGAATCCTTAAGAGAGATAGGCTTGAATTTGCCCGCGTTCTGATTCTGATAGGTGCTGATAGGAGCGTTTTGTGCTAGAATGAGTATGGGACATGTTTGTTTTCCTTTATACTGTGGTTGGAGACTTTAGTATATCAGCTGAACATGTCTTTTCTGTTGCACTTCATTTTACAACGCGGGAAAAATAAATTATTTCAAAAATCATCATAAAAAAGAAAATAAAGAAACAATGGTTTTGAACTTGCTAAGATTGCATTCTTATTTTAAAATTAATTTGAGGAAAATTTTTGCTTTTATAAAAACTCTTTAAAACAATTCTACGCGAATGGCGTGGGGAAAGATGAGGAAACGGATGTCCATTACATTTTTACTGACCTATACTGGTAAGGCTGGGGCTGCCCAAGCTTTTGTTCAAGAGATGGAAAGTTCAGGGATCACGGCAGTTATCCGCAGTCGCGAAGGCAATCTCCGCTATGATTACTATGTGTCACATGCCGATTCAAACACGGTGCTCTTGGTTGATAGTTGGGCCAGCCAGGAGGCGCTGGATATCCATCATGCATCACCTGAGATGGAAAAGATTGTTGCCCTAAGAGAAAAGTATGACCTGCGCATGACAGCGGAACGCTTGGTGTCTGATGACGACAATTTTTCAGCCCATGATCGCTCCTTTATCAGGGATTAGTGTATCTTGGTTACTGAATTTTAGAATTTGAAAATATGTGGAAAATTATAGTTGATTAGCAAGTCTATTTTTAAATCTATTTAAGCCGACTTAGAGAGTAGTCTTAGCAATTTGGCAAACTATTTTGAGTAAAAGGAGCATTGTAATGCGATTATGGCATCAAGATTTAATTTCAATCCTGCCCCGTCAACAGTTATTGGCACAGCATAGGGAATGTGCGGCCTTGAGAGGAAATGGCTGGGGAAAAACTCACGCTACGGTTAATTATGTATTTTCATACTCTCCCTATCGCTTGTACCAGTATCATGTTTTAGTGATGGACGAGATGAAACGACGGGGCTATAAGCCGGATGAGGTCTGGTATGATGCGTCTTATCGTGGGAAAATAGCAGAGCCATATCCTCAATTTGAGATTTTATCTGATGACTCCCCCCTTTATCCAGAACACACTCGTCAATACCTGACAGAATGTCTGTACAATTTGAAGAAAAAGGGGATTGAGTTGGATATTCAATCAGCGGATGAGTTCTAGTTTTCATAGTACAATAGCGTTTGAATTCGTTTGACTTACAGCTCCGCCATTTACCAAAACTCAAAAACGTGCTATAATAGTCGGGGAAATAAGTGCTCAACGAGCAACAGGGCTTGCCCTTAGAAAGAATGACACATGGATTTAACACAGTATATTGCATCGATTGAAAACTACCCACAAGAAGGCATTACCTTCCGTGATATTAGCCCTTTGATGGCAGATGGCAAAGCTTATAGCTATGCGGTCCGTGAGATTGCTCAGTTTGCCTGCGACCATGATATCGACATGATTGTCGGTCCTGAAGCGCGTGGCTTTATTATCGGATGTCCTGTAGCCGTTGAATTGGGCATTGGTTTTGCACCGGTTCGTAAGCCAGGGAAACTTCCTCGCAAAGTCATCTCTGCTGACTATGAAAAAGAGTACGGTGTGGACACCTTGACCATGCATGCGGATGCCATCAAACCAGGGCAACGTGTTCTAATTGTTGATGACCTTTTAGCGACAGGTGGAACGGTTAAAGCAACGATTGAACTCATCGAAAAACTCGGTGGTGTTGTTGCTGGCTGTGCCTTTATCATTGAATTAGATGGCCTCAATGGACGTGAGGCTCTAGAAGGCTATGAATGCAAGGTTCTTATGAACTATCCTGGTTAAGTCATTAACTTGAATTTTCTATAGTTTTTAACTATAACTAGATAAAGAATTTTAATAATGGAAAACTATAGCTCTATGTTTTATAATATAAGGGAGACTTTGTATTTATAGAAATGGAGCTGTTTTCATGCCAATCAAACTTGATAAAAAATTACCAGCTGTCGATATTTTAAGATCCGAAAACATCTTCGTTATGGATGATGGCAGAGCGAGCACCCAGCGTGTTCGTCCGCTCAACATCTTGATTTTAAACCTCATGCCGACCAAGGAAGCGACGGAGACCCAACTCTTGCGTCTCTTGTCCAATACCCCACTCCAACTCAATGTTGACTTTCTCTACATGGAAAGCCACGAGTCCAAGAACACTCATCCAGAGCATCTGGAAAACTTCTACAAGACTTTTACTGATATCAAGGAGAAATTCTACGATGGGCTCATCATTACGGGTGCGCCTGTCGAGACCCTGCCTTTTGAAGAGGTAGACTACTGGTCTGAACTCTCTGAGGTTTTTGAGTGGAAGAAGAAGCATGTCTACTCGACCCTACATCTCTGTTGGGGAGCCCAGGCAGGCCTTTATTATCGCTACGGTGTGGACAAGGTTCTCCTGCCTTGTAAATTGTCAGGGATTTATCGGCAGGCTTCACAAGATTTGAACAATCCACTCTTGCGTGGCTTCGATGAAATCTTCTTGGCACCGCATTCGCGTTACACAGGTAACTTGGAGGAAGAGGTTCTGGCTCGGACTGACCTTGAAATTGTGGCCAAGGGTGAAGATGTTGGCTTGTCTATTCTAGCGACCAAGGACCTCCGTGAGGTCTATAGCTTCGGTCACTTGGAATACGATTGGGATACTCTGGATAAGGAGTATAATCGTGATGTCTTGGCTGGGAAAAATCCCGATATCCCAGTAAACTACTACGAAGATGACGATACGGCCAAGCAACCACGGATGCGTTGGAATTTGGCAGCGACGACCTTTTTTAGCAACTGGATTAACTATGCTGTTTATCAAGAAACCCCTTATCTTCTAGAAGATTTATCAACGGACCCGTCCTTTTACGGGTACCTTTAAGGAATGTTATGACATCGATTGAATCCTTTAAGTCAGGACACTCTGTCCTGCCAGCCAGTCTTTTCTTTCATTACAAGGACCTGTTTTCCTCAACGGATGATTTTTTGGTCTGGCAGTTTTTTCACCTGCAAAACACCACTAAAATCCAGGAACTAGCTCCTAGTCAAATTGCGGATGCTATCGGCAAGAGCGTCACGGAAGTGAATGCTATTATTGCCAATTTGACCAAGGCAGAGCTGCTGGAGGTTAAAACGATTGAGTTGGCTGGTGAGGTCGAGCTGATTTTTGATGCCGGTCCTGCCCTTGACAAGTTGGAGAAATTGTTGAGACCTCAGGTACAGGCAGTAGCATTACCATCACTTGAAGACTATGACATCAAGGACTTAGCCGCTGATTTTGAAAGGGAATTAGGCCGCCTGCTCAGTCCCTTTGAATTGGAAGACCTCCAGAAGACCCTAGAAGAAGGAACAGAACCTGATTTGGTTCGGGAGGCCCTCAAGGAGGCGGTCTTTAACGGCAAACGAAATTGGAAGTACATCCAAGCCATCTTGCGCAACTGGAATCGTGAAGGCATCACTAGCCTCCGTCAAGTTGAGGAGCGTAAGCGGGCTCGTGAAGAAGCCAATCCACAAAATGTTACTGTTTCTGATGATTTTCTGTCTGCCATGAATCTTTGGGCAGACTAAATAGACTATACTGGAGCCAATAGGCTCCTTTTTTATGTTTTGTCTTCAGGTCTGCCTATTTTCTCTCCCTAAAATATGGTATAATCAGATGGAGTTAGAGGCTCATACTCTTCCAAAATCAAAATTATACGTCGTTAGGTTTCCTTGCTTAACTCTAGTTATGTCTACGTTAACCTACCTTGTCTATTGAGATTTTGAGTGAGTAACAGGCAAAAAAATTTTGATACCCTCTCAAAATCAAAACCATACATCATAAGGTTTCCTTGCTTGGGACTCTTATGTCTGTATCAACCTATCTTGGCCTATTAGATTTTGAGTGAGTATGAATTAGAAAATGGAAATGATATGTTATCAAAACGTTTAGCGGCGGTAGCGGAGTTTATTCCTACAGGCAGTCGTCTTTTGGATGTGGGCTCAGACCATGCCTATTTGCCGATTGCCTTAGTGCAAAGTGGCCGGATTGATTTCGCAGTAGCTGGAGAAGTGGTTCAGGGTCCCTATGAATCAGCCCTGACCAATGTTGCCCAAGAGGGCTTGGATAATCAGATTAGAGTGAGATTGGCCAATGGCCTAGCTGCCTTAGAAGCATCTGATGGCATCACAGCCATTTCTATCTGTGGCATGGGTGGTCGTCTTATCGCGGAAATTTTGGACAAGGGCAGAGCTCAACTGGCAGGTGTTCAACGCCTCATCTTACAGCCCAACAACCGTGAGGATGACCTCAGACTCTGGCTGGCAACAAATAGCTTCACCATCGTGGCTGAAAGTATCCTGCAGGAAAATGACAAAATCTACGAAATCATTGTGGCTGAGCCAGGACAGATGGCACTAACTCCAGACCAAACACGATTTGGGGTCTACTTGCCTCAAGAAAGCTCTGCTATTTTTCAAGAAAAATGGAGCCGTGAGTTGGCCAAGTTGGACTATGCCTTGACTCAGGTTCCCCTCGAACATGAAGACCAGCGCCTGGTGCTCATCGATAAAATCAGTAAAATCAAGGAGATTTGCCATGCTAGCTAGAGACCTCATCGCCTCTTATGAGGCTTTTTGTCCACCAGGCTTATCAATGGAGGGTGACATTGTTGGCCTGCAAATTGGAACCTTGGATAAGGACGTCCAAACGGTTATGGTAGCCCTGGATGTCCGTGAAACAACAGTTGCGGAAGCCATTGCCAAAGGTGTAGATTTGCTGATTGTCAAGCATGCCCCAATTTTTAAGCCTCTCAAAAATCTAGTGGCGATCCCGCAAAATCAGATTTATCTGGACCTAATCAAGCACGATATTGCCGTCTATGTTAGCCATACCAACATTGATGTCCTCCAGGGGGGGCTAAATGACTGGTTCTGTGACCTGCTTGGGATCACAGATTGTCAGTTCCTTTCTGAGACGACAGAAGGCCAAGGTATTGGACGGATTGGCCGAGTTAAACCGATTACTTTTGAGGACCTAGCCTTAAAGGTCAAAAAGACTTTTTCTCTGGATAGCGTTCGTCTGATCAGCTACGGTCAGGATAATCCTCAGGTTACTCGAGTAGCTATCTGTGGCGGTTCCGGCCAGTCATTCTACAAGGATGCCTTGGCTCAGGGAGCACAGGTTTACATCACAGGCGACATATACTACCATACAGCCCAGGAGATGCTGACGGACGGACTTTTAGCCATCGATCCGGGCCATCATATCGAGGTTCTTTTTGTTAAGAAAATAGCAGAGCTTCTCAAGCAGTGGCAGGCTGAGCAAGATTGGTCCGTCATGGTTCTTGAGAGCTCAGCTCCAACAAACCCGTTTTACCATTTGTAAAAGGAGAAAAACGTGATGAAACAAGTAGCCATTATCGGTGCAGGAATTGTCGGCTCTACAGCAGCCTACTACCTGTCCCGCGAAGAAGATGTGCAGGTAACCGTTTTTGATGATGGAGAAGGCCAGGCAACCAAGGCTGCGGCTGGCATCATCAGTCCCTGGTTTTCGCGTCGCCGTAACAAGGCCTGGTATAAGATGGCCCGAATGGGAGCCGACTTCTACCAAAAATTAATTGGTGATTTGGCTGAAGACGGGCATGAGGTGGACTTCTATGACCAGTCTGGAGTGATTCTCATCAAGTCTCGCTTGGACTGGTTGGACGAACTTTACGAATTGGCTAAGGTCCGCAAGGAAGAATCTCCCCTGATTGGCGACTTGGAAATTTTATCCTATGAAGAAACCATCCAACGATATCCTGGATTAGAAGGTTTTGAAAAGGTCCTCTATGCCTCGGGTGCAGCCCGCGTAGAAGGTGCCCGCCTGACCAAGACGCTCTTAAAAGCTTCAGGAGCAGAGATTATTTGTGGAAGAGTTGGTTTTGAAAAAACTGCCGATGGTCGTTATCGCATTGGAGAGCGAGAATTTGATGCTCTGATTTTGGCCTGCGGTGCCTGGTTACCCTTAATTTTGAAGGATCATGGTTTGGATGTTTGGGTTCGCCCACAAAAAGGACAAATCAACGACTATCAGTTTGATCATCTGGAAACGGGCCTTTACCCAGTCATTATGCCTCACGGGGAAATTGATATTATTCCTTTTGGGAATGGGACAGTTTCAGTCGGAGCCAGCCATGAGAATGACAAGGGCTACGATTTGACGTTGGATCAGACTGTTCTGGACCGTCAAGAAGAGCGGGCTCTGCCATATTTCCCGCAACTTAAAGAAGCCAAGAATCGAACCCGTCGTGTCGGTATCCGAGCCTATACCCGTGACTTTTCTCCCTTCTTTGGAGAGGTACCGGGCTTGCCGAAAGTATATGCGGCGAGTGGCTTGGGCTCATCTGGCTTGACTATTGGTCCAATCACCGCCTATCAAATGGTGGACATGGTCATGGGACGCCAACCAGAATTAGAGCCAGTGGAGTTTGCCATAGAAAAGCATCTCCAAGTAGTTGTAGACGAAGCATGACAAACCGTCTTAAAAATGATATGATAAAATTAACTTTGTAACGGAAGGAATTTACCATGAAAGGTATTATTTTAGCGGGTGGGTCAGGAACTCGCCTTTACCCATTAACACGTGCTGCCTCTAAGCAGCTTATGCCAATTTATGACAAACCCATGATTTACTACCCATTGTCAACACTCATGTTGGCTGGGATCAAGGAAATCTTGATTATTTCAACACCACAAGACCTGCCTCGTTTTGAGGACATGTTGGGTGACGGTTCTGAACTCGGTATTTCACTCTCTTATGCGGTTCAACCAAGTCCAGACGGATTAGCGCAGGCCTTCATTATTGGCGAAGACTTTATTGGTGATGATAGTGTCTGCTTGATTTTGGGTGACAACATCTATCACGGGAATGGCCTGACCAAGATGCTCCAACGCGCGGCTGCTAAGGACAAGGGTGCAACCGTCTTTGGTTACCAAGTCAAGGACCCGGACCGCTTTGGTGTCGTTGAATTTGACGAAAACATGAACGCTATTTCTATCGAAGAAAAACCAGAACAGCCAAAATCAAACTACGCTGTGACTGGTCTTTACTTCTATGACAACGACGTCGTTGAAATTGCTAAAAACATCAAACCAAGCCCTCGTGGTGAACTTGAAATTACAGACGTCAACAAGGCTTACTTGGACCGCGGTGATTTGTCTGTTGAGCTTATGGGTCGAGGTTTTGCCTGGCTCGATACAGGAACCCATGAAAGTCTTCTTGAGGCTGCTCAGTACATCGAGACGGTTCAACGTTTGCAAAACGTACAAGTGGCTAACCTTGAGGAAATTGCCTACCGCATGGGCTATATTACCAAAGAACAAGTCCATGAACTGGCGCAACCACTCAA
Organism: Streptococcus caprae; assembly: GCF_042649745.1. Lineage (NCBI taxonomy): Bacteria > Bacillati > Bacillota > Bacilli > Lactobacillales > Streptococcaceae > Streptococcus > Streptococcus caprae. The sequence goes on along the minus strand of NZ_JBHRZV010000053.1, from coordinate 112,129 downwards.
GAAAAATGAATACGGACAATACTTGCTCCGCTTGATTGGAGAGGCCTAATGACAGAACAATTTTTTGATAAAGAATTAGTAGCTCGTGAAATTTCCCAAATTCCAGGCATGCTGGAGTTTGACATCCCCGTTCGTGGCGACAACCGTGGCTGGTTCAAGGAAAATTTCCAAAAGGAAAAAATGGTGCCGCTTGGCTTCCCAGAAAGCTTCTTTGCGGAAGGTAAATTACAAAACAATGTGTCTTTCTCACGCAAGAACGTTCTTCGTGGTCTCCATGCAGAGCCTTGGGACAAGTACATCTCAGTTGCGGATGGCGGCAAAGTTCTTGGTTCTTGGGTAGACCTTCGTGAGGGGGAAACCTTTGGGAACACCTACCAAACTGTAATTGACGCTTCAAAAGGGATTTTCGTACCTCGCGGTGTTGCCAACGGCTTCCAAGTCTTGTCGGATACGGTAGCCTACAGCTACTTGGTCAACGATTACTGGGCCTTGGAACTCAAACCAAAATATGCCTTTGTCAACTACGCGGATCCAACGCTTGGTATCCAGTGGGAAAACCTGGCAGAAGCAGAAGTCTCAGAAGCAGACAAAAACCACCCACTCCTCAAAGACGTCAAACCTTTGAAGAAGGAAGATTTGTAAAAAGGCGAGCGAAGCGAGCCTCAATGAGATAGTTTGCATCACTTGAGGAAACTTTCAGAAAAAATTTCGGAGAAAACAGACAATGTATAAAAACATCATCGTCACAGGTGGTGCCGGCTTTATCGGTTCCAACTTTGTGCACTACGTTTATAACAACCATCCAGACGTTCACGTAACGGTTTTGGATAAATTGACTTACGCAGGGAACAAGGAAAATATTGCATCTATCCTTGGTGACCGCGTCGAATTGGTCGTTGGCGACATCGCTGACGCAGCCTTAGTGGACCAATTGGCAGCCAAAGCAGATGCCATCGTTCACTACGCGGCAGAAAGCCACAACGACAACTCTTTGAACGACCCATCACCATTTATCCATACCAACTTCATCGGTACCTACACACTCTTGGAAGCAGCGCGTAAATACGACATTCGTTTCCACCACGTGTCAACCGACGAAGTTTATGGCGACCTTCCATTGCGTGAAGACTTGCCAGGTCATGGTGAAGGTCCAGGTGAGAAATTCACTGCGGAAACCAAGTACAACCCATCATCACCTTACTCTTCAACCAAGGCAGCATCTGACTTGATCGTGAAGGCTTGGGTGCGTTCATTTGGTGTCAAAGCGACCATTTCTAACTGTTCAAACAACTACGGTCCTTACCAACACATCGAGAAATTTATCCCACGCCAAATCACCAACATCTTGGCTGGTATCAAACCAAAACTCTACGGAGAAGGTAAGAACGTTCGCGACTGGATCCACACCAACGACCATTCATCAGGTGTATGGACGATTTTGACCAAAGGACAAATCGGTGAAACTTACCTGATCGGTGCTGATGGTGAGAAGAACAACAAGGAAGTTCTTGAACTCATCCTTGAGAAAATGGGGCAACCAGCAGATGCTTACGACCACGTAACAGACCGTGCAGGACATGACCTTCGTTATGCGATTGACGCTAGCAAGCTCCGGAATGAGCTTGGTTGGACGCCAGAGTTTACCAACTTTGAAGCAGGTCTCGAAGAAACCATCAAGTGGTACACGGACAACCAAGACTGGTGGAAGGCTGAAAAAGAAGCCGTTGAAGCCAACTATGCGAAGACGCAAGAAGTCATTAAATAAGCTGAAAATCATCTGAGTAGGATCTCAGATGATTTTTTTGGCTCAGAGTGCAAGCAATGGCACACGTCAAACGCATGAAAGAATTTTAGCAAGAAAATAAAGCTTTCTGTATTTCAACGTTCAGGAATTTCACAATAATACTTTTATATTTTCTAATTTCTCTATAGGCAAACCGTTGAAATTGCCTACTTCAAACTGTACCATAGTTCGGAAATAGCTGTTTCATGCGTTTGGCGTGGCAATGGCAGAAATCCCAAGCCTTTTCTACTATTTTCTGCTATAATAAAAAAGTTAGGGATTTTTATTTCTAAATACTTAAAGGAGAAGATTATGCAAGCATTAGAAGCAAAATTGCAGGCTGATTATGGGATTGTCTTTACTGATAAGACTTTACTGGAGACAGCTTTTACCCATACCAGCTATGCCAACGAACACCGTGTCCTAAAAATTTCACATAACGAGCGTTTGGAATTCTTAGGAGACGCAGTTCTTCAATTGATCATTTCTCAATATCTTTATACCAAGTATCCCCAGAAGCCTGAAGGGGACTTGTCTAAGATGCGATCTATGATGGTTCGTGAGGAATCGCTGGCTTCCTTTTCAAAATTGCTGGAATTTGACCGCTATATTAAGCTGGGACGTGGCGAGGAGAAAACTGGCGGTCGTGAGCGGGCAACGATTTTGGGTGATCTTTTTGAGGCCTTCCTCGGTGCTCTGCTATTGGACGCAGGTGTCCAGGCAGTTGAAACCTTTATCCATCAGGTTATGATTCCAGAGATTGAAAAAGGGAATTACCAGCAGGTCAAGGACTATAAGACGACGCTTCAGGAGCGCTTGCAGGTTAATGGCTCGGTTGCTATCGCCTATCAAGTGACCGACGAAATTGGGCCAGCCCATGATAGGGTCTTTGAAGTTGTTGTTACTGTTGATGGGCAAGAGGTTGCGACGGGGCGTGGACGTTCTAAGAAAATAGCAGAGCAGGAAGCTGCCAAGACGGCCCTGAACCAGCTGTGATGAGGTAGACATGTATTTAAAAGCAATTGAAATGCAGGGCTTTAAGTCCTTTGCGGACAAGACCAAGGTGACCTTTGGCCAGGGAGTAACTGCAGTCGTTGGTCCTAATGGTTCGGGTAAGAGTAACATTACGGAGAGCCTTCGCTGGGCCCTGGGAGAATCTTCTGCCAAGAGCCTGCGTGGCGGTAAGATGCCGGATATTATTTTTGCAGGAACAGAGAGTCGGAAGGCACTTAACTTTGCTCAGGTAAGCGTTGTTCTGGACAATAGTGATGGTTTTATCGGTGACCGTGCCAAGGAAATCCGTGTGGAGCGGCACATCTATCGCAATGGCGACAGTGATTACCTTATTGATGGGAAAAAGGTCCGTCTACGTGATATTCATGACCTCTTTATGGATACAGGTCTGGGACGGGATTCCTTCTCCATCATTTCTCAGGGGCGTGTAGAGTCGATTTTCAACTCTAAACCTGAAGAACGTCGGACTATTTTCGAGGAAGCAGCTGGGGTTCTCAAGTACAAGACTCGGAAGAAAGAGACTGAGAGTAAACTCAACCAGACCCAGGATAATCTTGATCGCCTTGAGGATATCATCTATGAGCTCGATAATCAGGTTAAGCCCTTGGAAAAGCAAGCTCGTACCGCTAAGGAGTTCTTGGTTTTGGAGGAAGAGCGGAGCCAACTTCACCTGTCTATCCTGATTGAGGATATCGCCCTTTATCAGGCTGAGTTGGCCAATAAGGAAGCTGAGTTGGCGACTGCCCAGGCTGACCTGAAAGCCTACTATATCAAGCGGGACCAACTTGAGGCGGAGAACCAAAGCCTAAAAACCAAGCGACATCGTTTATCAGAGGAAGTAGCAGAGCAACAGGCCAATCTAGTAGACCTTGCTCGACTCATTGGAGAGTATCAGAGACAGATTGATGTTATCCGCCTGGAGAAAAATCAGTCAGCTGAAAAACAAGCGGACCGCGAAAGTCGCTTGGCAGCCCTACAATCTCAAATCAATGAAACTCAGATTAAAAAAGATGAGTTAGAACAAGGGATGCAAGAGCGTCAAGCAGATCTGGCCCAAGTCCAAGCCGACCTGCAAACCCTGCAAGGTGAACGTGCCAAATACGAAGGTAATCCGGATGAGCTAATTGAGCGTCTACGAGATGACTTTGTTCAGCTCATGCAGGAGGAGGCCGACCTCTCCAATGCCTTGACGACTGTTGAAGCCGAGCTGGATAGCCAGAAGCAGGCTGATGCTAGCAAGTTGGCTGAATTGGCCCAGTTGGAGACAGATTTAGCTGATACTAAGAGTCAGTTGGCAGCTGCTCAAGAATCTTGGGAGGTAGCCCAGGCTCATGTTGCAGAGCTTTTGAAAACCTATCAGACTTTGGCGCAAGCTGTTAAGGAGCAGGAAGAGGCTTATCAGTCTCAACAGCAGGCTCTCTTTGCGACTTTGGATCAGATTAAAAACAAGGAGGCTCGTCAGAACAGTCTTGAGGCCATTCAAAAGAACCATAGCCAGTTTTATGCTGGGGTTAAGGCTGTCCTGCAGGAATCCAGTAAGCTGGGCGGTATTATCGGTGCCGTCAGTGAACATTTGACATTTGATACCGATTATCAGACCGCGCTTGAAATTGCTCTTGGTGGCAGTGCTCAGCACATCATCGTTGAAGATGAGGCCGCAGCTAAGAGGTCCATTGATTTCCTTAAGCGGACACGGCAGGGTCGGGCGACTTTTCTGCCTCTGACAACCATCCGTCCACGGGAGCTTAATGGAGGGCACTATCAGACCCTATCTCAGGCTCCTGGATTTAAAGGGATGGCCAGTCAGCTGGTGACTTTTGATGAACGCTTGTCATCAATTTTCCAAAACTTATTGGGATTAACGGCTATCTTTGCGACAGTCGAAGAGGCTAACCAGGCAGCGCGTGCGGTCCGTTATCAGGTTCGAATCGTCACACTTGATGGGACTGAAATCCGTCCTGGCGGTTCCTTCTCAGGTGGTGCCAGTCGCCACAATAATACGACCTTTATCAAGCCTGAATTAGATGCTTTGATTGGAGAAATAGCAGAGCTAAGAGCGACCTTGACTGCTCAAGAAAAAGAGGTGGAGACCAGCCGAAGTACCCTCAAAGCCAAGCAGGCAGAGCTTGAGGACCTGCAAAAAACAGGTGAAGCTGCCCGCCTGCAGGAGCAAAAAGAACACCTCTCCCTCCAGCAAATTCAACAACGTCTGGATGATTTAACCCAGATTTATCAAGGTTTAACGGGAACTGGACAGGTAGAGATTGGTGAGGACCTACAGGCACGTCAAGGTCAACTGAAAGCCAAACTAACAGAAATTGCTGACCAAAAGCAAGACTTAAATGCTCAAATCCAAAAAATCCGTGAGGATAAGGATGCCATTGCCGAGCGCTTGAACTCCCTCAATCAAGCACTGACAGATGCAGGTCTTAAAGAGAGAGAACTCCAAGGTGAACTACGCTTTGCCCAAGCCGACTACAAACGTTTAAGCAGTGAGTTGGACCAGTTGCAGCGTGATCAAGAAGCCTTGCAAACCCTTATGACATCCACTCATGAAGCCTTGGATCAAGACAAATTACCAGAGTTAGAAGGACAGTTGAAAACTGCCAAAGAGCAGCAAAATCAGGCTCAAACAGCACTTGTTCGTCTAAAATTTGAATTGGAAGATTGTGAGGCTGGTCTTGAAGATATCGCTGAGCAATTAACCAAGGCCAGTCAGCAAAATGAAGGGCTGATTCGTCAGCAAACGCAATTAGAGGCGCAAATTCAGACAGTCTCTGATAAGTTACTTGGTTTTGCCCGCCAATTGGCTGAGGATTATCAATTATCCTTTGATGAGGCCAAAGCGCAAGCCCAGCATATAGAAAGCCTTGATCAGGCCCGTCAGACCCTAAAAGATTTACAGCGTCAAATCAAGGCCTTAGGACCGGTCAATATCGATGCTATTGCCCAGTATGACGAAGTTGCGGACCGTCTCACCTTCCTCTCTGGTCAGCGTGAGGATTTGGTCCATGCCAAAAACCTTCTTATGGAGACCATCACTGAGATGGATGACGAAGTCAAGGCTCGCTTTAAGGCCAGTTTTGAAGCCATTCGTGAGTCCTTTAAGCAAACCTTTAAGCAGATGTTTGGAGGCGGGTCAGCCGACCTTATCCTAACAGAATCAGATCTCTTATCAGCTGGAGTTGAGATTTCTGTGCAACCTCCGGGCAAGAAAATCCAATCGCTCAACCTGATGTCAGGTGGGGAGAAGGCCCTCTCGGCCCTGGCTCTGCTATTTGCCATTATCCGTGTCAAAACTATTCCCTTTGTTATCCTTGACGAGGTGGAAGCGGCCCTGGATGAGGCCAATGTCAAGCGCTTTGGGGACTACCTCAATCGATTTGACAAGTCCAGCCAGTTTATCGTGGTCACTCACCGTAAGGGAACCATGGCGGCAGCAGATAGCATTTATGGTGTGACCATGCAGGAATCGGGCGTCTCCAAGGTCGTCTCGGTAAAACTCAAGGAAGCTGGTCAATTACTAGATTAATCAAATTGGAGTTCCAAGCTCGTTTAGTCTGGACTCCTTTTTAATTTCTCTTGAAAAGGCTGTCCCAGCCATGATATAATGGGTTCAATAAGGAGATAGCTATGAAAAAGGTTTTGTACAGTTTAATAGCAGCAACAGTTTTATTAGCAGGAATTTTGGTTTATGGCTTTGTCCATGATTATTTAACCTATCGTCCCACTAAAGCTATTCAGTCGTCGACTCAAACTGGAACGACAAGTGCAAGGATAGTTGCTAATGGAGATATTTTGCTTCATGATATTTTGTACTGGTCAGCCAAGCAAGAAGACGGTACCTATGATTTTGGACCCTATTTTGAATATGTTCAAGATTGGGTTGGTCAAGCAGATTTAGCTATTGGAGATTTTGAAGGTACCATTAGTTCCGAATATCCCTTATCTGGTTATCCAATCTTCAATGCACCTGCAGAAATTGCAACTAATCTTAAGGACTTGGGGTACGATGTCATGGACTTGGCCCATAATCATATCCTGGATTCTGGGCTTTCGGGTGCTCAAAACACTGTTTCTACCTTTGAAAATCTTGGAATTTCCACTATTGGAGTGGCAAAGCAGAGCAGGGATACTGACGATATCCTCATCAAAGAAGTCAATGGGATTAAAATTGCCATCCTAGGCTATGCCTACGGTTATAATGGCATGGAGTCTAATTTAACCGCTGAAGAATATAGCCAGTATCTCTATGACCTTGACGAGACCAAGATGCAGGCAGAGCTGGTGAGAGCCGAAGAAGTTGCAGATGTGACAATCGTTATGCCGCAAATGGGCGTCGAATATCAACTAGAACCAACTGAAGAGCAAGTTACGCTCTATCACAAGATGATTGAATGGGGAGCAGATGTCGTCCTTGGAGGGCATCCGCACGTCGCTGAGCCATCAGAAATCGTTGAAAAAGATGGTCAGAGAAAACTCATCATCTATTCCATGGGGAACTTCATTTCCAATCAGCGTTTAGAGACGGTCGATAATATCTGGACAGAACGTGGCCTTCTTATGGACATTACCTTTGAAAAAAATGGAGACATGACGGTTATCAGCCAAGCCAAGGCCCATCCGACACAAGTTATTGCTTGGGGTAAAGGAGTCTATGGCGAAGAAGGGTATGAGTATTTAAACTATCGTGTTATGGTTTTGGAAGACTTTATTGAGGGTGGGAAATACCGTCAGCTGATTGACGATGACATGAAGACTAAAGTGGATACCGCCTATCAAGAAATGACCGAATTTATTCACCTTAACTGGTAATTTGTGACGAGGCTGGGTCAACACTACCCAGCTTCTCTATTTTAGAAACTAAATCTCATGAACATATCTTTACGAAGCGAAATTAAACAAGGTCTAAAGCAATTTGTGCTAGTTAGCCTTTGTAGTATACTTACTGGTCTAGTTGTAGGAGTGATAACTGCGATCTTTGGTCGTGGTCTTCTTTGGATTGGGGCATTTCGCTCGGCTCATTTCTATATTCTAATCCCTTTTTTAGCATTAGCAGGGCTGGCAATTGTTTATGCTTATCAGCATTGGGCAGGTGAGGCTAGTAAGGGGATGGGGCTAGTTTTTGATATGGGACATGGCAGAGCAGACAAGATTCCTCTTCGTCTCATTCCTTTGGTAACGGCGACGACTTGGTTGACCCATCTCTTTGGGGGCTCCGCTGGGCGGGAAGGGGTAGCGGTTCAGATTGGGGCGACAGTGGGCCATGCCATGTCCCGTTTTGTGGATTTTCCAAATAAATCTCGGCTTTTTCTTGTCATGGGCATGGCAGCTGGTTTTGGTGGACTCTTTCAGACTCCGTTTGCAGCGGTCTTGTTTGCCTTGGAGGTCTTAATTGTTGGGAGTCTTCAAATTGAAGCCCTATGGGCGGCGACTCTTGCTGGCCTTATTTCCAGTCAAACTTCCCATGCCTTGGGACTTGAAAAATTTACCTTTCCAGTTACGGTTGACCTTTCATTAGACATGTTCACGACCCTAAAATTAGCAGGATTGGGCATCTGTTTTGGTCTCGCAGGACATCTATTTGCCTGGTTGTTACACTGGGGTAAAGGTCGAGTAGCAGTCCTTGTACCCAATCCCTATAAAAGAATTTTTGTTGGAGGTATCGCCTTGAGCCTCTTATTGATTCTGCTTCAACAGGGACGTTATAGTGGCTTAGGAACAAATCTAATTGAAGCAAGTTTAGCAGGTCAGTCGATTTTTACTTACGATTGGCTGCTAAAAATATTCTTAACTGTTTTGACCCTGTCTCTCGGTTTTCAAGGTGGTGAAGTGACACCGCTCTTTGCCATTGGGGCTAGTTTAGGGGCAATCTTAGCGGTTTGGTTTGGTCTGCCAGTTGCACTGGTAGCAGCACTTGGCTATGCCTGTGTTTTTGGCTCAGCGACTAACACTTTCCTGGCACCGATTTTGATTGGGGGAGAGGTCTTTGGCTATGCCAACATCCCTTACTTTTTTGTAGCTATGGCCTTTGCCTATCTGGTCAAACCTAAAACCTCCATCTACAGTGGACAAGAAAAAAGAACAGTCCCAATTATCCCCTCATGTTTTCCCAAAAAATAAATAAAAATTGTTGAAATACAGGGATTCCTGTGGTAAAATTGTATAGTTGACTAAATGCACATCCTGTGCAACCGCACGACTAGCGTCTCAAGTAGTAGTCATACTCACGCTACAAGGCGAGTCTTCACAGAGGGAAATCCTCAGAAAAATATTATAGGAGGTGCATCATGAGCACATACGCAATCATTAAAACTGGTGGTAAACAGGTTAAAGTTGAAGTAGGTCAAGCAATCTACGTTGAAAAACTTGATGTTGAAGCTGGTGCAGAAGTAACCTTTAACGAAGTTGTTCTTGTCGGTGGTGACAAGACTGTAGTTGGTACTCCAGTTGTTGAGGGAGCTACAGTAGTGGGAACTGTTGAAAAACAAGGTAAGCAAAAGAAAGTTGTTACTTTCAAATACAAACCTAAAAAAGGTTCACACCGTAAACAAGGTCACCGTCAACCTTACACTAAAGTTGTTATCTCAGCAATCAACGCTTAAGAACAACGGACAGAATTAAGAGAGGACACTATTATGTTGAAAAATCTTGAAAACTTATTCCTGATGGCCCACAAAAAAGGTGGGGGTTCTACTTCTAACGGCCGTGACTCACAAGCTAAACGTCTTGGAGCTAAGGCTGCAGATGGTCAAACTGTAACTGGTGGATCAATCCTTTACCGTCAACGCGGAACACACATCCACCCAGGACTTAACGTAGGTCGTGGTGGTGACGACACACTCTTCGCTAAAGTTGAAGGTGTTGTACGTTTCGAACGTAAAGGTCGCGATAAGAAACAAGTTTCTGTTTATCCAATCGCTAAGTAAGGTCTAAAAACCTTATAAAACAAGGCTTTCCGAGATTTCGGAAGGCCTGTTTTTTGTTTTGGTACCCTGTTTGATATTCTTATTTTAAACATCCCTGCAGTGTCGTGTTAACAATTTTTAAAACTGTTTAATAAGCGCAGTTAGATTACATATCTAGTTTGTAGTTAAGGTTTTATTTTCTATAAGAAGCAATGCAGTAGTTTTTTATATTGGTAACCTTGTAATTTATCGTTTCTATGCTCTGCTATTTTCTAATCAACACGCTAGGATAATCGCCTTTCGGTTGAATTTTTGTTATAATAGGTGACGCGATACTCACTAAACATGAAAACTTGATGAGGTGTTTCGACTTAGCTCTTCGAGGGCCGAGCAAGGATATCTAATCAGGCATTGTTTTGATTTTAGAAAAGTATGACTTTCGAGGAGGGGGAAGGATGAACATTCAACAACTTCGCTATGTTGTGGCCATTGCCAATACGGGAACTTTTCGTGAAGCGGCATCTAATTTGTATGTCAGCCAACCGAGTTTATCGGTTGCAGTCCGTGATTTAGAGGATGAGCTGGGATTCAAGATTTTTAAGCGGACGACAGCTGGGGCTGTTTTAACCAGACGTGGGACTATTTTCTTTGAAAAGGCTAGCCAGTTGGTGGCTAATTTTGACAAGTTTGAGAATCAGTACACCCCACAAAAAGGTCAGGTCAAAGAATTTTCTATCGCAAGTCAACACTACGACTTCCTACCGCCTCTGATTACCCAATTTTCTAAAGTTTGTCCAGAATCAACGAATTTGAGGATTTTTGAGTCCACAACCATTCAAATTTTGGATGAAGTTGCTGACAGTCATAGTGAACTGGGGATTATTTATATGAATCCGCAAAACAGTGAGGGCATCCAGCGTAAGATGGCTAAGAATGGACTGGAAGCAGTGGAACTCTTCCAGTTCCAAACTCATATCTACCTCCGCAAAGACCATCCTCTGGCCAGCAAGTCTAGCTTGACCATGGACGATTTGGCAGGCCTCCCCACAGTTCGCTTTACTCAGGAGAAGGATGAATACCTCTATTACTCTGAAAATTTGGTGGACACGACGGAGTCTGGCCTTATGTACAATGTGACTGACCGTGCCACCCTTAACGGGATTTTAGAGCGGACGGACGCCTATGCGACAGGATCAGGCTTCCTTGACGCCAATAGTGTGAACGGGATTACAGTTATTCCTCTTGAAGATGGGGGTGATAACCGCATGGTCTATGTTAAGCGCAGTGAGATGGGCTTGTCTGAGGTCGCTCAAGAATTCGTGGGCATCATGGAAGCTTACTTCGTTGAGGAAACACAAAAAAGGAAGAATAAATGAAAGCAAAATTATCATTTGGCCTCTTGGGACTCCTACTCATAGGCTTAGACCAGTGGACCAAGGCTTGGGTGGTTAGCCATATTGGTTTGGGTGAGACCCAGCCTTTTCTGCCAGGACTTTTTAGTTTGACCTATCTTCAGAATTTTGGGGCGGCCTTTTCCATGCTTCAAAATCAGCAGTGGCTCTTTACTATCATCACCTTGGCTGTTCTGGGGGCAGCGACTTATTATTTTGCCAGACAAAAGGCTTTCCATTTTTGGAAATATCTAGGTCTAACTCTGGTAATTGCTGGTGGTATTGGGAATTTTATCGACCGTCTTCGCCTGGGGTATGTTGTAGATATGGTTGACTTGGATTTTATGAATTTTGCCATCTTTAACCTAGCCGATGCCTGCCTAACGGTAGGCGTTATCCTGGTGATGTTGGCCCTTTGGAAGGAAGAAGTGTAAATGGAACTCATTATTACAGAAGCTGGTGCTCGTTTGGACAAGGCCCTGGCTGACCTGACAGACCTCTCTCGGAGCCAGGCGAATGAAGCCATCAAGGAGGGCACTGTCTTGGTCAATGGCAAAGCTGCTAAGGCCAAATATGCGGTTAAAGTAGGCGATGTCATCACCTATGAGCTACCAGAGGAAGAAGTGCTGGAGTATGTCGCCGAAGATCTGCCACTTGATATCGTCTATGAGGATGCTGATGTGGCTGTGGTCAATAAACCCCAAGGCATGGTGGTTCATCCCTCTGCTGGACACGCTTCCGGTACCCTAGTCAATGCTCTGCTATTTCACATTAAGGACCTGTCAGGCATCAATGGGATTATCCGTCCTGGAATCGTTCACCGCATTGACAAGGATACTTCGGGCCTGTTGATGGTTGCCAAAAATGACCAGGCCCACCAAGCTCTTGCTGATGAACTCAAGGCCCAAAAGTCTCTCCGTAAATACCTGGCCATCGTCCATGGCAATCTTCCCAACGATCGTGGTGTGATTGAAGCACCGATTGGTCGTTCTGAAAAAGACCGGAAAAAACAAGCCGTCACCGCCAAGGGGAAACCTGCTCTCACCCGTTTTCATGTCTTGGAACGCTTTGGCGACTACACCTTGGTTGAGGTAACCTTGGAGACGGGGCGGACCCACCAAATTCGGGTTCACATGGCCTATATTGGTCATCCTGTTGCCGGTGATCCAGCCTACGGGCCTCGGAAGACCCTAGCTGGTCAAGGGCAGTTTCTCCATGCAGAGACCCTTGGCTTCACCCATCCGACGACAGGTGAGCTGATGACCTTCACTGCACCAGTGCCAGCCATTTTCCAGGAAACCTTGGAAAGCTTAAGGGCTGGTCAAATCAAATAGGAGATATCATGCGAAAACAGTTGATTTTGGGCAGTCGCCTGCTGCTCTTTGTCCTTTCTTTGACGGGGACTTTCTTGGAAATTTATAAGTACGGTGGCCACATGCTCATGTATTATACTGTGCTGTCCAATCTCTTTGTGACTCTTTTTACCTTCTACTTGGTCCTTGAGATGGTGATTGGAAAGGATTGGGAACGTACCAGCCTCCTGCGAGTCAAGGGTGGTGTGACCATGTCCATCATGATTACTTGTGTCATTTATCATTTTATGCTGGCCCCCTTGGCCGATGATTTTTGGCGGGTGGAGAACCTCCTCTGTCATTACATTGTGCCCCTATATTTCTTAGCGGATACCCTCTTGTTGGACCGGCCACGTCAGTATCGCTGGTTTGATCCTATTATTTGGACAGCTTTGCCGCTGCTTTATATGGTGTTCGGCCTCTTCAATGGTTTGGTCCTCAAGATTCCCATTCCAGATGCTGATGATTCGCCCTTTGCCTACTTTTTCCTCAATGTGACCAAGTACGGTTGGGCCTATGTTTTGACCTATGCAGGAACTATCTTTGTGGCCTATTTACTGGCAGGATTTGTCCTCTACGGCCTTAAACGTTTGGATTTTACTAAAAAATAGCAGAGCTATAAACTTTTTGGTTCAGAAATGATGAAATTCTGGCAATCTTGCTAGACTTTTGTTATAATGGTTCTAACAAAATAATTCCTTTAAGTGCTGTCCAGAGAGGCAGGCAAGGAGAACAGATACAAGGGCAGGGGTGAACTCTACCCTATTTGCTGAACTCTCCTTGTGTAGGAGAGTTTTTTTCTACCCTAAAAGCTAGAAAGGTATTGCTCATGAAAAGCAAAGAAATTGTCGACAGTGTTACTATGAAGCGGGCTATCACCCGCATCACTTACGAGATTATCGAGCGCAATAAAAACCTAGACCAAGTAATCTTGGCAGGGATTAAGACGCGTGGTGTTTATATCGCCAATCGGATTCAAGAGCGTCTCAAACAATTGGAAGACTTGGATGTGCCTGTTGCAGAACTTGACATTCGTAGTTTCCGTGACGATGTTAAAACGACAGAAGATACGACCCTCATGCCTGTAGATGTGACTGAGCGCGAGGTAATTTTAGTGGACGATGTGCTCTATACCGGTCGTACTATCCGCGCTGCTATTGATAACGTGGTCAGTCATGGTCGCCCTGCCCGTGTGAGTTTGGCAGTCCTCGTTGACCGTGGACACCGTGAGCTCCCTATCCGTGCGGATTATGTTGGCAAGAACATCCCAACCTCTAGCGATGAAGAAATTTTAGTTGAAATGGCAGAAATTGACGGCACTGATCGCATCAGTATCGTCTTGCCAGAATAAGCAGGTTACCCTCAACTAGATAGTAAATTCAGGAGGAAACAGGATGGCTGTTGTAAACGGTCAGGTGAGTTTGGACCATCTGACAACGATGGAAGACCTCACCAATGATGAGGTCCTAGCGCTGATTCAGCGTGGTCTAGCCTTCAAGCAAGGACAGGTAGAGATTACATCGAGACAAGACAAGTTTGTGTCCAACCTCTTTTTCGAGTCCTCAACGCGGACCCATAAATCCTTTGAGGTGGCAGAACGCAAGCTTGGCATGCAGGTTATTGATTTTGACTCCAGCAAGAGCTCGGTCAATAAGGGAGAAACCCTTTACGATACGATTTTAACCATGTCAGCCCTGGGCGTTGATGTCTGCGTCGTGCGGCATTTTGAGGAGGACTACTATAAACCCCTCATTGATAGTTCTACGATTACGGCTTCGATTGTCAATGGCGGAGACGGCTCTGGTCAACATCCCAGCCAATGCTTGTTGGATTTGATGACCATTTATGAGGAATTCGGGCACTTTGACGGACTCAAGATTGCCATAGCTGGCGACATCACCCATTCACGGGTTGCTAAGTCTAACATGCAGGTCCTCAAACGTCTTGGAGCGCAGCTTTATTTTGCAGGACCAGAAGAGTGGTACGACAGCAAATTCAACCTCTATGGGAAGCATGTCTCTATCGATGAAGTGGTGGACACGGTTGATGCCCTTATGCTCTTGCGCGTACAGCATGAGCGTCACGATGGGGCAGGGACATTTTCCAAAGAAACCTATAACCGCCTGCATGGATTGACTGAGGAGCGCTATGCTCGTTTGGGCGAATCCAGTATTATCATGCACCCAGCCCCAGTCAATCGTGATGTAGAAATCGACGATAGTCTAGTTGAGGCAGACAAGTCCCGTATCGTTCGTCAGATGGAGAATGGGGTCTATGTGCGCATGGCAATCTTAGAAGCGATTTTAGCCGGTCGCGAAACACTTTAAGGGCTTACAGAGAGAAGCAAAAGGAGAAAAAATGGCAAAACGATTATTGATTTTAGAAGACGGTACTGTTTTTGAAGGAGAGGCCTTCGGAGCAGATATGGATGTGACGGGGGAGTTGGTCTTCTCAACAGGGATGACAGGCTATCAGGAGTCCATCACAGACCAATCTTACAACGGTCAGATTTTGATCTTTACCTATCCGCTGGTTGGTAACTACGGGGTCAATCGCGATGACTATGAGTCTATCAGCCCAACCTGTAAGGGTGTTGTCGTCAGTGAACATGCACGTCGTGCCAGCAACTGGCGTAACCAAATGACCTTGGACGAATTTCTTAAGGCTAAAAACATTCCTGGTATTTCAGGGATCGACACCCGGGCCCTCACCAAGATTATCCGTAGCAACGGGACAATGAAGGCGAGTCTGGCAAATCCTGGTGATGATATCAAGCACCTAACGGATCAACTACGCGCGACTGTTTTGCCGACCAATAATATTGCTCAAGTATCTACCAAGACTGCTTACCCTGCACCGGGTGTTGGGAAAAATATCGTCCTTGTGGACTTTGGTCTTAAACACTCGATTCTCCGTGAATTTTCAAAACGTGATTGCAATGTTACCGTGGTCCCTCACGATACGACAGCTGAGACGATTTTGGCCCTCAACCCAGACGGTGTCATGTTGTCCAACGGCCCTGGAGACCCAACGGATGTGCCACACGCACTTGACATGATTCGTGGCATTCAAGGAAAAATCCCTGTCTTTGGAATCTGTATGGGCCACCAACTCTTCAGCCTAGCAAATGGAGCTCAAACCTTCAAAATGAAGTTCGGTCACCGTGGATTTAACCATGCGGTGCGTGAAATCGCAACTGGCCGTGTAGATTTTACCAGTCAGAACCATGGCTTTGCCGTTGATCGCGACACTCTTCCTGACTGCCTCATGGTGACTCATGAAGAAATCAACGATAAAACGGTCGAAGGCGTTCGCCACCGCGATTTCCCAGCCTTCTCTGTCCAATACCATCCGGATGCTGCTCCAGGTCCACACGATGCTAGCTACCTCTTTGATGAGTTCCTAGAACTGATTGATGCCTTCCAAGCGAGCCAACAGTAAACCTAATGACACCCTTACTTGTGAAGACTACTGAGGTTTTCCCTCAGTCAGTTGTCCTGATATTTAAGCCTAACCCGTGAGCTAGACAATAGAGAAAGGAGAAGATACAAGGTTCAGATAGTTTGCTTATTTGAACACGCCCTACAAGCTGTGTCAAAAAGAGAAATCCTTCCTAGACGCGAGCGTCTTTGTCAGGTTTCCTATTTTGACGGTGCTTGTTTAACGGGCTTTGTATCATAAATTATGCCAAAACGTACTGATATTAAAAAGATTATGGTGATTGGGTCTGGTCCAATTATCATCGGACAAGCTGCAGAGTTTGATTATGCTGGAACCCAGGCCTGTCTGGCCCTCAAGGAGGAAGGCTACGAGGTTGTTCTCGTCAACTCAAACCCTGCTACGATTATGACGGACAAAGAAATCGCTGATAAGGTTTATATTGAGCCGATTACGCTAGAGTTTGTAACTCGGATTCTTCGTAAGGAACGTCCGGATGCTCTGTTACCAACTCTAGGTGGACAAACTGGTCTTAACATGGCCATGACCTTGTCCAAGGCTGGTATTCTCGATGAGCTCAATGTTGAACTTCTTGGGACTAAGTTATCAGCCATCGATCAGGCTGAGGACCGTGATCTCTTTAAACAGCTGATGGAAGAATTGGAACAACCTATCCCTGAGTCTGAAATCGTGGAGACAGTTGAAGCTGCCTTAGCATTTGCCAACAGCATCGGCTATCCGGTTATCGTGCGTCCTGCCTTCACTCTAGGTGGTACAGGTGGTGGTATGTGTGCCAACGAAGATGAGCTCCGTGAGACTGCTAAAAATGGTCTCAAACTCTCTCCTGTGACTCAGTGTTTGATTGAGCGTTCCATTGCAGGCTTCAAGGAAATCGAGTACGAAGTGATGCGTGATGCAGCAGACAATGCCCTCGTTGTGTGTAACATGGAAAACTTCGACCCAGTTGGTATCCATACGGGAGACTCCATCGTATTTGCGCCGACTCAGACCCTGTCTGATAGCGAGAACCAAATGCTCCGGGATGCCAGTCTCAAGATTATCCGCGCCCTCAAAATCGAAGGTGGTTGTAACGTTCAGTTGGCCTTGGACCCTCATTCCTTTAAATACTATGTTATCGAGGTTAACCCGCGGGTATCTCGGTCATCAGCTTTGGCTTCCAAGGCAACTGGTTATCCGATTGCCAAATTGGCTGCCAAGATTGCAGTCGGTCTGACCCTTGATGAGATGATCAACCCTGTCACAGGTACAACCTACGCCATGTTTGAGCCAGCTCTCGACTACGTTGTCGCTAAGATTCCACGTTTCCCATTCGACAAGTTTGAAAACGGTGAGCGTCGTCTTGGTACACAGATGAAGGCGACGGGAGAAGTTATGGCCATCGGTCGTAACATCGAGGAAAGCTTGCTCAAGGCTTGCCGTTCCCTTGAGATTGGTGTTTACCACAACCAAATGGCAGAGCTTGCTGATGAGTCTGATGACCGCCTCTTTGACATGATGGTTAAGGCTCAGGATGACCGCCTCTTCTACGTTTCTGAGGCTATCCGCCGTGGCATTTCTGTCGAAGAAATCGCAGAGCTGACCAAAATTGACCTCTTCTTCCTGGATAAACTGCTTCACATTGTCGAAATCGAAGAAGCCCTCAAAGCGAACATCGGTGACCTTGACCTGCTCAAAATTGCCAAACGTAATGGTTTTGCGGATCGTAAGATTGCAGACCTTTGGAACCAGACAGCAGCAGACGTGCGTGCGATCCGTATCGAGAATAAACTCATCCCAGTCTACAAGATGGTCGATACCTGTGCCGCCGAATTTGAGTCCAGCACGCCTTATTTCTACTCAACCTACGAGTGGGAAAATGAGTCCATCAAGTCCGATAAAGAATCCGTTATCGTTTTGGGGTCAGGCCCAATCCGTATCGGGCAAGGGGTAGAGTTTGACTACGCTACAGTCCACTCAGTGAAGGCCATTCAGGCAGCTGGTTACGAAGCCATCATCATGAACTCCAACCCAGAAACGGTCTCAACGGACTTCTCTGTCTCTGACAAGCTTTACTTTGAGCCATTGACTTTTGAAGATGTCATGAACGTTATCGAGTTGGAACAGCCTAAGGGTGTGGTTGTTCAGTTCGGTGGTCAGACAGCCATCAACCTGGCAGAAAGTCTGTCAAACGCTGGCGTAACTATTTTAGGAACTCAGGTAGCTGACCTTGACCGTGCTGAAGACCGTGACCTCTTTGAGCAAGCTCTCAAAGCCCTTGATATCCCACAACCTCCTGGACAAACGGCAACTAATGAAGAGGAAGCGGTCGAAGCGGCCCACAAGGTTGGTTTCCCAGTTCTCGTGCGTCCGTCCTACGTTCTCGGTGGTCGTGCCATGGAAATCGTGGAAAATGAGGCGGACCTCCGCAGTTACATGCGGACAGCTGTTGAGGCCAGTCCTGACCATCCTGTTCTCGTCGATAGTTACATTGTTGGTCGGGAGTGCGAAGTAGATGCCATTTCTGACGGAACGAATGTCCTCATTCCTGGGATTATGGAACATATCGAGCGGGCCGGTGTCCATTCGGGAGACTCTATGGCGGTTTACCCACCACAGACTTTATCTCCTGAAATCCAAGCGACCATTGCGGATTACACCAAACGTCTAGCGATTGGCCTGAACTGTATCGGTATGATGAACATTCAGTTTGTCATCAAGGATGAGACGGTTTATGTCATCGAGGTTAACCCACGTGCCAGCCGGACCGTGCCATTCTTGTCCAAGGTAACCAATATCCCAATGGCCCAAGTAGCAACCAAACTGATTCTTGGTCAGACCTTGACAGAGTTGGGCTATGAAGATGGTCTCTATCCTGAATCTTCACAAGTCCATGTCAAGGCCCCAGTCTTCTCCTTCAGTAAATTAGCCAAGGTAGACAGTCTGCTTGGTCCTGAAATGAAATCGACAGGTGAGGTTATGGGCTCTGACAATACCCTTGAAAAAGCCCTCTACAAGGCCTTTGAAGCAAGTTACTTCCACTTGCCAGAGTTTGGGAATGTTGTTTTCACCGTTGCTGATGAAGACAAGGAAGAAACGCTTGATTTAGCCAAACGCTTTGAGGCTATCGGATATAGCATCATGGCGACCGAGGGAACAGCAGCCTACTTTGCTGAGTATGGTATCAAGGCCTTGCCAGTTGAGAAGATTGGTGAGCAGTCTGATAATGACATCCCAGCCTTGGTCAAATCAGGTAAGGTTCAAGCCATCATCAATACGGTTGGGAAGAAACGTGTGGCTGACCCAGATGGTCAAGTCATCCGTAGCTCTGCCATTGGAGCAGGAGTGCCACTCTTTACCGCCCTTGATACGGCAGAAGCCATGCTCAAGGTACTGGAAAGTCGTGGTTTCTCAACCCAAGCTATCTAATACAGATTGAACAAAAATCGGCAGGTATGGTCTGCTGATTTTTGTTATAATAAGAGCATGAACGTATGTGTAACAACTAGCTTAAGACTGACGGACGACCTTCGTCAGCAGGCAAAGACTATCGCCAAAGATTTGAATATCCCTTATTTGGAACGCCAAAAGCTGTCTTTGACCAAACTTTTTCTTGACTGGGAGACTGTTTTGGTCCTGTCAAAGGAGCGTTTATCCCTAGAGCAGTCAAGTGGTCAGAGTCTATTTTTTCATCCGGATACTGCCATGCTAAGGATTAAGGCTTCGCATGATCCCCTACTAAACCTGATTGGTAATGAGTCTATTACGATTTTAGATTGCACGATGGGACTGGCCTCTGATAGTTTAGTAATGGCTTCAGCTGGTCATGAGGTGACGGCATTGGAATCCAATCATCTCATACACTACTTAGTGACTTATGGTCTTCAGCATACCCAAACAGCTCTTCCTAAACTCAACCGTGCCATGCGTGAATTGGTCACTCTTCATTCGGACAGTCTCACCTATCTTCAGGCTCAACCCTCGAAGTCTGTGGATATTATCTATTTTGATCCTATGTTTTCGGAAAAAATAGCAGAGTCAGCAAATTTATCTGGTCTTTTAGGACTTGCTAATTCCAGTCCACTGAGCAAGGAGTTGTTTGAACAGGCCTGTCGTGTGGCTAGACGAAAGATTATTCTCAAGGCACATTTCAGGGACCAGACCTTTGAGGAACTTGGGCTGACACGTGTCATTCGACCCAACCAAAAATTTCATTATGGCTACCTTGATTTGTACTAGAGGCTCATACAAAAAAGCCAATGATATCTTAAAAAATAGAAGTACTAGATTAATCTAGAACCGTTTCAACGCCTATCTAATAGCTTTTTGAACGGTCTTTTTATTTTTGATAAAAATACTTGACAAGGCAATTGTCCCATTCTATAATTGTGTTATAAAAACAATACAAAGTGAGGCAGCAGTTTTTCTTTCAATATTGTAAGATTTGACTCTAAAACTGTAAGTTTAGACTGGTCTGTTTGGTTTAAACTGAGGTTAGCACCTGTAATTGAGGGGATTAACAACTCTGTTTTACTATTTTTATCAAATCAAGGAGCATATCATGGCTAAAAAAGGAAAAAAACAACTCTCTAAAAAAACAATTATCGGATTAGCGGCAGCGGGTGTACTTCTAGTTGGAGGAGTAGGGACTGTTGGTTGGATGAATCATCAGTCGCAAGAGCAAACAGTGACTCCAACAACCTATACCTATTCAGAAGTTAAGGAGGGGACGATTGCATCTAGTACCCTACTATCTGGGACAGTAAAGGCGTTATCCGAACAATATGTTTATTACGATTCTACGAAGGGTGAAAATTTCACTTATAATGTCGCTGTAGGAGATCAAGTTGTGCCAGGTCAGCAATTGGTTCAGTATGATGCAACAGCTGCTCAGCAAGCCTACGATCAAGCAGTACGGTCTCTTAATAAAATCGGACGCGAAATTACCTTCTTAAAAACCTATGGTGTTCAGGCATCAACTGTAACAAGCACCGATTCTGAAACTGGAGAAACATCCTCTGAGACGGTTGAACCATCTGCAAGCCAAATAGCTACTTACAATAACCAATTGCAAGAACTTAATGATTCCTACGCCAATGCTCAAATTGAAGTTGACAAGGCACAAGCAGCCTTAAACAAAACAGTTATCTTAAGTGATGTTCAGGGTACAGTTGTTGAAATCAATCATAATGTTTCACCAACTTCTCAAACAACACAAACCTTGGTACACATTACCAGTGAAGGGCAATTGCAAGTTATCGGTAACTTAACAGAGTACGAGATGGCAAATGCTAAAGTTGGTCAAGAAGTAAAAATCAAGTCTAAGGTTTACCCTAACGAAGAATGGACTGGAAAAATTGCTGAAATTTCAAACTATCCTACGACGGATAGTTCTGCTGATTCTAATGCTGCAGCTGGTTCGACTGCTACAACAACGGCATCTTATCCTTATAAGATTGATATCACTAGTGCCTTGGGAAGCCTACGTCAAGGGTCAGCTGTATCTGTAGAAGTTGTTAATCAAAAGACGAGCTTACTGGTTCCTTTGACCTCCATCGTTACAGAAGATGATAAATCTTACGTTTTTGTCTACGATACTAAAACTACCAAAGTTAAAAAGACAGAAGTAACATTGGGTTCAGCAGATGGGACTTCTCAAGAAATTGTTTCTGGACTAGCAGCGGGTGATAAAGTCATTACAGTAGGTGACTATGTCCTTCAAGATGGACAAAGTGTTGAGGATGTCAAGTCTGAAAATGGTTCGGATGAGTCTTCACAAGCTGAAACAACACAGGCTACGGAGGCAACTACTAAAGCCCCTGAATCGACAGAAGCAGAGGTGACAAATGCACAATGATCAATCACGAAAACTCATTGAATTGAGTGGGATTACGAAATCCTATAAGAACGGTGACCAAGAGTTACAAGTTCTAAAAGGGATTGATATGACGGTTTACGAAGGTGAATTCGTAGCCATCATGGGCCCCTCAGGTTCTGGTAAATCAACCCTGATGAACATTATTGGCTTGTTGGATTCGCCGACCAGTGGTGACTATGAGCTCAATGAAACGCATGTTGAAGAGCTCAATGAAAAAAAACTAGCCCAAGTTCGTAATAAGGAAATCGGCTTTGTCTTCCAGCAATTCTTCTTACTTTCCAAACTATCTGCTAAGGAGAATGTCGAGCTTCCGCTGATTTATGCAGGCATGCCAGTTGGAAAACGAAAGGAATTAGCCGTTCAGTATCTAGAAAAAGTAGAGCTTGCCGAGCGGATGAACCACTTACCATCTGAACTTTCAGGAGGTCAAAAACAACGGGTGGCTATTGCCCGTGCTCTGGTTAATAGTCCGTCAATTATCTTAGCAGATGAACCTACAGGAGCATTGGATACCAAGACTGGTAATCAAATTATGGAACTGTTGACCCAGCTCAACCGTGAGGGAAAAACCATTATTATGGTTACTCACGAACCTGAGATTGCTGAGTATGCCAGTCGTCGCATCGTCATCCGTGATGGTGAGATTACCCAAGATACGACAGACAGTGTCCGTATAGATTAAGGAGGTCGCTATGGAAAATTGGAAATTTGCAATCTCCTCTATCATGGGGCACAAGATGCGGGCATTCTTAACCATGCTCGGTATTATCATTGGTGTAGCTTCTGTCGTGGTTATTATGGCTCTGGGACAAGGGATGACCTCTCAGGTTACTGATATGTTCTCTGCAGACCAGCAAGATGTTCAAGTTTATTTTGAATCCAATGATACCCAGGATAGTCAAGAAAGTTCTGGTATAACCTTTGGTTACGGTTATACAGAAGAAGTGGCGACAGCACCCAAAATGCAGGAAGAGTGGCTCCAAAAAGTTGTTGAAGAAGTTGACGGTGTTGAAGGCTACTTTGGAACTAATAACACGACAGGAACCGTCGAATACGACCGTAAAAAGGCAGAGTCTGTTAATATAACAGGAATTAATAAGACTTACTTTTCTGTCAAAAATTATAAAATCTTGGCAGGTCGTAAATTTAATGACCAAGACTATGCGAATTTTTCGCGCGTGATTATGTTAGATACTAAGTTGGCTGTTAAACTTTTTGGTAGTGATGAGGCTTCTCTCAATAAAGTCGTGACTGTCGGTAGCAAATCCTATCTGGTTGTCGGGGTATACGAAGATCCTAATGCCGGGACGGCCATGTACGGAATGGCTTCCGAAGGAAATGCTATCATGACCAATACTCAATTGGCGGCAGAGTATAATATGGATGAGCTCAGCTCTGTCTACCTT
Organism: Streptococcus caprae; assembly: GCF_042649745.1. Classification (NCBI taxonomy): domain Bacteria; kingdom Bacillati; phylum Bacillota; class Bacilli; order Lactobacillales; family Streptococcaceae; genus Streptococcus; species Streptococcus caprae. The sequence goes on along the minus strand of NZ_JBHRZV010000053.1, from coordinate 88,962 downwards.
CATATTGCTGATGTATCTAAGTCAGCTGAGATTGCCAGTTCAGCAACCGCAGTTCTAACCCAATTATCAGGTAGCAAAGATGGACACTATACCAGCTTTGATATGACCAAGATGATTGAAGAAATTAATTCGGCTTACGGTATTATGACGGCTGTTATCGGTGCTATTGCAGGGATTTCCTTGCTGGTAGGTGGTATCGGTGTGATGAATATCATGTTGGTCTCTGTAACCGAACGGACGCGCGAAATTGGTCTGCGGAAGGCGCTGGGAGCGACACGTCGCAATATTTTGACCCAGTTCTTAATTGAGTCTATGGTACTGACATTGATTGGTGGACTGATTGGACTTGCAATAGCATTTGGCTTAACTATTGTGCTTGGCAATTCTTTCCCAGATATGAAGATGGTTATCATGCCACAGGTTGCCATCGGAAGTTTGATTTTCTCTGCTGTTATTGGTATTATATTTGGTATACTTCCAGCTAATAAAGCAAGTAAATTAAATCCGATTGAGGCGCTCCGCTATGAATAATCCAACAGGCAATAAGCGATACCAGAGATGGCAGAAAATTATCCATTTTCTGGGTTTTGTCTCTATCTTATTTACGATTATACTGATCGCTTATCTGTTAAAGGGGCTGGATATCATGAACAAGCCAGATGCTTTAGCTGAGCTGATTAGAGGCCATTATTTTTTGGGAACCATTATCTTTTTCCTTATCCAAATTATCCAAGTGGTTATCCCGATTATTCCAGGTGGGGTGACAACAGTGGTCGGATTTCTAGCCTTTGGTCCAGTGATGGGATTTTTACTGAACTATATTGGTATTTTGATTGGGTCGATCCTGCTGTTTTGGCTGGTTCGCCGATTCGGCCGTCCCTTTATCCTTCTCTTCATTGATGAGAAGCGGTTGGAGAAGTTCGAACACAAACTGAGCAATCCAACCTATGATACTTTCTTTGCCCTTAGTATGCTTTCTCCAGTTTCACCCGCTGATATTATTGTCATGGTGACTGGATTAACTAAGATGAGCTATCGGAAGTTTTTACTGATTATTATTCTGTGCAAACCCTTATCTATTTTTTGCTACGGCTATTTCTGGATTTATGGGGGAACACTCCTAGGAAAAATATTTTAAAAGGTGTCAAGTTTTTTTCTTGACACTCTTTGTTTTTGTGTTATAATGGTTAAAGTGAGTGAATAGCTCTGCTATCCTCCATAAAAAATAAAGAAAAGAGAAAAATCTCAAATGGCAGTAAAAATCCGTTTAACTCGTATGGGTTCTAAGAAAAAACCTTTCTACCGTATCAACGTTGCAGACTCACGTTCACCACGTGATGGTCGTTTCATCGAAACAGTTGGAACTTACAACCCACTCGTTTCTGAAAACCAAGTAACTTTGAAAGAAGACCGCGTTCTTGACTGGTTATCAAAAGGTGCTCAACCATCTGATACTGTTCGCAGCATCCTTTCAAAAGAAGGTGTGATGAAGAAATTCCACGAGTCTAAATTCTCAAAATAATAAAAGCCTATGGACACAATTGAAAATCTCATTATCGCTATCGTAAAGCCGCTTTTGTCGCAACCGGATCGCTTAACTATCAAAATTGAAGACACACCAGAGTTTCTGGAGTATCACCTTGACTTGGATACACAGGACATTGGCCGAGTAATCGGTAAAAAAGGCCGTACCATTACGGCGATAAGGACGATTGTATATTCTGTGCCAACCCAAGGTAAAAAAGTAAGACTTGTGATTGATGAGAAGTAATTCTAGTCAAATAATCAAGGAACAGTCAGGTTCGCCTGGCTGTTTTTTTTGACAAAATTCATTTTTGTGTAGAATATGATGACAATTTTTAGAAGATAGCTTGACATCTCCAAGTATTTTGATACACTGTTACTTTACTGGTTAAATATAAGAGACTGAATCACCTAGAATATCAGTTGAAACTACCTAGTCAAAATTCAGTCAATTGTAAAATGACCAATCATCGTCAGTTCTATAACTATTGGAGAATTTTATGAAAAGAATGCTAATTGAAAAGGGATTGAGAATTGGAATATCAGTAGTAGTTGGATGCTGCTATGGAATCAGCCAATCGTGTCCAGCACAAGCACAAACGACAGTTCCACAAACGACAGTTCCAGAGACGGGTGATTTTGGGTTTGTTGCTACTGTTATTGATACTAATGGTCGAAGTTTATCTGGTAAGAGAGTAACAGTGTGGGAATCGAGAGACGAAGGACTAGTCTATGTGGCCAGTTCATTGTCTAATAGAAAGGGAGTGGCGGCTTTTAATCAACTTTCTATGACAAGAAGGTTTGAAGTAGAGGTTGAAGGAGCTCAAAGCCAACCTCTATTATCACCTAGCAGGCCTGGCATGGTAGTTTCCGAAACTTTTAAGGTTGATTCCCTATCAGATGACAAGAAAAATACCATCAGTTTAATGGTACAAGGTGCCGATGCTCAGCCATTGGCTCAGCAGCGTGTAGAGCTTAAAAATAATCAAGGACAGACCATTGGAATTTGTAAGACGTGTGAGCACGGCTATGCAATTTTTGAGGAAGGGATAGCAGAGCAAGCTGAATATAACTATTATGTCAATGGTGTAAGATATGGTCGAGTAGGGGTCAATCAGCCTAAAACGGTACGCTTAGAAAATCCTAGTGGTGCAAAAACTTTCGTTCAATCTTCTATTTATAAATTCATAGCGCTTGCTAATGGAATGGAGAGTAGGAAGAGGGAAGTTTCCCTGCCATCTCAGAACGATAAGCATTTACATCAGTTATTTAATATAGCTAATGGTAAAGAGAGTCCACAGGATAAAGAGGTTGGACAAAATCTTCCGATTGATCATAGTTTGGGGCTGCTTGTTATGGGAGATGGCGAACGCTATTATCCTGCAAAAACAGACGATTTAAGCATGAAGAATAGTCAATCCAATACCACAAAAAATAAGGCGTTAACAGTTGTTGTAAGAAATGAGGACGGTTATCCGTGCGCCTTCCAAATTGTTTGTTTGAGAGATGATAGTCATCAAACGATAGGAGAGCTAGTTACTGATAAGGATGGTATTGCTGTGTTTCATTATGATTTTAAACTTGCTGAGCGCTATGATATTTTGGTGAATGGATACAGCCTAGCATCAATTCAAGGTGTTTCCACGAAGAATGTTTATATAAAATCTAATCTTATTGTTGAACTAGGGCACGAATTAGAAATTGTATCTGAAACGAATACGAAACCAGTTTCACTCCTAGCCAAACGTCACACTAGTCCTACTACAATTAAATCAAACAATGAGTAGACTCGTTCAGGATTCTGACATTGAATCGCAAAAATCCATAGTTAATTTCACTCATTCTGTAAGTGGAACTTAGTCTGTGAAAACATTAAAACCAATGGACTCCCTCTCAGGATAGGCTCCATTGGTTTTTCTAGTCCTTTATTTAATGTGTTTTAGGATAAGGTTTTTTGGAAGAGTATTGTGCATTTTCTGCTATTCAGCAAGTCTTAATTTGTGAAATCCGCTCTGCCATGGTAGAATAGTAGGCGTATGTGGGCGAAAATGATAACTGCCCTAAGATTTGGAAAGGATGTCATCTCGGACTAGAGATGACGACAAGATATGAATTATTTTAACGTTGGAAAAATTGTTAACACTCAAGGTTTGCAAGGTGAGCTACGGGTGATGTCTGTGACGGATTTTGCAGAGGAGCGCTTTAAAAAAGGTGCCCAGCTGGCTCTCTTTGATGACAAGGATCACTTCGTGACTACTCTAGAAATTGCTAGTCACCGCAAGCAGAAAAACTTTGACATCGTCAAATTTAAGGGCCTCTATCACATCAACGATGTTGAAAAATACAAGGGCTTTTCCCTTAAGGTAGCAGAGGAAAATCTCTCAGACCTAGATGAGGACGAATTCTACTATCATGAAATTATCGGTCTGGATGTTTACGAGAACGATGTTCTCATCGGTCAGATCAAGGAGATCCTCCAACCAGGGGCGAATGATGTTTGGGTAGTCAAGCGTAAGGGCAAACGTGACTTGCTCTTGCCTTACATTCCGCCGGTGGTTCTAAAGGTTGATGTAGCCGCAGGGCGCGTGGATGTTGATGTTCTTGAGGGACTAGACGATGAAGATTGATATTTTGACCCTCTTTCCTGAGATGTTTGCCCCCCTGGAGCATTCCATTGTCGGCAAGGCCAAGGAGAAGGGGCTGCTAGACATCAATTACTACAACTTTCGAGAGTATGCTGAGAAGGCTCGCCATGTCGACGATGAGCCCTACGGTGGTGGTCAGGGCATGTTGTTGCGGGCCCAGCCGATCTTTGATGCCTTTGAGGCTTTGGAAAAAATAGCAGAGCCCCGCGTGATTTTGCTGGATCCCGCTGGGCGGACCTTTGATCAGGCCTACGCAGAGGAGTTGGCTCGAGTGGAGCATCTGGTCTTCATCTGTGGCCACTATGAAGGTTACGACGAGCGGATCAAGACATTAGTGACGGATGAGATTTCTCTCGGAGACTTTGTCTTGACTGGTGGGGAACTCGCTGCCATGACCATGGTGGATGCGACAGTTCGTCTCATTCCAGAGGTTCTGGGCAAGGAAGCCAGTCACCGGGATGACAGTTTTTCGTCAGGTTTGCTAGAATTTCCTCAGTACACAAGGCCATATGATTTCCGCGGGATGACAGTTCCTGATGTCCTCATGAGCGGCCACCATGAAAATATCCGAAAATGGCGGATTGAGCAAAGCTTGCGAAAAACCCTAGCACGCCGACCTGACTTGCTTGAAAAGTATGAATTAACGTCAGAAGAAGCTCTGCTATTGGAACAGATAAAAGAAGAGGAGGAAACGCATGACAGACACTAAGATTCATGACATAACGATTATCGGGGGCGGTCCTGTAGGGCTTTTTGCGGCCTTTTATGCGGGTCTACGGGGGATGAGTGTTCAGATTATCGAAGCCCTTTCGGAGCTCGGTGGCCAACCTGCTATCCTCTATCCTGAGAAAATGATTTACGACATTGCGGCCTATCCAGCTATTTCAGGCGGTGATTTGGTTGCCAATCAGATTGAGCAATTAGAGCGCTTTAAAGATCGCACTACCATCACTCTTAAGGAAGAGGTATTGACCTTTGAAAAGACGGATGGTATTTTTACCATTACAACTAATAAGGGAACCCACCGGGCGCGTGCCATCATCATCGCTTGTGGAAATGGAGCCTTTGCCCCACGCCCATTAGGGGTTGACGGCGAAGAGAACTATGCGGATAATAATCTCTTTTATAACGTCCGTAAACTGGACCAGTTTACTGGACAGGATGTGGCTATTTTTGGAGGCGGAGACTCAGCTGTTGATTGGGCTCTGGCTCTAGAAAAGATTGCTAAATCTGTGACAGTTATTCATCGCCGTGATACCTTCCGAGCTCACGAACATAGTGTGGAACTCTTGCAGGCCTCATCTGTTGCTATCAAAACACCTTTTGTGCCAGTTGAGATTAAGGGAGATGGTCAGACGGCAAGTTCAATCACCATCCAAAAGGTCAAATCTGATGAGACTAAAGAGATAAACTTTGACTCTGTTATTGTTAGCTATGGCTTTGCGACCTCCAACAAGAACCTTCGTAACTGGGAGGTGGAGAGCAAGCGGAGTAGTATCTTGGTATCGCCGACCTATGAGACAACTTTAGAAGGTGTTTATGCCATCGGTGATGCTGCAGAATATGCCGGCAAGGTTGATTTGATTGCGGTTGGCTATGGTGAAGCACCGATTGCAGTTAACCAGGCCATCAATTACATCTATCCAGATCGTGACAATCGTGTGGTACACTCCACATCACTCATTCAGTAAAATCGAGGCTGGGCAAAAACTCAGAATTCAACTCTTCTTGTAAACAGTATAGAATAAAAAAAGGTTTAGAATCAACGTTTTTTGAGGACGTTATCTAAGCCTTTTACAATTTCTGAGAGTTTTTGCCCAGACTCTTTTTCATTTTCTGAAAGGTTATGATAGTTTTCAAAATGATAACGGAACCAAAATGATATTTTTTGAAAGATTTTGATAGAAAGTGATTGACAGAGACAAAAAATGAGGTATAATAGGTTTTGTAAACGATTGCGAGGAGGTGCTGTTTATTTTAAAATCTGAACGCAAACGCTTCATTACGGATAAGATTCGTGAAGAAAACACGGTCTCTTTGGAAGAATTGACCAATTTATTGGAAACTTCTGAGTCGACTATCCGTCGTGATTTGGATGAGCTGGAGAGTGAAAATAAATTACGCCGAGTCCATGGTGGTGCAGAACGCATCGCAAGCCTGCAAGAAGAACTCAGCAATCAGGAAAAATCCATCAAAAACGTTCAAGAAAAGATGGCCATTGCTAAAGAAGCCTTGGCTCAGATTGATGAAGGAGATGTGGTTTTCATTGATGCTGGGACAACAACGGAGCTCTTGGTCCGTGAGTTGACCTTCAAACAGGTGACTGTGGTGACCAATTCCATCCACCATGCGTCCAAGTTGGTTGAACGAGGAATTCAGACCATTATTATCGGTGGTTTTGTTAAGCAGTCGACGGATGCTTCCGTCGGTCAGCTAGCTGTTGAGCAGATTAAACGGCTCAATTTCGACAAGGCTTTTCTGGGGATGAATGGGGTAGATGAAAATTTCTTTACGACACCAGATTTGGAAGAGGCAGTGATTAAGCAGTTGATTATTGAAAATGCACGCAAGGCCTACGTTTTGGTGGATAACACCAAACTCAGTCAGACTTCCTTTGTCAAGGTAACTGGCATTGAGAAGGCTAGCGTTATTACCAATAAATCACTGAATGTTTTAACGAAGAATCTCAAGGAGAAAACGGAGGTTATGGAGGTATGATTTATACAGTTACCTTGAACCCGTCCATTGACTTTATCGTTCGTTTGGACCATGTTGAGACCGGTAGTGTCAACCGCATGGACAGCGATGATAAGTTTGCGGGGGGGAAAGGTATCAACGTCAGTCGAATCCTGCAACGGATTGGCTACGACAATACAGCGACTGGTTTTCTAGGTGGCTTTACAGGCAAATTCGTTGAAGACGGACTTGTGGCTGAAGGCATCAAGACCCAATTTGTTGCGGTGGACCAAGATACACGGATCAACGTGAAAATCAAGGCCGACCAAGAGACAGAAATCAACGGAGCTGGTCCAGATGTGACCACAGCCCAGTTGGAGGAACTCAAGCGGGTTCTGTCGGGCTTGTCAGCAGATGATACCGTCGTCTTTGCAGGTTCGGCACCAGCCAGTCTTGGTAATCAGGTCTACAATGAACTGATTCCATTGGTTCGGGAAACGGGTGCTCAGGTGGTCTGTGACTTTGAAGGGCAGACCTTGCTGGATAGCCTGGCCTACCAACCTCTTCTGGTCAAACCAAATAACCACGAGCTGGAAGCCATCTTTGGTGTCGAGCTCAACGGTATTGATGATGTGGAAACCTACGCTCGTCAGATTTTGGCCAAGGGTGCCCAAAATGTTATCATTTCCATGGCAGGCGATGGCGCCTTGCTTGTGACACCTGAGGCAACTTATTTTGCTAAGCCTATCAAGGGTGTCGTGAAAAACTCTGTCGGAGCTGGGGACTCGATGGTCGCAGGCTTTACAGGTGAATTTGTTCATTCTAAGGATCCGCTGGAAGCCCTCAAATGGGGTGTCGCCTGCGGAACCGCAACGGCCTTCTCAGATGATTTGGCCAGCATTGACTTTATCAAAGAAACTTACCAACAAGTAGAAGTGGAGAAAAGATGAAAATTCAGGATGTTTTAAACAAAAACGTGATGTTGCTGGACTTGCAAGCAACAACAAAAGAAGCTGCCATCGATGAAATGATTAACAGCTTGGTTGCCAACGGTGTCGTGACGGACTTTGATACTTTCAAAGCGGGTATCATGAACCGTGAAGCCCAAACTTCAACAGGTCTTGGAGATGGTATTGCTATGCCACATGCTAAGAACGCAGCAGTGAAAGAAGCGACTGTACTCTTTGCTAAATCAGCTAACGGCCTTGACTATGCCTCATTAGATGGTCAACCAACAGACCTCTTCTTCATGATTGCAGCTCCAGAAGGGGCAAACGACACTCACTTGGCTGCTCTTGCTGAATTGTCTAAGTACTTGATGAAGCCAGGTTTTGCGGACAAATTGCGTGTCGCAAACTCAGCGGCTGAAGTGATTGCAACCTTTGACGCAGAAGAAGCTGCATCTGCAGCGACAGAAGTTGCTCCAGCAGCAGTTTCAGATGACCAACCTCTCATTGTAGCAGTAACAGCTTGTACAACAGGGATTGCTCACACCTTCATGGCTGAGGAAGCACTCATCAAGGCTGGTAAAGAAATGGGCGTTAACGTCCGCGTCGAAACCAACGGTGCTTCTGGTGTTGGCAACCGTTTGACGGCAGATGAAATTGCGAAAGCTGCAGGTGTTATCATCGCAGCGGACAAGGCTGTTGAAACAGACCGCTTCGACGGAAAACAGCTTATCTCTAAACCAGTTGCGACTGGTATTCGTCAACCAGAAGAGTTGATCCAAACCATCTTGGATGGCCGTGCAGAAACCTTCACTGCTAAAAACGCTAGTGTACAAGCAAGTACATCTGATGAGAAATCGTCAGCAGGTCAAGCCTTCTACAAACACCTCATGAGCGGTGTCTCTCAAATGTTGCCATTCGTTATCGGTGGCGGTATCATGATTGCCCTTGCCTTCCTCTTTGACAATATCATGGGTGTGCCAAAAGATAGTCTTGGAAATCTTGGGTCTTACCATGAAATTTCATCCATCTTCATGAAGATTGGTCAAGCGGCTTTTGGTTTCATGTTGCCAGTCTTTGCTGGATATGTAGCATACTCAATCGCTGAAAAACCAGGTTTGGTTTCTGGTTTCGTAGCTGGTGCCATTGCTTCAAGTGGATTGGCTTATGGAAAAGTAGCTTATGCTGCGGGCGGTGAAGCAACCTCTGCTCTTGCTGGAGTTCCTTCTGGATTCCTTGGTGCCCTTGTAGGTGGTTTTGTAGCAGGTTATGTGGTTCTTGCCATTAAAAAATATGTGAAAGTTCCTCGCTCATTGGAAGGTGCTAAGTCTATCTTGTTCTTGCCACTCCTCGGCGTTATGGCAACAGGCTTGCTCATGCTCTTCATCAACATTCCTATGGCTGCGATCAACACTGCGCTTAATAACTTCTTGACAAGCTTGTCAGGTAGCTCAGCTGTTCTCCTTGGTCTTCTTGTTGGTGGAATGATGGCAGTTGATATGGGTGGTCCTGTTAACAAGGCAGCTTACGTCTTTGGTACAGGTACACTTGCTGCAACAGTTGCTGACGGTGGTTCAGTCGTTATGGCGGCTGTAATGGCTGGTGGTATGGTTCCACCTCTTGCAGTCTTTGTTGCAACCCTTCTCTTTAAAAATAAATTTACGCAAGAAGAGCGTGACTCAGGTTTGACCAACATCATTATGGGTCTTTCCTTCATCACTGAAGGTGCCATTCCGTTTGCGGCTGCTGACCCAGCTCGTGCGATTCCAAGTTTCGTTGCAGGTTCAGCTCTTGCTGGTGCCCTTGTAGGTCTCTCTGGTATTAAGCTTCTTGCTCCTCACGGAGGACTCTTCGTAATCGCTCTTACAAGCAACCCACTCCTTTACATCCTCTTCATCTTGATTGGTGCGGTGGTGTCAGGTGTTCTCTTCGGAGCTCTTCGTAAAGCTAAATAATTGTGAACGAACGTGACTTTCGACTGGGTGAACGGTAGTATAGCCTGTCTCTTAGTTCCTCGTCTGAACGTTCATTTCATTACAGAATAAACACTCAGAATTTTTTCTGGGTGTTTTTTGGACCTTGTAACGGTTTGATATTTGTAGATATTTATCAGGTTACTGTCTCTTAAACATGGTATAATAGGGAATGTAAAAGACTTAGTTCAGCAGGTTTTCTGCTCTGCTATGATCTAGACGTGAAATGAGGAGTGTGACAGGCCGTGGGCTCGAAGAATCATCGGAAGCAGTTGGAGCATCTTTTGTTAATAGACCGGACGACGCGCAAGCCTCTCGTATGGGCCAGTGAGCGACAAGCCTTTCGGGGCCGAGGATTTCAGGCGACAGATGAGCTGTCGACCCTTAAGTTTACTGGTATCTATCAAGATGTGATTAAACCATTGGCACTTAAGATAGAAGAAGGTTCTGCTCAAGCAGCAGAGGCTATAAACTTGGATGGAATTCAGCACGTTATTGACTTGGAGTTGACAGGGATGGATTTTCTCTCATGGACAGAATTTCTTGAAACGCGGTGGTTAGATAAGCGCGCACTCGAAGGAGGGTTTCTGATAACGCCCTATCATCAGGCCACAGGACAGACTATTCCAATCTTGCAGAGGGCGGGGATTCTAGACCTTAAGTTACAGGCTATCATGCGAGAGGTTACTAGTCCGAATGCCTTTTTCACTTGGGCTCAGATCGCCTATCAGACCAGCTACGCCTATCTCTTGGCGGGGGACGATCTCTTTCTACTGCGGGACGAGTTGCTCAAGACCTTTGATGCCTATTATGCGGCTAAGTTCTTCTTGGCTCCGCTCCCTCAGTTCCGCGAGGAGATTGCTCGGATTATATCCTATAATATCGTCCAGATGGATGATAGCACCTTTTCAGTGCCTCCGTCTGAGCCGACTGATCAAGCTATTCAGTTGGATCTTTTTGGGCAAATAGCAGAGCAGCAAGCACCTAGCGCTGCTATGAAAACCCGCATTAAGGACTGGAACTATAATCGTCTCTTGACCGTGGAATCAGCCCTCGCTGCTGACCGCCAACCCTTTTTTGACTATGTTCTGGGCTAAGAGCGATTTCTCAGAAAGACTAAGGATGCAATCTGCAGCCAGTGTTTTAGTAGTCTGTTCTGCAATTCGGGTAGCATGTATAGTCATCTTCTTTAAACATTCTTAAATAAAACGAGATTAGATATTCCTTAAGGTTTCTTTTAGTCAGGGCTGATAGACTAATGTCAGTTAAAACTAAAGGAGACTTTTTCTTATGAAGCACAAAATAAAATTATTAGTCCCAGCTGTCCTGATGGCGGTATCTTTGGCAGCTTGCTCGACGCAAACTTCAGAGAGCAAAACATCGACAGCTACAGTGACGACTACAACTTCAACAAGCACTTCCTCTAGTCAGTCAACGACAGCTAATACAGAATATTTCACTGATACTGATATGACTGATACTTATGATGAGTCTTCGGCATCAACCATCAAGCTTTCTGGTTCATCTGCGACCGTATCTGGAAATGGCGTATCTGTTTCCGGTTCAGTAGTGAAAATTACTGCTGGTGGTACCTATATCATTTCTGGTGAGAGTGATGGGGTACAAATTTTAGTCGAAGCTAGTGACAGCGATAAGGTTCAATTGGTACTTAATGGCATGACCATGACAGGGACTGATGCTTTGATTGCGGTAACCAATGCAGACAAGGTTGTAGTAACAAGTGCAGCTGGCACTAACAATATCATCGAAGATTCAGCTAACCGTACCGCGACGGACTACAGCGCAGCCATTTACTCTAAAAAAGACATCACCTTTAATGGTTCTGGTAGTCTGACCGTAACAGGGAACTACAATAATGCCATCAAGGGGAATGACGATGTCAAGTTCACAGGCGGTACTTACACGATTACATCGACGGTGAAACATGCGGTGTCTGCCAATGATGCCCTCAATATCACTAACTCAACCATGACCATCACAGCAGCAGAAGATGCTCTCCACTCAGACAATGATGAAGATACAACCATGGGGAACCTCTACATCCAGTCTGGTAACATCACCATCAATGCAGGTGACGATGCCGTCCATGCCTCAAATGACTTGGTCGTAGATGGTGGAACTATCGACATTCAATCTTCTGTTGAAGGGATGGAAGGAAAAACGGTAACGATCAATGATGGAGATATCAAAATTGTCGCATCTGATGATGGTATTAACGCCTCTGACTGGGCCTTCACAGGTGGTGACATGGATGTGCAACCAGATGTGTCCTTGACCGTAAATGGTGGTAATCTGACTATTGAAATGGCGTCAGGCGATACCGATGCCCTTGACTCAAACGGTGATCTCACCGTAACTGGAGGTACCATCACCGTGACGGGGCAATCAGCCTTTGACTTCAGCGGAAATGCAAGCTACACAGGCGGAACGCTGATCGTCAACGGAGAAACGGTCAATGAAATCACCGAATCCATGATGGGTGGCGGTGCACCTAGAGGACAAGGCGGCCCAGGACAAGGTAGACCTGGTGGTCAATAATTTGAAAAATAATCTTTAGGAGGTTGGGTATAAAGTCCAACCTCGCTATGTAGAGTTCGTTTTAACATTCTAACGCAGTGGTTGGGAGCCTTTCTGCTGGCTTTGCCAGCTTAGAAAGGCCCCTGCACAGTTCATTAGGTGCTTTAGCACCAATGAACCACTGCTGAATGAGCTCTAATACGCTGATGTTGTTAGCTTTTAGAACTTTAACGAATGTGGGAAACTTTGTTTCCCTTATTTCCAACCTCCAACAGTCACTTCCCTGACAGTTGGAGCTGTGTGGGGTGGGAAGACGAGCTCTTTTTTTGATTTTAGGGGTGCTTTCCTACTCCATTTTTATGACCTTTAGGACCTTATTATTTCTTTCTTTTAATGCTTTCTTATCTATGGTATAATGGTAAGGTATTTTACAGAAAAGAAAGTCAATCAGATGGAATATTCTGAGGAGGAACAAGATGGAACTTAAACGTGAAAAAGAATTTGTCAACCAGTATCACTACAATGCCCGTAACTTGGAATGGGAAAAAGAACACGAAGCGCCTAAAACTGGAGCACAAGTTAATTTCCAATTGGTGAAAAAAGATCAGGAAAACAAGGTGACCTCACTGATAACTATTCTACAAATGACAGTGGTTCACGATGACTTTGTTATTAATGCTATGATTTCACAGATGAGCCATATTCAAGGCCGAATTGTCAATGAAATTAAGGAACTTTCTCAGCCTGAGGTTCAAGAATTGGCTGCACCGCTATTGGACATGGTCAAACGCTTGACCTTTGAAGTAACAGAAATCGCCTTGGATCGTCCAGGAGTAAATTTGGAGTTTTAAGATGAAGTTAGCAGTTGTAACGGACTCAACGGCTTATCTGAGCCAGAAAACCTACCAACAAGACTGTCTTTTTGTGTTAGATGTGCCCGTGATGATTGGTCAAACGACCTATGTTGAGCATAAAAACCTAGAGCAGGACCAGTTTTATCAGTTGATGGCAGCTTCATCAGACTTGCCTAAGACGAGTCAGCCATCTCTGGCAGAATTGGATGAACTCTTATCAAATCTTGAGAGTTCTGGTTACACCCATGTCATCGGGCTTTTCCTTGCGGGTGGGATTTCTGGTTTTCACCAGACCATTCAATTTTTGATTGATGAGCATCCTCGATTGACGATTGCCTTTCCGGATTCCAAGCTAACTAGTGTCCCACTTGGCCAGATGGTTGAGAAGGTTTTGGACAATAGCAGAGCTGGACTGGATTTTGAGACGATTATGGAACGTCTACAAGTGCAGATTGACCGCTCAACAGCCTTTATCATGGTTGATGACCTCAATCACTTGGTTAAGGGAGGACGCTTGTCCAATGGCTCTGCTATTTTGGGCAACCTCTTGTCGATCAAGCCAATTTTGCGCTTTGATGAGGATGGGAAAATTGTGGTCTACGAGAAGGTTCGCACAGAGAAAAAGGCCATTAAGCGTTTGATTGAGATTTTGAAAGAGATTACGGCTGATGGAAGCTATCAAGTGGCTGTTTTGCATACCAACGCAGAAGATAAGGCTGAGCAGTTTAAGCAATTATTGTTAGCAGAAACTGACTTGTCTGAGGACTATTTAACCGTGGCACCACTCAACTGCGTTATTGCGACACACTTGGGTGAGGGAGCTGTTGCCTTTGGTTTATCACCTTTGGTGTAAGGTTGTTGGTTACTAGAAAAGGAGAATACGATGGCGATTAAGGTTATCATTGCAGGATTTAAGGGAAAAATGGGCAGCACGGCTGTCCAGATGGTACAGGCTGACCCTGAGCTAGAGTTGGTCGGTCTCTTGGACCCCTTTGCGACTGAAAAAGAGGTTGAAGGCGTGCCTGTCTTCACCGATAAGGCGGACTTGGTGGGCTTCTCTGCTGATGTCTGGGTGGATTTTACGACCCCTGCGGTCGCTTATGATAACACTCGTTTTGCTCTTGAGCAGGGCTTTGCCCCTGTCGTGGGGACGACTGGCTTTACCGAGGCACAAATCGCCGAGCTGGTTGACTTGTCTCGTCAGAAAAAGCTGGGTGGCTTGATTGCCCCTAACTTTGCGATTGGCGCTATCCTCTTGATGGAATTTGCCCAGAAAGCGGCCAAGTATTTCCCAGATGTGGAGATCATCGAGCTCCATCACGATAAGAAAAAAGATGCGCCGTCAGGCACGGCCATTAAGACCGCAGAGCTCCTGCGTGAGACCCGTCAAAGCAAGCCACAAGGGGCTGCTGACGAAGAGGAGTTGCTGGCAGGAGCACGCGGGGCGGAAGTGGACGGCATGCGGATTCATTCCGTGCGCTTGCCAGGGCTTGTTGCCCATCAGGAAGTCATCTTTGGAGCGCAGGGTGAGGGTCTGACCCTTCGTCATGATTCCTATGACCGTGTATCCTTTATGAGCGGGGTCAATATCGGAATTAAGGCTGTGGTCACGCGTGACCAACTTGTTTACGGATTAGAGAACTTATTGTAGTCTGTGGAGCAATACCATGATTGAAATTTTTGGAGTTGCCTATACGTATCGAGAATTATTTTTCACGGTTCTTGCAGTAGGCTTTGTTATCTGGTTGGCCTTTATTGGCACACGAGCAGAAGATAGTATCAAACGCAAAAAGCATGCCATTCTGGAAGACGAATACCGCAAGCGTTTTGACGATTAGAACGAGAATTGGATATGAAATTAACAACCTTGCCTTCTGAATTTCAGAGGGCTTTACCCATATTAGAGAAAATTAAGGTAGCGGGCTTCGAGGCCTATTTTGTCGGTGGCTCAGTTCGGGATGCCATCCTGGGACGCCCCATTCATGACGTGGACATCGCCACCTCCAGCTATCCAGAAGAGACCAAGCAGATTTTCCCCCGAACAGTGGACATCGGTATTGAGCACGGAACGGTCTTGGTCCTTGCGGACGATGATGAGTACGAAGTGACGACCTTTCGGACCGAGGATGTCTATGTGGACTACCGCAGACCGTCTGGGGTGACCTTTGTGCGGTCTCTGGATGAGGACCTACTGCGACGGGACTTTACGGTCAATGCTTTTGCACTAGACGAGACTGGGACAGTTGTGGACCTTTTTGGTGGCTTGATGGATTTGGATAACCGCCTACTCCGTGCGGTAGGAGTGCCAGCCGAGCGGTTCCAAGAGGATGCCCTGCGAATTATGCGCGGCTTTCGTTTTGTGGCCAGCCTTGGCTTTACCCTCGAGCCTGCGACTTTTGGGGCAATGGCAGAGCTGGCACCCTTGCTCGAGAAGATTTCCGTGGAGCGGGTCTTCATCGAGTTTGACAAGCTCTTGACCGCACCCTTTTGGCAGGCTGGTCTGACCAGCCTGATAGCGAGTTGTGCCTATGACTTTCTGCCTGATATGGCTGAAAAAGGAGCAGAGCTTGAGACCTTGCGTGATGACTTTGCTAACGGCTACCAGTTTACCAGCTCTGAACAGGCTTGGGCTGCTCTGCTATTAGCCCTAAACATCAGAGACGTCAAACCCTTCCTGAAAAAATGGAAAACCTCCAATGATTTTCAGAAAGCGGTCGACCAGCTGGTGTCTGCCTACCGTGAGCGCTTGAGTGCGGAGCCCAGTCGTCAGCTGGTCTACCGCTATGGCAAGGACTGCCTACTTTTGGTGGAAGACCTCAGACAGGCCAAGGGCTTATCCAGCCAGCCAGCGCTGATCCAGCAATTAGACGAGGAGCTCCCTATCCACTCCAAGCAAGATATGGCTATCACCGGGCGAGACCTGATCCAAGACTTCGGCCTCACACCAGGCCCCCAGCTGGGCGACATTCTGGACGAGCTGGAACGATCAATTGTGGCAGGGGAAGTGGGGAATGAGAGGGAGGAAGTCTGGGAGTGGGTAATAACAAAATTATAATATTTTAGCTAGTGGTAAGTTTGATATGGAACAAGAAGAGAGAAGGCAAGAGTTTTCTGAAATAGTTGATTGTTTTTTTAAAAGAAATAATTTAAGTCCAAGCCTTGACGAGCATTATTTGAGACATTTTAGAAGAAAGTTTGGACGATTTTTATCTCAAATACCAGAAGGAACTGATGTCAGAGTAAAAAATATGATTTTGATGTGCATACGCAATGATTATATTTATTATTCTAGACAGAAAATTGTTGAAATATTTCGTGCTTTTCATAGAAAACTCATGGATAATGGAGTTGATATAGATTCATGCCTTTTTGCCTCGGTACTAAACAAACAAACTCATAAACATAATAGTTCAATTGCATTAAGTGCTTTATATTTAGAAGCAAATGAACTAGATAATCGATTGTCTATATATTTCAATAGTATCATTGATATTGAAATGAGTTACCGTAATCATCTCAATGGTAAAGAAGGATTTGAGCACTATAATCAAAATATCTTTGAAAAGGAATCACATAAAGAGAGGTCTAGGTGTACGAAACTACTAAGAGGTAAGAAGTATTTATTGTTACTAGATGATTATACCGGTACTGGTGGGACAATTCGTGATTTCTTACAGATTATACATTCTTATTTACCTGAGGGGATTTTTGTTATTGTATTTTGTATTCATGCAACAGAAGATGCAAAAATAATTTTAGAAAATACTTTAAGAGAACTAAATATTACAGGGCAATTTATTAAGTATGAGAGTTCAACAAAATATTTTCGCGATAATCCTGAACTAGAGAGAATTATTACGGAGTTCGAGAGTACTGTTGTACATAATCGAGAAGATAATTACACATTGGGATATAACAAAACGGAATCAGTAGTCACAACTTATAGAAATACACCAAATAATACGTTGAGTTTGTTTTGGAGAGAGAACTTGAATGAACCAGTCTGGTACCCGATATTTCCGAGATCAGGAAAAAGTGTTTCACGAACAAATAGTCGGTGGGTAGCTTGTTCAAATCAGGTGAGATGGTTTTTAAGTACTAGAGGTATCGTGGGTGAGGAACAGGATAAGTTGCTACTTTTGATGTATCTGAGAGATAATAGTAGAATAAGTGTCGCTTTGAAAGAAATTGAATTAGATAAGATTTTATGTTATAATCCAGGTATTATACAGGAATGTCAAACGATGTCATTGGTTACAGACAATCTTGAGTTAACGCCTCAAGGACTTCAATTTCTAAGTGGTAAGCATCTTGATTCTATAAATCTTACTGAAATAGAAAGAGAATACGAGGTTAAAGCGTTAAAACAAGATTTATCGATTAAGATTGATTTTTGAGTTAGAGTGTCTGATAGGCGAGTCGTCCTATCTAAGAAATAATGTTTACAATAGTCTATCGTTATCTAACTTCATTAGATAACGATGACAATTTTACTAGCGTAAAATTAGTCATAGGGCAGGTCGCTTGTGAGGCCACCGCTTTTATCCTGCCCTATAGGAAAAACTTGATTGCATCAAGGGATTATTAGATTTAAGTATCTCAAAAATTATTCAATAGTTTACGGGAGTAATTACTAATGACTGAGGAATTTGATATTCCTGTATTTTTAACTTTGGAAGATTTAAGGAAAAGTATAGGAATTAATAAAAAATTTTTTTATAGTGTTCTTTTTGATAAAAAGCAATTTTATAAACAGGCTAGAATTCCCAAAAAAAATGGGGAATATAGAACGCTAAATATTCCTACTTTAGGACTGAAATCAGTACAGAGATGGATTTTAGATAACATATTATATAAAATTCCTGTAGAAAAAGAGGCTACAGGTTTTGTTCCTCAAAAATCCATAGTGGATAATGCTAATTTACATTTGGCAAAAAAATATATACTGAAAATAGATATCATAAATTTTTTTCCTAGCATTAATTTTGCTATGGTACGCTCTGTATTCATAAAATATGGTATTCTTCCAGAGATTGCAACAGCCTTAGCAAATATATGTACACAAAATAGCGAGTTACCACAGGGTTCTCCTACGAGTCCATATTTAGCTAATATTGTATGTAGTACTCTGGATAAGCGACTTTCAACGTTATGCAAACATAACGGACTAATTTATACAAGATATGCTGATGATATAACTATTTCAGGAAGTAGAAGTTTTTTCTGGATAAAACCTTTGATTGAAGAGATAATAATTTCACAAGGATTTTCTTTAAATGAATCTAAAACAATTATGTTGAAACCAGGAGACCGGAAGAGAGTTACAGGGATTATAGTTAATGAAAAATTATCAGTTCCGAAATCTGTTACTAGAAATCTACGAAAAAATATATATTATATAAAAAAATTCGGTTTAGGTAATCATTTAGAAAAAACTGGGCTTCCTCTATCTGAGAAGCAGTATAAAGCTCATCTTTATGGAATTGCTAACTTTATTAAAATGGTGGATTTAAATAAAGGTCTTGAATTTATTAGTCAATTGGATTCTGTGTTTTCTCAAGTAGAAGAATATAATTTTTTAAGCACTAGCCTTGAAAAAGAATTTATTTGGGACGAAAATGAATGGCGGATATTCAAGAAAACATAGTATTTTAGGTGTGCTTATTAATAGCACACCTAAAATTTTAAGTAGTTAAATATAAATATTTTTTAGAAAGCACCACCATGTCAAACTTTATCGTAGAACACTTAACTAAGTCCGTTGGGGACAAGACGGTTTTTCGGGACATCAGTTTTATCGTCCATGAGCTGGATCGGATTGGGCTGATTGGAGTCAACGGCACGGGCAAGACCACGCTCCTTGACGTTCTGTCGGGGCGGTCTGGCTTTGACGGCGACCGCTCGCCCTTTACCGCTGCCAAGGGCTACACCATCAGTTACCTGACCCAAGAGCCTGATTTTGACGACAGCAAGTCTGTCCTAGACACGGTTCTCTCGTCGGATTTAAGGGAAATGGCAGTGCTGAAACGCTATGAAGCTCTGCTATTGGACTACTCAGAAGAGAGCCAGAAAGAGCTGGAAAAGGTCATGGCAGAAATGGATGCGCTGGACGTCTGGTCAATCGAGAGCGAGGTCAAAACGGTCCTGAGCAAGTTAGGAATTACAGATTTGCAAGCCACCGTCGGCTCCCTGTCTGGGGGGCTGCGTCGTCGGGTTCAGCTAGCTCAGGTGCTCCTGTCAGACAGTGACCTCTTGCTTCTTGACGAGCCGACCAACCATCTGGACATTGATACCATCGCTTGGTTGACCACTTACCTGAAAACCAGCAGGAAAACAGTCCTCTTCATCACCCATGACCGCTATTTCTTGGACAATGTCGCCACCCGTATCTTTGAGCTGGCTAACAGCTCCCTTACTGAGTATCAGGGCAACTACCAAGACTATGTGCGCCTGCGAGCAGAACAGGACGAGCGAGATGCGGCTAGTCTCCACAAGAAAAAGCAACTCTACAAGCAGGAGCTGGAGTGGATGCGCCGCCAGCCGCAGGCGCGTGCGACCAAGCAACAGGCTCGGATCAATCGCTTCCATGAGCTGAAAGGGGACTCGGCAACCACGACCACCAGTACAGAGTTGGACATCACCTTTGAGACCAGTCGGATTGGCAAGAAAGTCATTAACTTTGAGCAGGTCAGCTTCTCCTATGGCGACAAGCCGATTTTGAGCAATTTTAATCTGCTCATTCAAAACAAGGATAGGATCGGCATTGTCGGAGACAATGGGGTCGGCAAGTCCACCCTGCTCAACCTGATTAGCGGAGACTTGCAAGCCACAGCTGGGACAGTTGACATGGGGGAGACTGTTCGGGTTGGCTACTTCTCGCAAAACCTTAAGGGGATGGACGAGAGCAAGCGGGTCATCAACTATCTGCAAGAGGTGGCAGACGAGGTTAAGACGACTGTCGGCACGACCAGCATTTCCGAGATTTTGGAGCAGTTTCTCTTCCCTCGCTCAACTCATGGTACCCAGATTGCCAAGCTGTCTGGTGGAGAGAAAAAACGGCTCTATCTCTTGAAAATCTTGATTGAAAAACCCAATGTCCTGCTCCTAGACGAGCCGACCAATGATTTGGACATTGCGACCTTGACAGTCTTGGAGAACTTCCTGCAAGGCTTTGCAGGTCCTGTGATTACGGTTAGCCACGACCGCTATTTCCTTGACAAGGTGGCGACCAAGATTCTAGCTTTTGAGGCTGGCGGCGTCAGGGAGTTCTTCGGTAATTACACCGACTATCTGGACGAAAAAGCCTTTGAAGCTGACAGCTCTGCTATGGTCCAAAAAATCGAAAAACCAAAGGCGGAGAAGGAAAAAGCCGAGCGCAAGCGCATGTCCTACTTTGAGAAGCAGGAATGGGCGGTCATCGAGGAGGAGATTGCCCAGCTGGAGGAGCGGATTACGGTTATTGAGGGCGAAATGGCGACCTGTGGAGCGGACTTTGCCCGCCTGTCCGACCTGCAAAAAGAGTTGGACGAGCAGAATGCCCAGCTCCTTGCCAAGTACGAGCGCTATGAGTACTTGAGTGAGTTAGAAGCCTAATCTAGTGACCAAGAGTGTCTAGAAATTGAGAAAGGAATGCGTATGCACATCACCTCTATTCAGACGTCCGAAGATGCGGCTGTTGCAGGTTTGATTCGTCAGTCTTTAGAAGCAGAAGGCCTAGCGATTCCTGGGACTGCCTACTTCGACCCGCAGTTGGACCATTTAACTAGCTACTACGCGGACCTGGATCGCTCTGCCTATTTTATCGGAAAAGTTGATGGGCAAGTTGTGGCTTGTGGTGGTTTTGGTCCTGTTACGGATGAAATCTGTGAATTGCAAAAGCTCTATGTAGATGTCGCTTTCCGCCGTCAGGGGCTAGCTAGACAACTTCTAGAGGTTATCGAAGATGCAGCCCGTCAGTCAGGCTACTCCCAGATATATCTGGAGACGACAGGACGATTAGAGGCGGCTCATCAGCTCTATCAGCAGTGTGGCTATAGCCAGCTTTCAAAACCGATTGCCAATGATGCTGGTCACCATAGTATGGACCTGTGGATGATTAAAGATTTATAAACAGACGAAGT
The DNA here is from genome assembly GCF_042649745.1 of Streptococcus caprae. Taxonomy (NCBI): domain Bacteria; kingdom Bacillati; phylum Bacillota; class Bacilli; order Lactobacillales; family Streptococcaceae; genus Streptococcus; species Streptococcus caprae. Next base: position 67,685 of record NZ_JBHRZV010000053.1, on the reverse strand, counting down.
TTGTTGAAGCTAGCCGTTTCGACTGGTCAGACAGGCTTCTTTGTTTTGAAGATATAGACATTTGAATTAACCTTGATACATCGTTGTTCTCGAATTGACGTACCTAAGTACTGTCTACGTTACAATGCCCTATTTTAAAGCTCTTCATTCGACTATAAAATGAAAGGAAAAGAAAAGTATGAAATTGATTTGGTCTTACTTGCAAAAGTATCCACGTCTTCTGGTTTTGGACCTGTTTGGTGCCCTGCTTTTTGTTGTGGTTAACCTCGGCCTACCAACGGTCTTGGCCCGTATGATTGACCAAGGGATTGCCCAGAGGGATGCGGATAAACTTTACTTTTGGACGGTCATTATGGTTCTGATTGTCCTTCTCGGAGTGATTGGGCGCGTGCTTCTGGCTTTTTCAGCCAGTAAGTTAACGACAACCATGATCAAGGACATGCGCAATGACATGTATGCCAAGCTCCAGGAATACTCCCACCAGGAGTATGAGCAAATTGGCGTTTCTTCTCTTGTAACTCGTATGACTTCAGACGCTTTTGTTTTGATGCAATTCGCAGAGCAGGCCTTGCGGATGGGGGTCATCACACCCATGATGATTGTCTTCAGTGTGGCTATGATTCTAATGACCAGTCCTTCCCTTGCCTGGATTGTCGCAGCCTGTGCGCCATTTTTAGCCTTGGTTGTCTTCTACGTGGCTGTTAAAACGCGTCCGCTCTCGGAACGCCAACAGGCGACACTCGACAAGATTAACCAATACGTGCGTGAAAATCTGATCGGACTTCGTGTTATACGTGCCTTTGCCAGAGAGGACTTCCAAGAAGAACGCTTTGACCAGCAAAATGCCTCCTATGAGCAGACCTCGCGTCAACTCTTTAAGTTAACTGGTCTGACGGAACCTCTCTTTGTGCAAATTATCATCCTCATGATTGTGGGGATTGTCTGGTTTGCCCTTGATCCACTGGCTAAAAGTCAGCTACAGATTGGAACCCTGGTTGCCTTTATCGAATATGCCTTTCATGCCCTCTTTTCCTTTCTCATGTTTGCCAATCTCTTCACCCTCTATCCAAGGATGATGGTATCGGCCCGACGGATTGAGGAAGTGATGGCCATGCCGATTTCAATTAAACCCAATAAAGATGGTGTTACTGAGACCCAAACTAAGGGATACCTTGAGTTTGACAATGTGACCTTTGCCTATCCTGGTGAGACGGAGAGTCCGGTCCTCCATAATATCTCCTTTAAGACTAGACCAGGTGAAACTATTGCCTTTATCGGGTCGACTGGTTCAGGCAAGTCTTCTCTGGTCAGTCTGGTTCCTCGTTTCTACGATGTGACCCTGGGCAAAATCTTGGTTGATGGTGTGGATGTCCGAGACTATAATCTCAAGGCCCTCCGTCAGAAGATTGGCTTTATCCCGCAGAAAGCTCTGCTATTTACCGGAACGATTGAAGAAAATCTCAAGTACGGAAAAGCAGATGCGACCTATGAGGAGTTGGACCAGGCGGCGGATGTCTCTCAGGCCAAGGTCTTTATCGAGAGTCGTGAGGAGGCCTATGCGACCCATCTGGCTGAAGGAGGCAATAACTTGTCTGGCGGGCAAAAGCAGAGGCTGTCCATCGCACGGGCTGTGGTGAAGCAGCCGGATATCTATATATTTGACGACAGCTTTTCAGCACTGGACTATAAGACGGACGCAGAATTGCGGCGACGTCTGAAAGAGGTGACTCAAGAAGCAACGGTTCTGATCGTAGCCCAACGGGTAGGGACCATTATGGACGCGGATCAAATTATCGTGCTTGATGAAGGTGAGATTGTTGGTCGCGGAACCCACGAGGAGCTGATGGAGACCAATGCCATCTACCGTGAAATTGCGGATTCCCAGCTCAAATCAGCCAGTCTGACTGAAGAAGGAGGTGAGCTCTAATGGCACAAGAACATGCTTTTAAGCGAATATGGGGCTATCTTAAACGTTATAGGTTGGGGCTCTTTGCAGCGGTTTTTCTAAAGGTTGTCTCAACGGTGATGAATGTCCTTGAACCTTTTGTCTTGGGACTCATTATTACCGAGCTGACCGCTAATATCACCGCCCTAGTCCAAGGTCAGCCTGGGGCAGGCATTAACACAACTAAGATTGCCTTACTTTTGGCCCTCTATGCAATCCGTGCCCTCTTTTATGAGCTGGGTTCATACTGGTCTAACTATGTCATGACAGATGTGGTTCAAAAGGCCATTTTTGACCTACGCCATGACCTCAGCCAGAAAATCAATCGGATGCCAGTGTCTTACTTTGACAAACACCAATTTGGAGATGTCCTAGGGCGGTTCACCAGTGATGTTGAATCAGTTTCCAACGCCCTACAACAATCTTTCCTGCAGATCATCAACGCTATCCTGTCGCTGATTTTGGTTATTGCCATGGTGCTCTATCTCAATGTGCAGTTGGCACTGGTGGTTATCTTTTCCATCCCTTTGACCTACCTAGTGGCACAGGTTATTTTAAAGAAATCTCAGCCCTATTTTAAGCGTCAGGCAGATGCCTTGGGGGACCTCAATGGCTTTGTTCAGGAAAATTTGACGGGCTTCAATGTCCTAAAACTTTACGGGCGTGAGGAAGCATCGACAGAGGAGTTCCGTCAGATTACGGAAAACCTTCAACAGGTTGGATTTAGAGCCAGTTTCATCTCAGGGATCATGATGCCAGCCCTTAATATGATTTCTGATAGTGCCTATGTTCTGGTTGCCTTTCTAGGTGGACTGCAGGTTCTAGCAGGTCACTTGACGGTCGGGAACATGCAGGCCTTTGTCCAATATGTCTGGCAGGTCAGTCAGCCCATTCAAACCATTACCCAGTTATCGGGTATGTTGCAGAGTGCTAAATCCTCTTTGGACCGAATTTTTGCAGTCCTGGATGAACCAGAAGAAATGGAAGCATTGACAGAAGTGCTGGACCACGATTTGACAGGGCAAGTGAGCTTTGACCATGTGTCCTTCCAATACGTGGCGGACAAGCCCTTGATTAAGGACTTTAATCTGGAGGTTAAGCCAGGAGAAATGGTGGCCATTGTTGGACCAACTGGTGCTGGTAAGACGACCTTAATCAACCTGCTCATGCGGTTCTACGATGTGACAGCCGGAAGTATTCGTGTAGATGACCACGATATTCGCCATCTCTCCCGTCAGGACCTGCGGCGCCAATTTGGGATGGTCTTGCAGGATGCCTGGCTCTATGAAGGAACCATCAAGGAAAATCTTCGCTTTGGTAACCTAAATGCCAGCGAAGATGAAATCATTGCAGCTGCCAAAGCTGCAAATGTGGACCACTTTATCCGCACCCTGCCTGGTGGCTATAACATGGAAATGAACCAAGAATCTAGTAACATTTCCCAAGGGCAAAAACAGCTCTTGACCATTGCGCGTGCCTTGCTGGCTGATCCAAAAATTCTTATCTTGGATGAAGCGACATCATCTGTAGACACGCGTTTGGAATTATTGATTCAGAAAGCCATGAAAAAACTCATGGACGGGCGGACCAGCTTTGTTATTGCCCATCGTCTGTCAACTATTCAAGAAGCCGACAAAATCCTGGTCCTCAAGGACGGGCAGATTATAGAGCAGGGGAATCACGAGACACTTCTTGCTAGCAGAGGTTTCTATTATGACCTCTACAACAGTCAGTTTGCCAATCAAAAAGAAGCATAGGATTCAAGATATCAATCCAAGTTATATTCGCATCTCACACAATATATCATGTATTGGTGAGGTGCTTTTTATCTCAAAATCTTATCTCTCTAACTTCCAGTAGAAGTATGCAACATCTACAACTGAGCTTTATTTTAATTTAGGAAAGCTGTTATTTTGCCTCGTCAGAATAAGTATACTTTTCATTGTTGATTTATTTTGGACATGGTAGGATGCCAGTAGTAGATTATGACGATAACTGCCTTCATGATTAGAGTAAAATAGTGTGATAATCATGACTGACCATTTGCCTTTGCTTGCTAACTATGGTAGAATGTAAAAGTTGACGGTATTCTCTTAGAATTTAATCCTAATAGATTAATTGTAAACTTAGAATGGTAATCTGACGCTGTTCTAAAAATAATTCTAGTAGAATATACAATGAAGAAAGTCTTAGAAGTATGCAAAAAATTGTGATTAATGGCGGTCGTCCTTTAAAGGGGGAAGTGGCCGTATCAGGAGCTAAAAATTCGGTTGTTGCCTTGATACCTGCCATTATATTAGCTGATGAGCCGGTAACACTTGATGGTGTTCCTGCTATCAGCGATGTGGATTCTTTAATTGATATCATAGAAACGATGGGGGCTAGTGTTGATCGTCAAGGGGAAACTTTAGTCATTGACCCTCGTGGGATACGTGATATTCCAATGCCCTACGGTAAGATTAATAGCTTACGGGCATCCTATTATTTCTATGGTTCCTTGCTAGGACGTTATGGACAGGCAGTGGTAGGGTTACCGGGTGGTTGTGATTTAGGACCACGTCCTATCGACTTGCATTTGAAAGCCTTTGAAGCAATGGGCGCAATCATCTCCTACGAGGGAGAGTATATGCGTCTTTCAGCGAGAGAGAACGGCCTAAACGGTGCCAATATTTATATGGACACTGTTTCTGTTGGTGCAACAATTAATACCATGTTAGCGGCTGTCAAGGCCAAGGGACGAACGGTAATTGAAAATGCGGCGCGTGAACCAGAGATTATTGATGTAGCTACTTTGCTGAATAATATGGGAGCACATATTCGAGGTGCTGGTACGGATGAAATTATCATTGAGGGCGTTGAACAGTTACACGGAACAAGGCACCAAGTGATTCCAGATCGTATTGAAGCAGGGACCTATATTGCACTTGCGGCTGCGGTTGGAGAAGGTATCCGTGTGACCAATGTTCTCTACGAACACTTGGAAGCTTTTATTGGAAAACTTAGTGAGATGGGTGTTCGGATGACTGTTGAAGAGGATGCTATCGTTGTCGATAAGCAAGAAAATCTTAAAGCTATCCATGTAAAAACCTCACCTTATCCTGGATTTGCAACTGATTTACAACAACCTCTGACACCACTATTACTAAGGGCTCAGGGACGCGGATCTATTGTAGATACAATCTATGAAAAGCGGGTGAATCATGTCCCTGAACTGGCTCGAATGGGAGCCGATATTACCACGGTTGGAACAAAAATTACCTACTCAGGCCCTAATAAATTGACTGGAGCTCCAGTCAAAGCTACTGATTTAAGGGCGGGAGCCGCACTTGTTATTGCAGGACTAATGGCAGAAGGGACTACCGAGATTACGAATATCGAGTTCATCCTTCGAGGCTATTCAAATATTATTGAAAAATTAACGCAATTGGGCGCTGATATCCGCCTGGTTGATTAGAGGAGGCTGGGTAAAAAGTCCAACCTCGCTATCTAGAGTTCGTTTTAACATTCTAACGCAGTGGTTGGTAGCCTTTCTGCTGGCTTGGCCAGCTTAGAAAGTCCCCTCCACAGGTCATTAGGTGCTTTAGCACCAATGAACCACAGCTGAATGAGCTCTAATCCGCTGATATTGTCAACTTTTAAAATCCTATCGAATGACGCAAACCTAGTTTGCGTCAGATTGAAGAAAAAGTCCATTTCGGATAATTTTCTTCAATCTTTTTTATTTTACTTAGAAAGTTAAAAATTCTCAAAAAGGTTGTTTTATCAACACTTTCGAGAGTTTTTGTTATGTAGTATTTAATCGATAAATTTCCAATATTTCAATTTCCAGTAGGGTTTGTCTACAGCCTGGCAAACCTAGTTTGCGTTTTTTCCAACCTTAAACAGTCCACCAGACTGTTGCTCACTTTCGAATTTTTAGGCTCGCACCTTTGACAGACTTTCCCCAGACTGTCAAAGCTATGTGGGGCTGGGAGTTCAAAAGGTCCGGGGGACCTTTTGAAGTTGGAAATGAAACTGACGACGTCAGTGTCAGAACGGTCCGGGGGACCTTTTGAAGTTGGAAATGAATCTGACGACGTCATTGTCAGAACGGTTCGGGGGACCTTTTGAAGTTGGAAATGAATCTGACGACGTCATTGTCAGAACGGTCCGGGGGACCTTTTGAAGTTGGAAATGAATCTGACGACGTCATTGTCAGAACGGTCCGGGGGACCTTTTGAAGTTGGAAATGAATCTGACGACGTCAGTGTCAAAACGGTCTAGGAAGAGACTGTTTCAGCCTGAGCCCATAAACCCAGAAGCGAGGTCATCGAACTCTTTCTCGCTTTTAAGATTTCTTTCCCGCTCCCTTCTTACATTTCAGAGATGATAGAAGTGCGTCTAACTGATTTGAGGCATTGTTTAGACTTGGTTTTGAGGCTTCTGAAGGAGCCTTTTCAGACTAATTTTTTGCAGAGGATTTTTCCTTATTATTGCATAGCCATAAGATTATTTCTTAGAAAATCCTTGAAATGAGGAAGAAAACGAATGCATAAGTCATTGGTATTTGCTATAATAGACATAAATGCAGTCTTTCATGCAAGCGAATGCAAAATCTGTGATGTCAAAACAACTATTTAATGAGACATGCACGAATAGTCTATTACTAAAAGGAGTTTTCATGCCTTCGTATTCATTTCCAATTTCAATTTTTATGGACATGTTGAAACCGTTACAGATTTTTGCCAATCGTTGTTCGGTGAAGATTTGGCAAGTGCTGGTTACGGCGATTGTATTGAATGGTCTGATTTTAGCTCCCTCAATTTTTCGATATAGCCGTCTTACTAGCTATGACATGGATGCTATCATGCCCTCGAATTTAAATGCTTTGACAGAGGATACTTATAAAATTCTCCAAGAAGGTACCATAAAGGCTGGTAAATATAGCGGTGAAAGTGATTTGATTCAGTCGGGGCAATCTATTGTCGCGACTTTACCCAGTCAGGCTAATTTGGAGTCAATTCGTCTGAGTGGCAAATATAGCCTGGTCCTTACGGAAACTCAGTGGCAGTTTTATTATCCTAGTGGACGTAAACTTAGTGCACAAGTCATTGGTTCGAAAAATTTGAAGGACTTAGACAGTTTATCAAGTGTTCGAGAATTTGTTAGCCACCAGTGGTTTATGAGTTACAGGAAATCAGTTCTCATTTACTTGGCTCTGATGAGTCTGGCGGTTTTCTTCACGGAGACTCTACTTGTACTGGTTGGTGGTGCAGTTGTTCTTATGCTATTTCAGAAAACTCGCCAAACCTTTCTTGGTCATTTTTCAGAAGCCCTGGGCTTGATTATGGGATGTCTCGTATTCCCAAGTGTGATAGTATTGCTTTGTAATCTTCTTGGACTTATTCAGTCTCCTTGGGGATTAGCTGCTATTCAGTTATTGGGGACAATTGCCATGATTCTATGGGTAGCACTTCTGACAAATTTTAAAGACCAAATACTGATTGAAAAACAAGAAATGATAGACTTGGATAGTCTTGAAGAAGGATAAAAGGAGATTGTATGGTTACGATAAAAGATGTGGCGTTACGAGCAGGGGTCAATGCCTCGACGGTGAGTCGTGCCCTTAAAAATAGCTCTGCTATTTCTCAAAAGACCAAGGACAAGGTTAAAAAGGCCATGGATGAACTGGGTTATGTGCCCAATGTGGCGGCTAAGATGCTGGCTAGTGGTCTGACGCATGCCATAGGTGTCGTTTTTCCGCCAGCGGCCAGTGATGAACGGGTTACCCATCCTTTTCATATGGAGGTGCTGACGGTCATTAATGAGGAAGCTAGGGAACGTGACTTCTCAGTCTCTATTGCGACTGGCAAGTCTCCAGAAGAGTTGGCTAAGCAAGTTTCTCTCATGTATCGTCAAAAGCTCGTTGATGGGTTTGTCGTTCTTTACTCAACGCGCAAGGATCCAGTTCGGGAGTATCTGTTGGAGAATGACATTCCTTTTGTGGTAGTTGGTCAGCCTGAGGATATGAGCAATGAAGCATTTTTCATTGACAATGACAACCAGCTCATGGGTCGAACAGCGGTAGATTACTTGATGAGCAAGGGCCATGAGCGGATTCTCTTTGTGACGGATGATTTGTCGACGGAGATTGTATCTGAGCGTTACCAGGGCTACGTGCGGGGCATGCAACGCAATGGCTTGAAGGTCTACGATAATCTCTTGTTTAATCGTAAGGATGCCCAATCTGTCGATGATTTTAAGGATGTTTTGGACAATAGCAGAGCTACCGCACTTATCATCATTGATGATATGTTGGCCCTACGTCTGATTCAGTTTCTGTCCTTCCAGGGCATTCGAGTGCCAGACGATATCTCTGTTCTATCCTTTAACAACTCGGTTTATGCTAAAATCACCCATCCTTACCTGACCAGTTTTGATATCAATGTGAGGAGTTTGGGTCGGTCCAGCGTTAAGCGACTTCTAGATACCATTGAACACCGAGAGGCTCAACTTGAACGCCTGATAATCCCCTTTAACCTCAAGGAAAGAGAAAGTGTCAGAGACTTGACCAAGAAATAATGTTTTTTAAAGAGTGAGTTGGCGTGCCGCCAGCTCTCTTCGTCTAACTAGCTGATTTTGGCTGGTGAGATTCTGAGTGAGTCATACTTTTCCAAAATCAAAACTATAGGTCGTTTGGTTTTCTTGCCTAATTCTAATAATGTCTGGGCTAGCCTGCCTCATCTAGTGAGATTTTGAGTGAGTATAAGTACAACTTGATGAAAGGATTTCATATGCTTTTGTTTGAACGTTTGTCTGATCAGACGGCAATGACCGAGCTAGAGCAGTCGATTGCGGATTATTTTTTAAATGTGGGCTATGAACTGGGGCAGAAGAGTTCGCGAAGCATTGCAGCAGAACTCTTCGTCTCTCCCTCAACGGTCAGTCGCTTTTGCCAGCAGGTTGGCTATTCTGGTTTTAGTGCCTTTAAGGATGCCTACCTCAAGGAACTAGATTATCTGGACCGCAATACTCAGCAAGTAGATCCCAATCGTCCCTTTACAGCTAAAGATAAGAATAAGGCTTTGGCTAATAAGATAGCCACCCTTTACAAGGACACAGTTGATGATACGTTTGATTTGGTTGAACATGATAGTTTGCAACAGGCGACACGAATGCTTTTACAGGCTAAGACCATTATCATTGGAGCAGCAGGAGACCCTCTCGAGATGGCGGAAACCTTCAAAAATCGCATGCTCAAGATTGGTAAGGCTGTTCAGGTCGAGCGGAGGGCAGATAATTTCTTCTTTCAAGCCTACAATGCCAAGCCTGATGTCTGCTTTATCCTCCTGTCATACTCTGGTGAAGTTGAAACTCTGCTTAAGACAGCGGACTTGCTTCAGCATCGTGGAATCCCTAGCTTAGCTATCACTTCCTATGGCAATAACCAGTTGGCCCGTCTGGCAGATGTGACGCTTTATCTGTCTACCCGAGAGAAGTTGGTGGATAATCTGGGGAATTTTTCCTCCCTCCTGTCCTTATCTTTTCTTCTAGATGTTCTGTATGCCAATGTTTTTACCCAAACCTACCAGGGAAATTACCAGCAACGTAAGGATGTTTCAAGAGCCTTCGAAGAACATCGCAAGTCTGATAATCCTATTATTGATGATTTTAACCAATAGCAGAGCTCCGCAACACTGTTGCGGGCTTTTTTGTATTTTGTCCGCAAATTAGGCAACAGTGTTTATAGATGATCCAAAGCCCTTGTTTCTCATCTGGAAAGCCGTTACAATAGTCCTATCAAAACAAAAGGGGTTTCGGTCATGGCCAAAGATTATATAGCATTGGCACAAACGATTATCGATAAAGTTGGAGGAGAGGATAATGTGGCCTCCCTCATCCACTGCGCAACCCGCTTGCGCTTCAACCTCAAGGATGACAGCAAGGCGCAGACAAAGGAGTTGAAAAACACCTCTGGTGTGATCAACGTGGTCCAAAGTGGTGGCCAATACCAAATCGTGATTGGTCCGGATGTCGCAGATGTCTATAAGGCCATCAATGATTTGGCGAATTTTAGTGCTGGTGGTGAGGTAGTAGCAGAAGAAGATGACAAGCGTGGCATTGCAAAGGTCCTAGATACCATCGCAGGGATGTTTGTCCCAATCACGCCTGTCATGGCTGGAGCTGGTATGATCAAGGTCATCGCTTCCTTGTCTGCCATGTTTGGCTGGTTGCAACCGACCGACACGACTTATCAATTTCTCTCAATCTTCGGAGATACGATTTTCTACTTCATGCCAGTGATTTTGGCTGCGTCTGCTGCTAAGAAGTTTAAGACCAACCAATACATGGCTATGACCTTGGGGGCAACCCTTATCAGCCCAACCTTTGTGACCATGGTAGCAACTGCCCAGGAAGCAAAGACCGGCATTGATTTCCTTGGTTTGCCCGTCACGATGGCCAAATATGGAAACTCTGTTATTCCAGTTATCTTGGCAGTTTGGTTCTTGTCTTACGTGGAGACTTTTGTGACCAAGCGGACGCCACCAGTTGTGCGGATTTTCTTTGCTCCTATGGCAACCTTCCTTATCGTAATGCCTGTGACCTTCCTCTTGATTGGTCCTCTAGGAACTTGGCTGGGGGATGGACTGAACGCCATTGTTTCTGCTATGAATACCACTGTGCCATGGTTGGTCCCAACGCTGGTCGGTGCGACAACGCCATTGCTGGTTATGGTGGGTATGCACTACGGGATTATCCCAATTGGGATCAATATGTTGGCGACCAAGGGGATTGATACGGTTGCCGGACCTGGTATGATGGTCTCAAACATCGCCCAAGGTGGTGCCGCTTTGGCCCTCGTCTTCAAAACAAAAGACAAAGACCTCAAGGGTCTGTCTGCTTCAACTGGTATTTCAGCTATCCTAGGGATTACAGAGCCTGTTCTCTACGGGGTCAACCTCAAGTACAAACGCCCCCTCTATGCTGCCATGATTGGTGGTGGGGTTGCGGGTCTCTATCTTGGTCTCATGGGCGTTGGACGTTTTGCCCAAGTGCCACCAGGCTTGCTGTCTTTGCCAAGTTACTTTAGTGCGGATGCTCCGCATGTGATCATGCATGCTGGTATTGGTTGTGCCATTGCCTTTGTTGTATCCTTCATTGCCTCTTTGATTCTTGGTTTGCCAAATGAGAAACACCCTGTAGAAGTTCCAGCAACGACTGTTTCAGATGAGACTTTTGTCGCAGTAGCTGATGGTAACTTGGTTGCTCTTGAGAATGTCAAAGACGAAGTTTTTGCTAGCAAGGCCATGGGTGACGGAGTTGCTCTGGTTCCAATAACTGGCACAATCGTGGCACCAGTCAATGGTGAGTTGACAACCGTCTTTCCAACAGGTCATGCCTATGGCATCGTACGTCCTGACGGCGTTGAGGTTCTGGTTCACATCGGCATTAACACCGTTGAACTAGCTGGTCAAGGCTTTACGTCCTTGGTTCAACAAGGTCAAACCGTTAAAGCTGGTCAAGCCATTGGAACTGTTGACCTAGAACTGGTCAAAGAAAAAGGCTACGATACCTCTATCATGACCATCATCACAGATGCCAAAGGCAAGGACATTTTTCTGAAAAACGAGGGAACTGTCTACGCAGGCGACTTATTATAGACTCATTAC
>NZ_JBHRZV010000053.1:7584-56080 GCF_042649745.1 Streptococcus caprae | reverse complement strand
AGGCTGGGACAAAAGTATCAGCTTCAAACTTAATAAGGTATTCTTTGCAAGACGCAGTGGTTGAGTGGATTCTAATTCGCTGATTTCATCAGCTTTTATACCCCTACTCAACCGTGCGGAGGTGGGACGACAAAATCGAACTCTACGAGTTACCGATTTTTGTCCCACTCTCCTTTCTAGGAAATAATCGGATAAACAAAGGAGCAGAGACATGGGATTTTCCAAGGACTTTTTATGGGGCGGTGCGACCGCTGCCAATCAGATTGAAGGAGCTTATCAGGAAGATGGCCGTGGGTTGACGACCATGGATACCCTGACCGTGGGCGATGCCCAAAACCCACGCCAGATTACCTATAAGACGGTAGAAGGGCAAGTTTGCAAGGATGAGCGGTTGGCAGCAGTTCCTGAGGGGGCGACAGGCTACATTGATCCTGAAGATTTTTACCCATCGCATACAGCCATTGACTTTTACCACCATTACAAGGAGGATATCGCCCTCTTTGCAGAGATGGGTTTCAAGGCCTACCGCATGTCCATTGCCTGGACACGAATTTTTCCAACAGGGACTGAGGCTGAGCCAAATGAAGCAGGCCTAGCCTTCTACGATGCGGTCTTTGATGAATGCCTTAAGTACGGTATCGAACCTGTCGTGACCCTCTGTCACTTTGATATTCCCTTGTATTTGGCGGATACCTACAATGGTTTCTCCAGTCGGGAGACAATAGATTATTTTGTCCACTATGCAGAGACAGTCTTCAAGCGCTACAAGGATAAGGTCAAGTATTGGATGACCTTTAATGAGATCAACGTTCTGCGGTCCTGGTTACAGATGGGGATTCATCCTAACGATGACGCAACCAAAGCGCAGGCAGTTCACCATCTCCTTGTCGCGTCAGCCAAGGCTGTTCAGCTCTGCCATGACTTGATTCCTGATGCAAAAATTGGTAACATGATCATGTACGCTCCTAGCTATGCCATGACTGCCAAACCAGAAGATGTCATGGAAAATATCACCTACAAGCGTCAGGTAGAATTTTACCTGGATGTCATGGTTAAGGGCTATTACCCAGCCTATAAGTTCAAGGAATACGAGCGCAAAGGAATTGAGCTTGTCATGGCTGCAGATGATTTGGCTGTGATTGAAGCTGGCTGTGTAGACTTTATCGGTTTTTCTTACTACATGTCCACTATGTCAACAACCGATACTTCCATTCCAAAAACGCCTGGCAACAACATGATGAGCTACAAAAATCCAAATCTGGAAGTCTCCGAGTGGGGCTGGGCTCTGGATCCACTAGGCTTGCGCATTGCCTTGTCTGAGATGTACGACCGTTACCATGTACCGCTCTTTATCGTTGAAAATGGTCTTGGAGCAGTCGATGTGGTAGAAGAAGATGGTTCCATCCATGATGATTACCGGATTGACTATCTGGATACCCATATTCGGGCCATGCGGGATGCCGTGGACTTGGACGGGGTTGACCTCATGGGCTACACACCTTGGGGTTGTATCGATTTGGTTGCTTGGTCAACTGGTGAGATGAAAAAACGATACGGTTTTATCTATGTAGATGTCGATGACCGTGGTCAAGGGACCTTCAAACGTTCTAAGAAAAAATCCTTCTATTGGTACAAGGAAGTGATTGCCCACAATGCAGAAAATTTACAATAAGAAGTAGAAGAAAGGAAGTCAGATGACAGCAGTGATTTATGGACTAATCGTTCTCTTTGCGACAGCCCTTGGGGCAACGACTGGGGCAGGTGGCGGTGCCATCATCAAGCCAGTCTTTGACCTGATTGGCATTGACAATGCGACCACTATCGGGATTTACTCGACCATTGCTGTCTTTTCCATGTGTCTGTCTTCCCTCTACAAGCACAGCAAGAGCGGTCAAGGTTTTGACAAGACTATCATGTTGCTTTTGGCGGTAGGCTCCTTGATTGGGGGCTACCTGGGGGACAAGGTCTTCAAGGCCGCCACCCAGTCCATCAGCAACAGCAAGGTTACCATGACCCAGGCTATTCTCCTCTTTTTTGTCCTGCTGGCTGTTCTGCTCTTTACCCAGTGCAAGGATCGTTTGCCCAAGTTCCAGGTCCGTAACAAGCTGGCTATCTTTGGCTTTGGTCTAGCAGTGGGAACCCTCTCTGTCTTTCTTGGGATTGGTGGCGGGCCGCTCAATATCATCGTTCTTCTAGGACTCATGTCCATGACGGCCAAGGAATCTACACCGTATTCAATTGGGATGATTTTCTTCGCCCAAATCCCGAAAATCCTGCTCATCCTTTTTGCCACACCGGCTGAGACCTTTGACCTGGCAACGGTGCCCGTTATTGCGGTGACAGCTGTGGTCGGTGGTTATCTAGGGACCCGCATCAACCATCACCTAAGTGAAAAGCAGGTGACCCTAATTTATGGTCTCATGATGGCGGGACTTTTGATAACGTGTGGAATCAATATTGTAACTAATGTATCTTAAACTGAGTTTTTGACTCAGTTTTTTTCTTTTTTACGAATGATAAGATAAGACAGGAAAAGGAGTAAATCAATGGATCAAGTTATCGAATGGTTCAAGGCTAACAAGACTTTGAGCATGATTGGAGCAGTGTTGGCAGTCTTGGTTGGAACCCTCATCTTTCAAGTAACCAAACCGGCAGCAGAAGCAGAGGAGACAACCTTTCCTCTTGTAGAGACAGTGACAACTGCAACCGCTCCAAAAAATGAGGCCAGCACGGAGTCCCAAGCGACGGTCCAATCATCAACTGTCACCATTGACCTCAAGGGTGCCGTCAAAAAAGAAGGTATCTACACCCTTGATAAGGGAAGTCGCGTGGCGGACGCTATCGAGCAGGCAGGAGGATTCACGGATCAGGCCGAACGTAAATCTGTCAATCTCGCCCAAAAACTCAAAGACGAAGACGTTATCTACGTTGCCACCATCGGAGAAGAGCTTGCCTTAGCCACGGCAGCAAGTTCTGCCACTGCAACAGGAACGACTGACACCAACTCAGACACTGCCAAGGTTAACCTTAACACAGCTGACGCTGCTCAACTGCAAACAATTTCCGGTATTGGTGAGAAAAAGGCCCAGGATATTATTGCCTACCGCGAAGCAAATGGGGGCTTCAAATCTGTGGACGACCTAGGGAATGTCTCTGGCATTGGCGATAAGACTCTGGAGAAACTGCGTGAATTTGTTACAGTGGACTAAAAAACTACCCATCCAATCTATTCATCTGGCTTTTCTCATGGTCTTGGTCTCATTGACCATTCAAAGCTTCAATTGGCTTGGCTTAGGGATTTTATTGATGGCAGTGACCTGTTTATTTCGATATTATCCCATCAGACAGGCTGGGAAAGCTCTACTGGTCTTACTTGTATTCGGTTCAGGGATTTTTGTCTACCGAAGTTATCAAAACTTTCGCTATCAATCAGAGCCTGACCAGTTGACAGAGATTAAGCCTATTCTTGATACCATTTCGGTCAATGGGGATCAATTATCCTTTCGTGGTAGGTCAAATGGCCGAACCTATCAAGTCTTTTATGTTTTGAAATCCGAGGAAGAGCAGACTTACTTTAAGAGCTTAGACGAGCCAGTCAAATTTCATGTCAGTGTGAGTCTTTCTGAGGCGGAAGAAATGCGAAATTTTAAGGGCTTCAACTATAGGAATTATCTGAAAACACAGGGTATCTACAGGCTGGCAACCATAGATAAACTCCAGGCTGTGGAGAAAAGCTCTGCTATTAGGCCAGCTGAGGTCCTACAAACCTTGAGGCGCAAGCTAATCGTCTATATCGATCAGCACTTTCCCTCCCCCATGAAGCACTACATGACAGGACTTTTGTTGGGGTATCTTGGCAAAGATTTTGAGGAGATGAGCGACCTCTACACCAGTCTTGGGATTATCCATCTCTTTGCCCTTTCAGGCATGCAGGTTGGCTTTTTTCTTTTGACCTTTCGTAAGTTTTGCCTGAAATTGGGCTTAACCTTGGAACAGGTGGATGCTCTGCAAGTCCCCTTTTCCTATCTTTATGCGGGTTTAACAGGGTTTTCTATTTCTGTTATTCGGAGCCTCATCCAAGCCTTTCTATCTCGTCTTGGTATAAAAGGGTTGGATAACTTTGCTTGGGCTCTGATGCTTATTTTGGTCTTTTTACCACGTGGAATCCTAACGACAGGTGCGGTTCTCAGTCTCTCTTATGCCTTTGTTCTGTCGGTCTTTGACTGGTCGGACGTCTCGGGTTGGTGGGGAACGGTTTTGCAGAGTCTCGCCATCTCACTTGGCATGCTCCCCTTACTCATGTGGTATTTCTCGGTCTACCAACCTCTCTCCCTCCTACTAACAGCGACCCTCTCAGTACTCTTTGACATGGCTATGTTACCAGGTTTATCGCTTATTTTACTGGTCTCTCCTATAGCAAAGCTGACTGTTTTCAATCCTTTGTTCAGTTGGTTGGAGCAGGGGATTAGTCTTGTTGCTAAACTTTCAGGCCCTAGCTGGATTTTTGGGAGTCCTAGTCTTGTTATGTTGGTCTTACTTGTACTAAGTCTGGCGGTTTTCCATGACTATTTCAAGAAGAAAAATGTGCGTTTAATCGTGGTCTGCCTCCTAGCCCTGCTATTTTTCCTGGTTAAAAATCCCCTTGAAAACGAAGTGACAGTGGTCGATATCGGGCAGGGAGACAGCATTTTTCTGCGAGATATGTGGGGGAAGACGATTCTGATTGATGTTGGCGGCAAGGTCAGTTTCGAAAGCCAAGAGGCCTGGCAGAAACACCAAACAGCTGCCAATGCGGAAAGAACACTCATACCTTACCTTAAGAGTCGTGGTGTTGGGAAGATTGACCAGCTGGTACTGACTCATACGGATACAGACCACATGGGTGATATGGAAGTTGTAGCTCAGAACTTCAAGATTGGTGAAATTCTGGTTAGCCCAGGAAGTCTGACCAATCAGGAATTTGTGACTAGGCTCAAGGCTATGAAGGTCAAGGTGCGCGTGATTCAAGCTGGAGAACGGCTTGCTATCATGGGCAGTCAGCTTCAGGTCCTCTATCCCTGGGAAACTGGTGATGGTGGCAACAATGACTCTATCATTCTCTATGGACATCTGCTGAACAAGAATTTCCTTTTTACAGGAGACTTGGAGGATGGGGAGTTGGAACTAATCAAGCGCTATCCTAAATTGCCTGTCGATATTCTCAAGGCAGGCCACCATGGCTCTAAGGGGTCCTCTTATCCAGAATTTTTAGCGCACATTGGTGCAGACACCGCTCTTGTATCTGCTGGTAAAAATAATCGTTATGGTCATCCTAATCCTGAAACCTTGGAGCGATTTGAGGCAGAACAAATGACGGTCTATCGGACTGACCAGCAGGGAGCGATTCGATTCCATGGCTGGCAGAGCTGGAAAGTAGAAACGGTGAGGTGATGGTTTGAAAATGGACTAACTGAAGCATCACTGAAGGTATATTTCTCATGATGAATACGAATTACACAAAATCAGTCAGATGGCTGATTTTTTGCTATAATAAACCTATGATTGCGATTGAAGAAATTGAAAAATTGAGTCCAGCTAAACTGGGCTTAATCACAGTAGTGACTGGTGATGATGTTGGTCAGTATAGTCTACTTAAGCAGCGTTTTTTAGACCAGATTGCCTATAATACTGCAGATTTGACCTATTCTTATTTTGATTTGTCAGAGAGCAGCTTCCAATCTGCTGAGATGGACTTGGAGAGTCTGCCCTTTTTTGCGGACCAAAAAATTGTCATTTTGGACAATTTGCTTGATTTGACGACCCAGAAAAAATCCTATCTGGATGATAAGGAGCTCAAACGTTTGGAAGCCTATCTAGAAAATCCTCTGGACAGTAATCGTCTGGTGATTTTTGCTCCTGGGAAATTGGACAGCAAACGTCGTATCGTCAAACTTCTAAAGCGAGATGCCCAAATTTTTGAGGCCAGTGAGCTGAAAGAAGCAGAGCTGAGGACCTATTTTCAAAAACAGGCCCATCAGTCAGGTCTGACCTTTGATCGAGGCGTATTTGACGAACTCCTGGTCAAGTCAAGTTTTGATTTTAGTGAGGTCCAGAAAAACCTAATTTTCCTTAGGCAATATAAGGGACAAGGGATGATTATCCAGGATGATATTGTTCAGGCCATTCCCAAGACCTTGCAGGACAATATCTTTGATTTGACCCAGCTCGTCTTGTCTAAAAAAATAGACCAGGCTCAGGATCTGGTTCGAGACCTTCGTCTGCAGGGGGAGGATGAAATCAAGCTGATCGCGGTCATGTTGGGGCAGTTTAGGACCTACACCCAGGTGAGGATTTTGGCTCAACAGGGTCGAAATGAGCAGCAAATCGTAGCTGATTTATCCAGCTATTTGGGTCGTTCGGTCAATGCCTTTCAGGTTAAGTATGCCCTCAGAGACTCGCGACTGTATTCCCTATCTAAATTAAGAGGAGCAGTTCAGGCTCTTATTCTGTGTGATTATCAGATTAAACAAGGTCTCTACGCTAAGGATTACCTCTTTGATGTGACCTTGCTTAAGATTGCTCACTTATGAAACCGTAGACAAAACGCTTGAAAGCTCTGCCATTTTTGGCTATAATCAAGGTATCTAAACGAAAGAGGTAATGTCACATGGCTATTATTTTACCAGATCTTCCATACGCATACGACGCTTTGGAACCCCACATTGATGCGGAGACAATGACGCTCCACCATGACAAGCACCACGCAACTTATGTTGCTAATGCCAATGCAGCACTTGAAAAACACCCTGAAATCGGTGAAGACTTGGTTGCGCTTTTGTCAGATGTTGAGTCAATTCCAGCTGACATCCGCCAAGCTCTTATCAACAACGGTGGTGGACACCTTAACCATAGTCTTTTTTGGGAACTCTTGTCACCAGAAAAAACAGAAATTTCTGCTGAATTGGCTGCGGACATCGATGCGACCTTTGGTTCATTTGATGCCTTCAAAGAAGCTTTTACAACAGCTGCAACAACTCGTTTTGGTTCAGGTTGGGCCTTCCTCGTTGTTAACAAAGACGGCAAATTAGAAATTGTTTCAACTCCAAACCAAGACACTCCAATTATGGATGGCAAACAACCAATCTTGGCCCTCGACGTTTGGGAGCATGCTTACTACCTTAACTACCGCAACGTTCGTCCAAACTACATCAAAGCTTTCTTTGAAATCATCAACTGGAACAAGGTTGACGAACTCTACCAAGCTGCAAAAGCATAAGTAGCCTTTCAAATTCTGGTTCTGGCGACGGTTTTTTCTCAAAACGATATTTTTTGAGAAAAAAGCTAGTCAGTCCCCTAGGAAAAGCTCCATAGAGTTTTCCGTCTTCTAAGGAGCGAAGCCCATAGAAGTGGGGAGTGGAACAAGGTTGACGAATTCTACCAAGCAGCAAAATAAATCCGGATTAGTCCGTTTCACACTCAGTCTAAAATTAGGCTGAGATTTTTAGTATCTCTGCAAAGATTAATGTTAAAAATATTACAATTTTGTTAATTTGTTTTAAAAATTCCTTGAAACATGTCACACAATTTCTTATAATAGACAAGGAAAAGTTAGGAGAAGAGCGTGAAAAAGAAAATTGGTCTTGTGGCTACTTTAGTTTTAGGGATTAGCTTAGTTGGTTGTACTATGAACGGGCAATCTAAACCCAATAATACAAATGTACAGGAATCTACAACAACAGCAGGTAAAGAAAATTCGACTCAGTCAAAAAAAGTAAAGCCTGTTGAAAAATCTGCAGCAGCCAAGCAAGCTGTGATGGAAGCAGATGCTGATACAATGAATAGCCTCGGGCTTTATTTTGACTATGCTAACATGTCTTTGGAAGAAGTTGTTAAGGCCTATATGGCAGAGTATGGTATTGCAGATACTGATGTGGCTTTTTCATATGAGAATACTAAAACTGGTGAAACATTCTCCATGAATGATACTCAGCCTATGACAGCAGGGTCTACCTATAAACTTCCCCTCAATATGAAAATTGTTGATAAGGTGGAAGAGGGTATCTTTTCCATGGATCAAGCATATGATATTACCAACATCACCTATGAGTATCAAGGGGAATACGATGCTTATCGTGCACAATTTGGAGATGATATGACTATTGCAGAGATGCAAGAGTATTCTATTCTCTATTCTGAAAATACACCGGCACATGCTATGATTGCTATGATGGGTGGTGACTGGCAAAAAATCTATGACACCTTCACAACCTACGGTAAATCTAAAGCTGACATAAAGACGATAAACATGGAAATGGGTAATAAAACAACCAGTGATTTCTACATCCAGTTGTTAAATTACCTGTATCATCACCAAGAAAAATATGCTGATATTCTTTCTTGGATGGACCAATCCTTTACAGGCTTATACTACGAAGGATTGCAACCTGATCTTCATGTCATCCAAAAACCTGGTTATGTGCGTGAAGCCCTTAATGTGGATGCTATTGTAGAGGAGGAAACTCCCTATCTGATTGCTCTTTATACCCGTTATTTGGGTGGTTCAGATGAAAATACTGAAGAAATTAATGGCTATGGCTATTATGAATTGACTCAAATTTGTTATGTTATCAACGAGTGGCACCGTGTCAATATGAATCCGACTCCAGTTGGATTTGATGCGAGTCAGTATACGACAACTGCTACAACAGTCCATCAGGAATCAGAAAGTGAACTGCAAACACCTGAAGAAGAAGTGACAGATGCACTGATTGAAGAATCTGAAGAAATAAGCTATTAAGAATAGATGAAAAGGACCTCTCTGAGGTCCTTTTGTGATAGCTATAAAAACTTACTTGGGGGCGTTGAGGGAAAAGAACTGAGATTATGACTCTTACTTGTACATTAATCCTAGATGATTTCTAGTCTCTTGGAAGAAGAGCCTCTAAAACTTATCCCAGAAGGATTTCTTTATCCAGAATTGACTTACAAGGGCTAGAACAGTAAAGAATAATATAATAGTGATATTGACTGCTAGGCTATTAAGGTAAATGGTGGCAAATATAGATCCGATGACTAGTGTGATTCCTGCAATCATTGCGACAAAGATTCCTAAGCCAATAATGATTTGACTGGCACCGCGTGAAAAAAGCTGGTTGATATTTTGCCAGGTTAGGTGGAGTAGGCGATAGTCGCGCCAGTAGACGAATTGTCCAACCAACCAGGCAACGGTCAAGAGTCCAATCATAAATCCTAGAATCAAGACCAAGGGAGCTTTAAATAGCAGAGTTAAAACCAAGAGGTAGACCAGGACTGGTAGCCCATGTTGAACACCGCTAAGTACCAAGAATTTCTGCCAGACAAAGGATTTGAAGTTGACGGGGAGTGTCTTGAGGAAGGTATAATTTTCCTTTTCTAGAGAGAGTCCGACCCCTAAGAAGCTCGTAGGAAGGGCAAAGTAGCTACCCATGACAGCGCCTGTAATAAGAGAAGATCCGAAAAATTCTCCTCTGAGATTTGCGAGACTGAGCTTTTCAGTCATCAAGGCAGGGATAAACATGAGGATATAAATAATCGGCATCAAATAGGTCTGAATAATCAGATTAGCCTCTCCCAAGGTTGACAGATGGTGACGAATCATTGTTTTTGTGAGACTGTCGGAAATACGAGAGTTACGAATCTTGATTTTTTTCTTGGCCTGGGTAGCTTCCATGGCTAATATTTGTCGGAAGTAAGATGGGATAATCCGATGATAAGTCAGGACTCCGAGCCCTAGGATAATAAGGAGAATCGCTCCGCTATTAATCCAAGTCCCTATCGCCAATGGCTGAGCGACGATATCATAAAATGCACTGAAAACTGGAATCGTGATTTTTTCGTCGGTTGCTAGTGAGAGCTGAGCACTAGACTGGATAAAGAAGATTGTCCCGAAGGCAAGCAGGGTTGACAACACCATCAAGATGGTAGAGACAAGCTTTTTGTGGGGGCTTTTAGCCAGGACTTCGCCTATGATATGGAGGAGCAATAGTGAGACTAGGTTCAGCAAGATTAGGATGACTAGAAAAATTGGAATCACCAGCAGTAGGGCTAGAAAGCTCCCTGTGACCTGGACGTAGGCGATGCCTAGCAGGGCCAATAAGGGCATGAGGAAGGTCATGAGATTGGTCTGTCCTGATAGGAGTTTAGCCATAAAGACTTCTTCGAGTTTGACAGGCAGGGATAGGTAGAGTTTGGTGTCCTTGCTATCGTAGAAGATGGAGAAGAAGCCGGTGAACCCCTGAACGAGGGAAATCAGCATGAAGAGTGCCAATTGAACTGTAAATTGAAGAGGATAGGCCGAGTAATCTACCCGCATAAAAAGGTTGGCGTAGACCAACAACATAAGAACCATCATCAGTCCCTGTTGACGGAACATGGCCTTGTAAGATTGGTAGTCTTTTTGCGGATTTTTAGCGCGTTTTTTGCGAATGCTTTCGAGAACTTGAGGGTTGGAGTAGAGAATGTTGATTTTTACTAATTCCCAGATAGTTTTCCAGCTCATATCTCATCACCTACCTTTGGGCTACCTTGACGACCAGCAAGTTCCAGATAGATAGTTTCTAGGTCCTTGTCTGGATATTGAGCCTTGAGTTCTTCTAAACTACCGACGAAGATGAGTTTCCCTTTACGGAGGATACCAATACGATCACAGAGTTGCTCGGCAACAGAGAGAACATGGGTGGAGAAGATGACGGTATTGCCCTTGTGCGCGTGCTCTCGCATCATCTCTTTGAGGTCAAAGGAGGCCTGTGGGTCAAGACCGGTCAGCGGTTCGTCTAAAATCCAGATATCAGGATTAGGAATGAGGGCCCCGATGATAATGGTTTTTTGTCTCATCCCGTGGGAGAAGGAATCAATGGTCTCGTTTTGGCGGTCTTGAATATCAAATAGCTGAGCGAGCTTGCTGATTCGACTGTCAATGTCACTAGGTGCAACCCCGTAGATAGTCCCAATAAAATGCCAATATTCCTTAGCCGTCAGATTTAAAAAGATATCGGGAGAGTCAGGCACGTAGGCAATCCGCTTTTTAATGGCATCACGATGCTGGGTCAATTCTAAACCATCCACCCGGATTTCGCCGTAAGATGCTTCAATGATAGATGTAAGTAGACTAATGGTTGTTGTCTTACCAGCACCATTGTGACCAATCAGTCCGAAAATCTCTCCATTTTCGATGGTTAAATTTAGGTCACTGAGGGCCTCAAAATCTCCGTAGAGTTTAGAAATATGCTCAAATTGAATCATATAAACCTCCTGTTGTGAAAATAATCTTATTAAATTAATTGTACTGCTTTAATCAGACAATGTAAAGAAAAAAGAGATTAATATAGTATTGTGGAATAGTCAATAGCTTTCTAAACTTGTGCTATAATGGTAACAAGATAGAAAGAAGGTATCGTGTATGAAAACAGTTTTAGTGACCGGTGCATCAGCTGGTTTTGGTCAGGCTATTGCCCGCCTCTTAGTCGAAAAGGGGGATCGTGTGATTGGGACAGCCCGTCGCAAAGATCGCTTGGAAGCCCTAGCCAATGAACTCGGCGACCAGTTCTACCCACTGGAAATGGATGTGACAGATTTTGCTGGTGTTGACAAGGCCTTAGCAAGTTTACCAGAGTCTTTTTCCACCATTGATGTTCTTGTTAATAATGCAGGCTTGGCCCTGGGACTGGAAAAAGCCCATGAAGCAGATATCAAGGACTGGATGACCATGATTGAGACCAATACCATGGGACTAGTCTACATCACACGCCAAATTCTCCCTGCTATGGTAGAGCGTCAGTCTGGTCAAGTGATTAATATCGGGTCTACGGCCGGCAATTATCCCTACATGGGTGGTAATGTTTACGGGGCAACCAAGGCCTTTGTCAAGCAGTTTTCCCTTAATTTGCGGGCGGACCTTGCGGGAACCAAGGTTCGTGTAACCAACGTCGAACCTGGCCTCTGCGGAGGGACAGAATTCTCCAATATTCGTTTTAAGGGAGACGATAGCAGAGCTACACAAACCTACGAGGGCACCAACAGTATTCAACCAGAAGACATCGCAAATACCATTCTCTGGCTTATCGAGCAACCCGAGCATGTCAATGTCAACCGTATCGAACTTATGCCAACCTCACAAAGCTTCGGTGGACTAACCGTTACTCGAGAGGAGTAGTCAAGCCTGCTATACAGGTCTGAAAAACTCAATGAGTAAAGATAATACTCTTCCAAAATCAAAATTATACGTCGTTAGGTTTCCTTGCCTAACTCTCTTATGTCTACGTCAACCTGCCTTGTCTATTGAGATTTTGAGTGAGTATAAACTGTATGAGGTACTTGAGTACCCAAAGTATATCTCCACCTAAAACGAGAAAATAGATAAAAGACCGAATGAGCGTTCATTCGGTCTTATCTATTCCTCTTCAAAATCAAAATGGTCATTATGGATGGAGGCTCCGGAAGTGGTATCTGACCAGCCGACTAGGGCTTGGCCTGAGTCTTTGAGGTAGCTAGCAAGGAGTGGTTTGATGTCTTGAACTAGCTGCAAAATAGTTCCAAGTGAACCATCTTCATTAACCAGTCCATAGTAGGACTGGATGAGGATTTGCTGGCTGGACATGGCCGGTAGGGTAAGATGGAGACTATGGGTGCTGGATGCTTGCAAATCTTGCCTAATCCAGTTTGGAATATCTTGAGAAGCCTGGTCGTCAGCTAAAAAATCATAGGGATCTGATGGTTTATGATTACTGGATAAGGTTGTCCCCTCTTGATTGTGTAGACTGGCACTCAGGGGGAGAAGGGTGAGCGGATTTGGAATCAAATTTGCCTGAAAGAGTTGAAGTCTTTTAGCAAGGTTCAAACAAAAAGCGCCATCCTGCCAGCAGTTTTCAGTGTCATGGACGTAAACTGTAGAGTCCGTATCTGATGTATTTTCTGTTGAGAATTTGAGGGTGGGCAAGTCAAGGGAATAGTTATCCCAAGTTAACAGGCCGTCCAGTTGGTTGAGTCTGTCCTGGGATGGGTCACCAGTCGCTAGGTCATGTAGGCTTACCTCAAAGAGGTAGTTGAACTGCTCTGCTATGGTCTTTAAGAAATCCTTATAGGCTTTTGGCTGCATTTGGGAGTTCCAGAGCCCTAAAATGTATGGTTTGTAAGTCATAGTTTCATGATAAGGGCTACCTTTGAAAAATGCAAGTTTTCTGACTCTATGGTATACTGTAGGAAAGGAGAAAACCATGAAAAAGTATAAAGTTATAGGGCTTTTAGTCCTCAGTAGTTTGGTCTTAGTAGGCTGTCAGTCGATTACTGATTTTTTCAAGACGACGCAGGAGCAATATCTGGGCTTGTCAGGAACCATTCGGACCTTTGATGAAAATTCTCAAGTTATCGATAAGGTTGAGGGGTCTAATATTTCCATTAACAGTGATAATCGTTTTGACATCACGGATGATAATGGTAATGTCTCCAAGGAGTCCTCTGTTCTTGATATCTCTGTTGGTAGCAGTCAGGTCATCCATGTCGGATCCACTCTGATTTTTCAGGAGAAGGGCTTGACCGATTACATGGAAAAATACGGCCCTACTCTTGAAATTAATACAGAAGACCGGAGTTTACCCTTTGTCAATCGCTTTTTCCAGCAGTTACAAAATGACTGGACGGGAGAGAAGAAGTTGATCTTGGTGCGTTCTCAAAACGGTAGTCCCCTGGCGACCTTCTTTGGAAATCGTGTGTCAACTTCCGCACCTGATGGGATACCCAACACCACTTATCTCTTGATTGACGGGAAACGCCTCATCATCTATCGGGCAGATTTTACCATTTACGATACAGCCTTGCTTGATTAAATCATAGGATAATACCAGTAATGAGGAGGATAATACTATCTTTCTCATTTTTCTTTGGGGTATAATATAAGTATCAATCACAAAGGAGTTTTTCTCATGACTAAAGTTATTTTCTTAGACGTTGACGGAACCTTGGTGGACTACCATAACCGTATTCCTGAGTCTGCGATTAAAGCCATTCGTCAGGCGCGTGACAAGGGGCATTTGGTTTATGTTTGTACAGGACGCAGTCGAGCAGAGATGCAACCTGAACTCTGGGATATCGGCCTCGATGGCATGATTGGTGGTAATGGTTCCTACGTTGAACACCACGAGCAGGTCCTCATGCATCAGTTGATTTCAGCAGAAGATTCAAAAGCCATTGTAGACTGGCTCCATGGGCGTGGTTTGGAATTTTACTTGGAGTCCAACAACGGTCTCTTTGCTTCTGAAAATTTCCGAGAGCGGGCGCGTGAAACGGTCAAAACTTATTGCCGCTCTAAAGGAATGTCTGAAGAACAGCTCAAGGACTTGGAAGTGGAAGATGTCATGCATGGTATGATTTTTGGTGGCGAGCTCTATCGTGATGACCTTAATAAGGTTAGCTTTGTCTTGGATTCTTATCAAGATCATCTGGATTCGATAGAGGCCTTCCCAAATCTAGAAGCTCATACCTGGGGTGGCCGTGGAGAGACAGCCCTCTTTGGAGATTTAGGGGTTAAGGACATTAACAAGGCTCATGCGGTGCAAGTTATTCTGGACCACCTTGGTCTGGAGCGGAAGGATACGATAGCCTTTGGAGATGCCAAGATTGATATTCCAATGTTGGAATACTGTGAGATTGGTGTATCTATGGGCAATGGGGGACCAGAAATCCTTGCAATGGCAGATATGGTGACGGACGATGTCGAAGAAGACGGTCTCTACAAGGCCTTTGAAAAATTAGGCTTGCTCAGTTAATCTAATCCTGCCTAAAAAGCGAACGATATATTTTTTTGTGGATTTAAATTTGACAAAACCCAAACTTTGGTTTAAAATAATGATGGAAGGGTAAGTTTTTACCTAGCGATGCTCTGCTATTGCCAGAGTTATAGGAAGGTCAATTTAGAATAGAAACCTGCCGATAGGCGTTTTCAGGCTAGATGTGACTAAAAGTTGACGTCCTCTTTGCCTGCCGTCTGGTGGGAGAGGACTTTTTATGTTCAATGATATGCCGGTTTTTGACTATGAGGATATCCAGCTCATTCCCAATAAGTGCATTATTTCCAGTCGTTCAGAGGCAGATACGACGACAACCTTGGGTGGCCATACCTTTAAGCTCCCTGTCGTTCCAGCCAACATGCAGACCATTATTGATGAGCCATTGGCAGAGCAGTTGGCGAAAGAGGGTTATTTCTACATCATGCACCGTTTTGATGAAGCTGGGCGGAAGCCTTTCATCTCCCGTATGCATGAACAAGGTCTGATTGCGTCTATTTCTGTAGGGGTCAAGGACTACGAATATGACTTTGTCAGCTCTCTTAAGGATGATGCACCAGAATTTATCACCATTGATATTGCTCATGGTCATGCGGATAGTGTCATCAACATGATCAAGCATATTAAAAAAGAACTTCCTGAGACCTTTGTCATTGCTGGAAACGTCGGGACTCCCGAGGCAGTTCGTGAACTTGAAAATGCGGGTGCAGATGCGACCAAAGTCGGTATTGGTCCAGGTAAGGTCTGCATCACCAAGGTAAAAACGGGCTTTGGTACTGGTGGTTGGCAATTAGCCGCTCTGCGTTGGTGTGCTAAGGCCGCTAGTAAGCCAATTATTGCTGACGGCGGCATCCGGACTCATGGAGACATTGCAAAGTCCATTCGCTTTGGGGCAAGCATGGTCATGATTGGGTCACTCTTTGCTGGTCATATCGAAAGCCCTGGAAAAACTGTTGAGGTTGACGGAGAAGCTTTCAAGGAATATTTCGGCTCTGCCTCTGAGTACCAAAAAGGGGAGCACAAAAACGTTGAAGGTAAGAAAATTCTCCTCCCAGCCAAGGGCCATATTGCAGATACCTTAACTGAAATGCAACAGGATCTTCAATCTTCAATTTCCTACGCTGGTGGACGTGACCTTGCTAGTTTAACCAAGGTCAACTATGTTGTGGTTAAAAACTCCATCTGGAACGGAGATAGTCTTTAGAAAATAAAAAAACAGCGTGACCTGCTACTGCTTAAGTTAGCATCACGCTGTTTTTTTATTTACGCTTCATCTCGCCTTGTGGATAGTAGGTTCCTTCCGGCATATCATTGATAAAGACATGGATGGCAGATAGCGGAGCATTGGTATTTCGTGAAACCACCTCAGCAACCTCGCGGGCAAGGGCAACCTTTTGCTCCTCTGTGCGCCCTTCAAACAATTCAATTTTTACAAATGGCATCGTAAAACTCCTTTTTATTGATTATTTTACCATGATAAATTGTGAAATATAGTGCAACAAAAAAACTCATAGAGTTTCTTTCGTGTAAACTGTAAGTAACCACACTAACAGAGCACGAGGAAATCTATGAGCTACTTACATCTTACCATAACTGAGAGAATAAAGATAGAGACTTATTTGGAATTAGGGTTAAAACCTTGCAAGATTGCCCGAAAATTAGGCGTTCATCGGTCTACCATCTCCAGAGAGTTAAGACGATGTCAGACCTCCTACTCTGCAGATTTGGCACAGAAACATTATGACCAAATGGCTAAACAAAAAGGCAGAAAGTCTTGTTTGACACCGGAGTTGAAAACAAAGATTGAGAAAGGTTTGAACGCCTCCTGGTCTCCTGAACAAATCTGTGGTCGCTATCGCCTTAAACACCAGCCAATGGTCGCTTTCAAGACCATCTACAACTGGCTTTATGCTGGTTTGATACAATTAGATTTAAGCGTCCTACGCCGAAAAGGAAAAAGCCGACAACCCAGAGAAACACGAGGGAAATTTACGATTGGCACACCAATTTCAAAACGCCCTAAAGAGGTCAAGAGTCGTGATACCTTCGGCCACTGGGAGTTAGATACCGTGGTGTCATCAAGAGGTCAAAGCAAGGGATGTTTGGCGACTTTTGTAGAGCGAAAAACACGCTTTTACTTGGCTTTTAAAATGCCAGACAGAACAGCCAAATCCATGTTTTCAGCTATTGAGCAACTCCTAACCTTATTGCCAAAAGAAGCCTTTAAAACGTTCACTTCGGATAGGGGAAAGGAATTTGCCTGCTATCCCTTAGTGGAGAAATTAGGCATTCCCTTTTACTTCGCAGATGCTTACTCTTCTTGGCAAAGAGGAAGCAATGAAAACGCCAATGGATTACTGAGAGAGTATTTTCCCAAGAAAACAGATTTAGCTGTTATTCCTGATAAGGATTTGGACAAGGCTCTATCTGACATCAATCACCGACCACGAAAATGTTTAGCTTACAGAACAGCTGTCGAAGCTCTCTTGAACGAGTTTAAATAAATGTTGCACTTTTTCTTGCAATTTATCATATAAAAAAACCGCTGAAAATTTTTTTCATGCGGTTTTTTGCTTACTCCTCCAAGAAGACCGAATAGTATTTTTAAATGGGTCATTCTGTAGAATCTCCAGAGTCAATTAGATGGCTATTCTCTTTGCGCCATATTTTAGGACTTTGCAAGTATTGTCGTTTGAAAGCAGTAGAATAGTTAAATTGGTTAGAGTAGCCAACTTTTATAGCAATATCATGTAAGGATAAGGTTGTATTACGCAACAGTTCACAGGACTTGCTGAGGCGATATTGGATGAGGAATTGTTGAGGGGAAGTATTGAGTTCCTTTTTAAAGAGTCGACTGAAATAATGTTTATTGAGGTTACAGTGATTGGCCATATCATCAACTGTAATAGATTCCTGGTAATGGCGTTCAATAAAGTTTACCGCTTCTCGAATATAGAGTTCTGTGATATCGTTGTGGGTGATGGGATGTTGGCTCATCGATAAGTCGATGACGGCATTTAGAAACAGATAAAGATGGGAAATAATGAAGGCACTGCGTTTATCGTGATTCTTTAGCAAGAGATTCATTTCTTGATAAACAGGACTTTCTGTAGGAGAAGTAGTTTGGTTAAAGATCGGTTGATGCTTACTAAGGCCAGCCAACTTCAAGAAATGCTCGCTTTTTAAACCATCAAATTCAACCCACATATAGGCCCAGGGATCATTTTTATCCGCTTCATAGCTACAAATTAAGTCTGGCCAAATCAAGAAACCTTGACCAGCTGATAGGTTATAAGCCTTGTCCTGCCCCGAAATATAGAAGGTTCCCTTGCCTGAAATAATATAGTGGAAGAGATAATGTTTTCGTGTAGCTGGGCCGAAAGAATGCAGGGGTTCACACTCTTCTCGACCAAACTGGATAGGAAAAAGATCAATATAGGATTGATTATTAAAAAGATAAAATTCTACTTTTGCCATCAAATAATTCCTCTAACATACTCTTGTAAACACTTACCATTATACCATAAAATATGAAATTGTGACATTTTATATGAAATAAAACAATTAATTATAAAAAATAATATATTTTAAGTCAATAATTGACATGTAAAAGTAAGCGTTTTCCTGATAGAATAAAGATAACAAAACACTAAACCTTTCTAAAAGGTAATAACGAAAAGGAGTCAATTTTATGTTGATGAGAAAAATGGGAAAAACCATTACTTTAGCTGCCTCTGTACTTGCATTGGTAGCTTGTGGCTCTAGTAAGGAAGAAGCAAAACCCACCGAGTCAGCTGATTCCGGAAAACAAACCACCGTTTCTTATGCCATTTGGGATTCTGGACAGGAACCAGGTATTCGTAAGATTGCAGATAAGTTTGAAGAAAAAAATCCAAATATCAAAGTGGATATTCAAGTGGTTGAATGGGATGCTTACTGGACCATGTTGGAAGCAGGAGCAACAGGAGGTTCCTTGCCAGATACCTTCTGGATGCATTCAAATGAAATCTATCGCTACGGTTCAAATGAGATGTTGTTGAATTTAGACGATTACATCAAGAAGAGCGACTTGATAGACTTGAGTAAATACCCAGAAGGCTTGACTGGTATCTACAATGTCAATGGTAGCCAATACGCTATTCCAAAAGATTACGATACCATCGCTCTTATCTACAACAAAACCTTGTTTGATCAAGCGGGTATTGCTTACCCAGATGATACATGGGATTGGACAACTCTGAAAGATACCGCTAAGAAATTGACCAAGGGTGATGGCAGCCAATATGGTTTCTTGGCACCGCTGATCAACCAAGAAGGTTTCTACAACTTCATCTACCAAAACGAAGGAACTGTTATCACAGAAGATAAGGTTTCAGGCTACGACGATCCAAAAACTATCGAAGCCTTGGAATACTACACTAGCTTTGTAAGCGAAGGGCTTTCTCCAAAAGTGACAGAAGACTCTGAGCGTTGGGACCTTCTTCGTAATGGACAAGTTGCTATGGCAGTATTTGGTTCTTGGAACTTGTCAGGTCTCACCAACGATGACTACATCCGTGAAAACTTTGATGTAGCTGTTTTGCCAAAAGGTAAAAAACGTGCTACTATCTTCAACGGTTTGGGTAACGCAGTTGCAGCTAACACCAAAAACCCTGAAGCTTCTTGGAAATGGGTTGAATTCCTCGGATCCAAAGAAGGTCAAGAAATGCAAGCTGAACTGGGTGTTGCCATCTCAGCCTATGAAGGTACTGCAGATACTTGGGTAAACTCCAACAAAAACTTTGCAATCAAGAACTTCATCGACATGGATGACTACGCACAAATTCGTCCTTACTCAAACGTGACCACTAAGTGGGAATCAAAAGCTGACGAACTGTACAAGCAAGCTTACTTGGGCGAAGAGACTGTGAAGGAAGCAGCAGCCAAAATGGCGAAGATGATGAACGAAGAATTGGCTTTGGAAAAATAAGTCTAGTTGATGAGGCAGGGGGAGTGGTAGCTCCCTCTGTTTTGTTAAAGGAGATTGTATGCATAAGAAAAAGAAACGAGATCAGCTCTTATGGGGACTGGGTATGGTGGCACCAACCATTATTGGTTTGTTGATTCTGAACATCATTCCGATTATCCAGACTCTTAAGATGAGCTTTTACAGAAGCGGAGACTTTGGTAAGGGTGAGATTTTTGTGGGTTTAAGCAATTATCAAAAACTCTTTGCCGATCCTGAGGTCTGGCAAGCGACTTGGAATACGATTCGTTACACCATCGTGGTCGTGCCTGCAACGGTTGTGTTTGCAACGATTTTGGCGGTCTTGCTCAATTCAAAGATCAAGGGCAAACACATCTATCGGACCATTTATTTCCTGCCCATGGTAGCGGCACCCGCTGCGGTGACCATGGTCTGGAGATGGCTCTACAATACCAATTATGGTCTCATTAACTATATCCTAGGGCAATTCGGCATTGGAAAGGTCAACTGGATTGAAAACCCATCAATCGCCCTTTATTCTATTGCGATCATTGGGATTTGGAGTTCAGTCGGTTACGCCATGATTTTGATTTTGGCAGGTCTCCAAGAGATTCCGAAAGATTACTACGAATCAGCGACCATTGACGGGGCCAGTGGCATCAAGCAATTTTTCTACATTACCCTGCCGATGCTGTCCCCAACCCTCTTTTTTGTCGTTGTCACCAGTGTTATTTCAGCCATGCAGGTCTTCGATGGGATTTACATGATGGTGAGCAATACGAGTCCGGCTTATCAGAAGACGGTTTCTCTTGTCTATCTTTTCTACAATAACTCCTTCAAGTATTCTGACAAGGGCTATGGTTCGACCATCATCATGCTGCTCTTACTCATCATTATGATGATCACCTTTGTTCAGATGAAGGTTCAGAAGAGATGGGTCCACTATAGATAGGGAGGAAGAGTATGAAACAAAAAAAATATCTGACTGCTATTGGGATTCACGGATTCTTGATTCTAGTGGCTTTGGGAATGATTGTTCCCTTTGTGTGGATGGTCTTGACCTCCTTCAAAACCATCTCAGAGTCCACCCAGATGAATCCTTTCCGACTGTTTCCTGCAGTCTGGCAAACGAGAAACTATACAGAGGTGATTCGTACCAACGACTTCTTCACCCTGTACGTGAATACGATTTTAATGATGCTATGGCGGATTGTCAGCTCCGTCCTCTTTAGTGCCATGGCGGCCTACGCCTTTGCCCGTCTGGAGTTCAAGGGAAGAAACTTCCTGTTTGGCTTGGTGCTCTTCCAGATGATGGTACCCTCACAAATCTTTGTCATTCCACAGTTTTTGATGGTCAATCAAATGGGCATGCGCAACACCATTTTCGCCCTGGTCTTCCCAGGTTTGGTGTCGGCCTTTGGTACCTTCTTGCTGAGACAGTTTTTTGCAGGTTTGCCAAAAGAGTTGGAAGAAGCGGCAGAGCTGGATGGCTGCAATATCGGCCAAACCTTTTTCCGGGTGATGTTGCCGCTGGCCAAGTCTGGCTTGATTGCCCTGGGGATCTTTACAGCCCTCTTTGCCTTCAAGGATCTTCTATGGCCCTTGATTATCAACTCCGAAGCAGATGCAGCGACCCTCTCAAGCGCCCTTTCAAAAATCCAAGGTGCCTACTCCGTTAACTATCCGCAACTGATGGCGGCAAGTGTACTGGCCATTTGGCCGATGGTGGTCATTTACATCATCTTCCAGAAACAGTTTGTACAAGGTATTGCGACATCAGGCGGCAAGTTATAGGGGGTTGCTATGGGTATTCTTTTTAAGGAAGAGGAAAAGGAGTTTCATCTTTTTAATGATCGTCTGAGCTATATCCTGTGTGTGCTACCCAATGGGCATATTGGTAACCTTTATTTTGGCAAACGTGTTAGCACAGATGATACTTATGGGCATTTGTTGGAAAATAAAAATCGTCCGCTAACTTCCTATGTTTTTGAGGATGATCCGACCTTTTCCCTACAACATACCAGGCAAGAGTATGCTTCTTATGGAACAGGGGACTTTGCTCAGCCAGCTTTTCTGCTTGGTCAAGAAGATGGTAGCCAGCTTTCTCATTTTACTTTTGATTCTTTCCGAATTTTTTCAGGAAAAGAGTCTCTAGAAGGTTTGCCAGTTACTTATGTTGAAAATTCAGATGAGGCCACTTCATTGGAAATAAGCCTCGTGGATAGGGTTTCTGAAACTCGCTTATATTTGCTCTATAGTATTTATGAAAAACAGTCCGTAGTGACGCGTAGTGCCCGTTTTGAACAGTATGGGCAACAAACCATTCGACTCAAGCGTGCCTTGTCCATGAATTTGGATTTGCCAGATAGCAACTACGACTGGATTCATTTAGATGGGGCTTGGAGCAGGGAACGTCATCTACAAAGAAGCGCTCTCCATCAAGGAATTCAATCTGTCTATAGCCTTAAGGGAGCTAGTAGCGCTGAGCATAATCCATTCTTAGCCCTAGCTAGACCGACAGCAGATGAACACCAAGGAGAAGTTCTAGGTTTTTCTCTGGTTTACAGTGGTAACTTTCTAGCCCAAGTGGATGTATCCCCCTACCAACAGACTAGGGTCATTCTGGGAATTCATCCAGAACGTTTTGAATGGAAACTCCAAGCAGGAGAAACCTTCCAAACACCAGAAGTGGTCATGGTTTATAGCGATGGTGGTTTAAACCAGATGAGTCAGACCTACCATAGTCTCTATCAAAAACGTCTAGCCAGAGGAGAATGGAGAGACAAGGAACGTCCAATTTTGCTCAACAACTGGGAGGCCATGACCTTTGATTTTGATGAGGAACGTATTCTGACTCTAGCTCAAAAGGCTTCTGAAGTAGGAGTAGAGTTGTTTGTCATGGATGATGGCTGGTTTGGAGAGAGAAATCACGATCGTGCTGGCCTAGGTGACTGGCAGGTTAATATGGAAAAACTGCCAAATGGTCTGACAGGGATTGTTGAAAAAGTTCATGAGATGGGCATGCGTTTTGGTTTGTGGATTGAGCCTGAAATGGTCAATAAGGATAGCCAACTCTATCGGAAGCATCCAGATTGGATTTTCCATCACCCTAATCGAAGTCAATCACCGGGTAGACATCAATTTACCCTAGACCTTTCAAGAGAGGATGTCTATCAAAATATTTACCAACAACTGCATACTCTTTTGAGTCAATATGATATTGACTATATCAAGTGGGATATGAACCGCTACATGACGGAAGTCTTTAGCGTGACACAAGATAAGGAAAGACAGGGAGAGATTTTCCATCGCTATATCCTCAATCTTTATCGTTTGTATGAACAGTTGACGAGTGAATTTCCACATATTCTCTTTGAATCTTGTTCAAGCGGTGGTGCTCGATTTGATCCTGGTATGCTCTATTATGCCCCTCAAACCTGGACCAGTGATGATACAGATGCCCAGGAGCGTTTAGCTATTCAGTACGGGACTTCCCTGGTTTATCCTTTGTCTGCTATGGGTTGTCACATCTCCGCAGTGCCTAATCAGCAGGTCCATCGGGTAACACCTCTGTCTACTCGGGCCAATGTAGCTTATTTCGGAGCCTTTGGTTATGAATTAGACCTGTCTGAATTGAGTAAGGAAGAATTTGAAGAGGTTAAAGACCAGATAGTTTTTTATAAGAAGGCTCGGAGAACCTTCCAATACGGAACCTTCACACGCTTGCTAAGTCCATTTGAGGGAGACAGTACTGCTTGGCAGGTAGTCTCTGAGGATGGTCGAGAAGTCTTTGTCTGTGTTTACCGTAGTCTCCTACGAGTTAATGAAGGGAATCGTCGCCTCTATCTCAAAGGATTAGAAGCTCAGGCTCGCTACAGAATTAATGGCGGTCCAGTCTATTCGGGAGATGCCTTGATGCATGCAGGTCTCCCCCTATCGACAGAGGAATTCGATGCCGGTGTTAGGGATTTTACCTCCAAGCTGTATCATTTGGAAAAGGTGTTATAGGTAATTTTGGACACTGAGATTATAAAAATCCCATCAGTGATATGCTAGTGGGATTTTTATAGTAATCAGATGTTACTACTGAGAACTATTTTTATTAGTTTTGATAAATTGCAAGAAAAAGTGCAACATTTATTTAAACTCGTTCAAGAGAGCTTCAACAGCTGTTCTGTAAGCTAAACATTTTCGTGGTCGGTGATTGATGTCAGATAGAGCCTTGTCCAAATCCTTATCAGAAATAACAGCTAAATCTGTTTTCTTGGGAAAATATTCTCTCAGTAATCCATTGGCGTTTTCATTGCTTCCTCTTTGCCAAGAAGAATAAGCATCCGCGAAGTAAAAGGGAATGCCTAATTTCTCCACTAAGGGATAGCAGGCAAATTCCTTTCCCCTATCCGAAGTGAAGGACTTAAAGGCTTCTTTTGGCAATAAGGTTAGGAGTTGCTCAATCGCTGAAAAACATGGATTTGGCTGTTCTGTCTGGCATTTTAAAAGCCAAGTAAAAGCGTGTTTTACGCTCGACAAAAGTCGCCAAACATCCCTTGCTTTGACCTCTTGATGATACCACAGTATCTAACTCCCAGTGACCGAAGGTCTCACGACTCTTGACTTCTTTAGGGCGTTTTGAAATTGGTGCGCCAATCGTAAATTTTCCCCGTGTTTCTCTTGGTTGTCGGCTTTTTCCTTTTCGGCGTAGGACGCTTAAATCTAATTGTATCAAACCAGCATAAAGCCAGTTGTAGATGGTCTTAAAAGCGACCATTGGCTGGTGTTCAAGCCGATAGCGACCACAGATTTGTTCAGGAGACCAGGAGGCGTTCAAACCTTTCTTAATTTCCTCTTTCAACTCGGGAGTTAGACAAGACTTTCTGCCTTTTTGTTTAGCCATTTGGTCATACTGTTTCTGTGCCAAATCTGCAGAGTAGGAGGTCTGGCAACGCCGGAGTTCTCTTGAAATAGTAGACTTGTGAACACCTAGTTTATTAGCAATCTGGCAAGGTTTTAACCCTAATTCCAAGTAAGTCTCTATCTTTATTCTCTCAGTTATGGTAAGATGTAAGT
This sequence comes from Streptococcus caprae, assembly GCF_042649745.1. Taxonomy (NCBI): domain Bacteria; kingdom Bacillati; phylum Bacillota; class Bacilli; order Lactobacillales; family Streptococcaceae; genus Streptococcus; species Streptococcus caprae. Next base: position 31,252 of record NZ_JBHRZV010000053.1, on the reverse strand, counting down.
AGCTCATAGATTTCCTCGTGCTCTGTTAGTGTCGTTACTTACAGTTTACACGAAAGAAACTCTGTGAGTTTTTTTGTTGCACTTTTTCTTGCAATTTATCTTTTTCAAAAATTATTTAGGTTTTTGGAGGAGAAGTAACCATGTTTTGAATCTTTGGCTGACAAGTCTGTAGGTTTTTGGTTTAACTTGTAATTAGATTTTGAGGTATTATAGCTATAATAATTTATCTAGCAAGAGTCTAAAATGCCAGCAGGCAACAGCTGAGCATGTACGAATGCTTACAGGAGTTGAGTGATGAAGTGGAGTAGAGTGTAAGACTCAGTCAAGATGTTTGAGGTAGTATATGAGAGGTTAAATTTAAAAGTACCAATATATTAGTTATCTTTCTCACAAGTCCCATAGCAGATAGATGTAGATCTTTCTATGAAAGATGATGAAATCTTACCTGGAGAAGATTATGAGTATAGTGTTTAAGTTCAATTAAATCAACTATTTCTTAAATACTGTAAAGTAGTAAACAGTTGTTCCTGAGCTTCAAGTAGTGTCAAATCAGTTTCTAATAACCAATAGCTAATAAATGACGCAACCGCACCTGAAAAGATGTGAATAAAAGCTAGATTGACATTATTTGTAAATTGCTGATTTGTTTTGCTTGTAGCATGGATGAGCATATCACGGAAGGCTAGTGAAAAATTTGCTGGCTGACTTTTCAGTAATTGGTAAATTTTTTCCTGATGTTGATTGACAGCAATCAGGATATTATCTAGAAATTGTCGGTTTTCAGACGCCTTTATATCTGCAATATTTTCAGCTACAGGTCTACAGGCGTATTCAATAGCCAGTAATATCTCTGTTTGGATTGCTTGGTAGAGATGTTCCTTAGTTTCATAATGTTGATAGAAAGCATTTCTAGAAATATGTGCGTTTTGACAAATTTCTTTAACTGAAATTTGCCTAAGTTCTTTAGCCATCAAGAGCTGTAAAAAAGCATCTTGTATGGCTTTTTCTGTTTTTTCAAAACGTAAGTCTAGTTTGACCATGACAGTTCTTCCTTTTGTGTAATCTAAGTGACAATAAGTTTAAAAGTGTCATTTGACGATTTTAAATGACAGTTGTAATATTTGAAGTATAACAAAGCACAAAGGAGAAATCAAATGGCAAATCGTATTACAGACATTTTAGGTATTGAAAAACCAATTATTCAAGGGCCACTGGCTTGGTTGACAAATGGTAATTATGCCGGAGCAGTGAGTGCAGCAGGAGGACTAGGCGTACTGGGTATTAGTGCAGGTCAGAAAGTAGCAGCAACAACTGTAGAAGAAACTATCGAGAATATGCGTCGGGAGATTCGTATTGCCCGTCAAATAACAGACAAGCCTCTAGGTATCAATGTTGCTCCTGGCCATCCTATGACTGATATTTTCACCGGTCCTATGCTTGACCTCATGGTAGAAGAGGGTGTTCAGGTGGCTGTCATGGTTGGTGTTTTTTCTGCTGAATGGACTGCCCGATTCCATGAAAAAGGGATTAAAGTGGTCTTTCGTGCAAGCAACCCAACTATTGAAAATACAGAAGAAGCTATCCAGGGTGGTGCAGACATCATTGTGGCCACGGGTTTTGATGAAGGCGGGACTGTTCCAGAAAAGGTTATTGGTACTTTCTCTATAGTGCCAATGATTGTTGATGCAGCTAAAGGTCATGTACCTGTCATGGCAGCAGGAGGGATTGTGGATGATAGGACTGCTCGTGCAGCCTTTGCTCTAGGAGCAGAAGGTCTATATGTCGGAACAGCTTTCATGATGTCAGAAGAGTCTATTTTGGCTCAAAATATTAAGGAGCAAGCCTTGACAGCTAATGCCTCAGACTTACTTCTCTATCGGACTGTTCCTGCTTACTATCGTTCTCTTCCTGGGGAAATTCCAAATAAACTCTTGGAGATGAGTCAGGCAGGTGCCAGCGAAGAAGAAATTTATGAAGTACAACGTGGTTATAATGGTATGCGTGACGGTATGCTATTTGGCGATTTGACCAAGGGATTCGCTTCGTTTGGATTAGGTATTTCGATGATTGATAAGATTGAACCTGTGTCGGTGATTATGAACAAATTAATGCGTGGAATTGAGGATTTAGTATGACAGAACAAAAACAAATGGTAATAGGTCTCGCCATGTTTGGTGCAGCAGGGCTTAACTTTCGTTCTTGGATGGATCCAGCTGTAAAACTAGAAAAGTATCCAGATATTTCGATGGACATAAAGGCTGCTCAGATAGCCGAAAAAGGCAAATTCCAATTTATGTTCTTTGGTGATTTCCCAGGAACCAAGGCGACTGACAATGGCGATATGCAGACTATGGGACTAGATCCCCTCTTGATTGCGACCATGATTGCCAACAACACAAGCCGCATCGGAATGGGGATTACCAGAGCGACCTCATGGTCCAATCCTTATGAGCTGGCTAGACAGTTTAAAACACTTGATGCTCTGAGTGAGGGGCGTGTAGCTTGGAATGCCGTGACAGGTGCTAACGGTGTCAGTGCTAATGCCTATGGTGTTGACTTATCATCAAGCTTTGACCGCTATGGCAAGGCAGGGGAATTCGTCCAAGTGGTCGAGCATCTCTGGGCAAGCTGGGGTGAGGACGCCTTGAAGCTCAATCATTCAACCAAGGAATTTGCCGACTATGATCAGGTCAAGGCAGTCAATCTCAAGGGTCAGTATGTTAAGAGTAGCGGTAGCCTACCAATTCCCCCCTCCAAGCAAGGGCAGCCAGTTATCTTCCACTCAGGCGGTTCGCAAAACAGTATTGACTTTGCTGGCAAATACGCTGATGTTTATGTCGGTGAGGTCTGGACTATTGAGCAAGGAAAAGCCATGCGTCAAGCCCTTCGAAAAGCAGCGGTAGCCAATGGGCGCAAGCCTGATGCCATCAAGTTTATCGCTGGGGTCATGCCGCTCATTGGCGATAGTAAAAAAGACGCTATTGAGCGCCATGCCACGCTTTTGGACGACAGAACCTTCCTGCAACGGGTTGCCCACATCAGCTATGTGTTAGGAACTGATTTCACGCCTGCTGATATAGAAAAACCGATTTCAGCGGACATCCTAGATGCTATCGAAATCACACCATACAGCGACCCTCGTACAGAAAATGTTATCAAGGTGGCACGTGAGGGATGGACACTTCGTGAAGTGGTCAATCATTCGGTCATCGACTACCACCCGACGGCAGTCGGGAATGCTCAGGACATTGCGGACCACTTGAGCGATTGGTTCAATGCAGGAGCTGCTGATGGTTTCTGGGTCATGCCAGATGTCTATGAGGTAGACTTGTCCCGCTTTGTGGACGAAGTGGTACCAATTCTTCAAGAGCGGGGCGTTTTTCATAAGGATTATGAGGGAGAAACCTTGCGGGAGCATTTGGGGTTACCTTATCAGTATGGGGTGAGAGGAGAAGAGTAAGTTATGACTACTGCTATTAGTATTATTGGCAAAGGTAAGATGGGGCAAGCCTTAGCAAGGCATTTTGAACAGGCTGGAATTTCTGTCCAAATCCTTGGACGAGAACAAGAAATAGTGCAGGGTAAGTTTGTAATTTTTGCAATCCCTTATGAGGATATGGTTAGTCTCATCTATCCCAATCAAGACCATTTTACCAATAAAATTATCATAGACATTAGTAATCCTCTAGATTACCAGACAAAGGCTTCTCTTTTTCCACCACATCAGTCTGCTAGCCTAAAACTAGCAGAACTTTTTCCCAATTTAACATTTATCAAAGCCTTCAATACTACCTTTACTTCAAGTAGAGTAATTGCTACTGAATCACCTCTGGTCATGATTGCGGGCGATTCGTCGTCAGCTAAAGAGAAGCTTATCACGCTGCTCAATCAATCACATTTTAAAACTATTGATATGGGAAATTTGGATCGAAGCCGTGATTTGGAGGCCTTTGCCCGTGTGCAACTTTCTTTATTAGAAGCAGGTCATATAGATCCTTTGCAGATTTTTGCTATATAATTGATAAATTGTAAAATATAGTGCAACAAAAAAACTCATAGAGTTTCTTTCGTGTAAACTGTAAGTAACCACACCAACAGAATACGAGGAAATCTATGAGTTACTTACATCTTACCATAACTGAGAGAATAAAGATAGAGACTTACTTGGAATTAGGGTTAAAACCTTGCCAGATTGCTAATAAACTAGGTGTTCACAAGTCTACTATTTCAAGAGAACTCCGGCGTTGTCAGACCTCCTATTCTGCAGATTTGGCACAGAAACATTATGACCAAATGGCTAAACAAAAAGGCAGAAAGTCTGGTTTGACACCGGAGTTGAAAACAAAGATTGAGAAAGGTTTGAACGCCTCCTGGTCTCCTGAACAAATCTGTGGCCGCTATCGGCTTGAACACCAGCCAATGGTCGCTTTTAAGACCATCTACAACTGGCTTTATGCTGGTTTGATACAATTAGATTTAAGCGTCCTACGCCGAAAAGGAAAAAGCCGACAACCAAGAGAAACACGGGGGAAATTTACGATTGGCGCACCAATTTCAAAACGCCCTAAAGAAGTCAAGAGTCGTGAGACCTTCGGTCACTGGGAGTTAGATACTGTGGTATCATCAAGAGGTCAAAGCAAGGGATGTTTGGCGACTTTTGTCGAGCGTAAAACACGCTTTTACTTGGCTTTTAAAATGCCAGACAGAACAGCCAAATCCATGTTTTCAGCTATTGAGCAACTCCTAACCTTATTGCCAAAAGAAGCCTTTAAGTCCTTCACTTCGGATAGGGGAAAGGAATTTGCCTGCTATCCCTTAGTGGAGAAATTAGGCATTCCCTTTTACTTCGCAGATGCCTATTCTTCTTGGCAAAGAGGAAGCAATGAAAACGCCAATGGGTTACTGAGAGAGTATTTTCCCAAGAAAACAGATTTAGCTACTATTTCTGATAAAGCCTTAGGAAAAGCATTGGATGACATCAATCACCGACCACGAAAATGTTTAGCTTACAGAACAGCCGTTGAAGCTCTATTGAACGAGTTCAAATAAATGTTGCACTTTTTCTTGCAATTTATCAATTAAAATTAGACTACCTTTAATATCTCCTATATACGTTAAAAAACTGTAAATATCGGAATACGTACTCTTGTAAAAATTAGAATAGAGAATAGCTAACTTTAGTTGAATTCTCTATTCTTTTTTTCTACTATTCGCCCTAGACCACACCTTGCTTGATTTTGAAGTGGGGGAAGAAGTGGCGCTAGGTTTGCTCTTAGAGGAGATGAATTTCTCAGATCACGAGGCCTTTCGGGCCTATTATAAGCCCATGAATCAAGCCATGTGGAAGGACCTGGAGAAAAAGCTTATCACCAAGTCTGAACTGGTCAACACTCGGTTTTCCAAGGCTTTTGCCTATTTTGGGATTGAAGTTGATAGTCCGACCATGGCTGAAAAGTTCCAAGGCTACATGGGCCAGCAGGGGCATGCCTTTGCGGGGGCTGCTGAGCTTCTTAAAGACCTGACAAACCAAGGCTACCAGATTTACGGGGCAACCAACGGCATCACCAAAATCCAGCAGGGACGCATGCAAAACTCGCCCATCGGTCCTTATTTTACACAAGTTTTTATCTCCGAGCAGTTAGGCACCCAAAAGCCTGATGCGCTTTTCTATGAAAAAATAGCAGAGCAGATCGAGGATTTTCAGCACGAGGAAGCGCTTATGATTGGCGACTCCTTGACAGCTGATATACCTGGCGGCATTGCAGCTGGCTTAAAAACGGTTTGGGTTAATTTTAAAGGTCAGCAAAACCAGACCCCCTATCAGGCTGATTATGAAGTTAGAACTTACCAAGAATTGCTTCATTTGTTAAGCTAGTCTCTAGCGCTAGGTGAAAAAGTTTTGATGTAGCGCAGCTTTTCCTATCAGTCTAGCTTAGAAGCTATGTTATCTAAAAAATAAGGATTTCAAGGCAAACTATTGGCATTGGAATCCTTTTTTGGATTAGCGTATAATAGACCTATGAACCAACTGATTAAACACAAGCTAGAACTCCTGCCAGACAGCCCTGGTTGTTATCTGCACAAGGACAAGCATGGGCAGATTATCTATGTCGGCAAGGCCAAGAACCTGAAAAACCGTGTATGGTCTTATTTTCGAGGCAGTCACGACACCAAGACTGAACTTTTGGTGTCTGAGATTGCGGATTTCGAGTTCATCGTAACAGGCTCAAACACCGAGGCCTTGCTCTTAGAAATCAACCTCATTCAAGAAAACAAGCCCAAGTTCAACATCAAACTCAAGGACGACAAGTCCTATCCTTTTATCAAGATTACCAAGGAAACCTATCCCCGTCTGATGATTACCCGTCAGGTTAAACGGCACGACGGCATTTACTTTGGTCCCTACCCAGATTCTTATGCTGCCCATGAGATTAAGAAGCTCTTAGACAGGATTTTCCCATTCCGCAAGTGCACCAATCCGCCTGAAAAGGTCTGTTTCTACTACCATATCGGCCAGTGCCATGCCCACACCGTTTGTCAGGTGGACAAGGATTATTTCACTAAAATGGCTGAGGATGTCAAGCACTTCCTCAACGGCAAGGATGACAAGATTTTGGAGGAGTTGCGGATAAAAATGGCTGACGCTGCCAGTTCACTTGAGTTTGAACGGGCGGCCGAGTATAGGGACCTCTTGACCAGTATCGCCACCCTTCGGACCAAGCAACGGGTTATGAGCGCGGACATGCAGGATCGGGACATCTTTGGCTATGCAGTGGACAAGGGCTGGATGTCTGTTCAGGTCTTCTTTGTCCGCCAGGGCAAGCTGATTGAGCGCGACAGCCAGCTCTTCCCTTACTACAATGATCCTGACGAGGACTTTTTGACCTATATGGGGCAGTTTTACTAGGACAAACGCCACTTCCTGCCCAAGGAAATCTTTATTCCTCAGGGCATTGATGCTGACCTAGCGGCAGCCATTATTCCTACAAAAATCATCACGCCCCAAAAGGGGGAGAAAAAGCAACTGGTCAATCTGGCCATCAAAAATGCCAGGGTCAGCCTACAGCAGCAGTTCGATCTAGCAGAGAAGGACCTGCTCAAGACCCAAGGGGCGGTCGAGAATCTGGGATAGCTCTTGGGCATCGCCACGCTCCACCGTATCGAGGCCTTCGACAACTCCAACATCATGGGGACGGCGCCAGTTTCGGCCATGGTGGTTTTTGAAAATGGCAGAGCGAAAAAGTCGGACTACCGCAAGTACAAGATTAAGACTGTTGCTGGACCTGACGACTATGCCTCCATGCGGGAGGTCATTGAGAGACGATACAGTAGAGCTCTGCGGGAGGGGACTGTCCTGCCAGACCTTATCATCATCGACGGTGGCCAAGGCCAGGTCAATGCGGCCCAGTCTGTCCTAGACAAACTAGGTCTGAACATTCCGATCGCTGGTCTGCAAAAAAATGACCGCCACCAGACCCATGAGCTCCTCTTTGGTAATCCTCTGACGGTTGTCGATCTGCCGAGAAACTCTCAGGAATTTTTCCTCCTCCACCGTATCCAAGACGAGGTGCACCGCTTTGCCATTACCTTCCACCGCCAGGTTAGAAGCAAGACCAGCTTCTCCTCAAAACTGGACGGTATCGAGGGCCTTGGCCCTAAACGCAAACAGCTCCTCCTCAAACACTTCAAGAGCATTACGGCTATCCAGGAAGCAAGTAGCGAGGAGATACGAGAACTGGGCGTACCGGAAGTAGTAGCGGAGAGGGTGAAGGAGAGGTTGAGTAGTCAAGGGGATGGTTAATAAAATTCTGAAGAAGTCAAATTTCCCAGTGATATCCTCTCACTTTTTGGAATATAAAGCATTAGCAAGGAAGAGCTGCTATGATGATAATGGCTTTATCGTGTCGGTTATTATCTCATTTTAGTGAACATTCTTGCTGTTGTAATTGCCGTTGAATTTTTTTCTTTTGGATATCGTGAAAACATCTCTCACCAGTTCTATAATTAGTGGGGGATTCTTGTCTTTTCTTATCCCTCTCTAGGTAGAGTTGTTTGGTTTTGTACCTTGCCTTGAGGATGGTGATTATTTCATACAGACGTTTATTAAATGGTAGCTTGGGTCTTGGCTGAGTAGAGATATCTAGTCCAATCTCTTTGGTAGATGGGGATAGTTAGATCTTATTTCAAAAGTTTAGGAGATATTTTAAACCAAGCTCAAGTTGGTCCAGTAGCAGCTTATTGAACAAACAACCTATGTGAGTATGTGTTTAGGTTTTCGAAACCTTTCCCTAAGGGGAAGGTTTTTTTGAGGTCAAATCAATTTATTGTTCAGAAAATTCCGATTAAACTGTTTATTATTAGAAAAAATAAGGAAAAGACAAGAAATTTTGTAACAAAATTCACAATAAAAATTTTTTACGACAATAGTTGACTTTAACGTAGTGGAAAGGCTTACAATTTAGGTGTAAGAGGTATCAAAAAAGTAAAATATCTTAAAGGATGGATTTAACTTCTTATTATTAAACTGTTTTTAACTAAAAAATAAATATATAAAGGAGGTTTGTATCATGAGTTCTGAAGCATTAGGAATGATTGAAACAAAAGGTTTAATCGGTGCAATTGAGGCGGCCGATGCGATGGTTAAGGCAGCAAATGTTGTCTTGGTTGGAAAAGAGTTAGTCGGAGGTGGCTTAGTAACTGTTTTAGTTCGTGGTGATGTCGGCGCTGTTAAGGCTTCAACAGATGCGGGAGCTGCAGCTGCGCAAAGGGTTGGTGAGCTAATTTCAGTTCATGTTATTCCACGTCCTCATGTAGAAGTGGAGACCATTTTACCAGAAAAAGATTAATCATTGAAAAAGGAGTAGTTTTTCCATGGAGCAAAATATCACTAGCAACAGTCATACTTTGGCGCAACAGCAAATGGCTGCTGCAACTAGAAAATTTCATTCGCTTGGAATTAGAAGCGGCATTATTTCGGGCTTATTTTACGGTATTTATTCCTTCGTTATCATGATTATCAGTGGAATGGATCCAATAAAGACAGCCGTAGGTATCTTTGCGGCTCCCTTTGTAATGGGAGGTATAAATGACTTCCTCGGAGGGTGTACGTTATTGCTAAATGTTATCCGAACGGGTAAGTCCAAGGAGCTTGGAAGAAGTTTAGCCACTAAACCTGGAAAAATTATGTTGCTAGGTTTTATCTTGGGTGGACCTGTCGCTAATGGAGCGTACTTGGTTGGGTTATCATTGGCAGGAGCATTTGCAATACCTGTATCTGCGACGACTGCTGCTTTCGGGGCTTTATTTGCAGCCATTTTCTTAAAACAAAAGATTACCCCTAGGGTTGGTTTGGGAATGATTTTGTGTGTGGCAGGTGCTGTTATTTTAAATTTAGTAAAGCCAGAAGGAGCCTCAAATTTTACTATGGGAATCATCCTTGCCATCCTTGCAGCTGTTTGTTGGGGACTTGAAGGAACTATCTCAGCATTTGGTGGAGCTATGTTGGATTCGGAAGTAGCTGTTACTCTTCGACAAATTGTTTCTGGTTTGATTCAGATGGTCATTATCGTACCAATTATTGGTGCTACAGGTCTCTTTAAGGATATGCTTTCTGCTCCGTTGCCTATGTTGCTATTACTGGTGTCAGGTACTTTAGTTGCGATTTCTTATGCGACATGGTACCAATCTAATGCCATGGTTGGTACAGCCATCGGAATGTCATTGAATATTACTTATGCATTCTGGGGTGTTTTCTTTAGTATTCTGTTTTTAGGACAGGCTCTAACACCAACGATTGCGATCGGCTCTGTTATTGTCATATTGGGTGCCATTATTGTAACGACTAATCCAATGGATTTGTTTAGAAAAAGAGAGGTTTAAACATATGCGACTATTACCAGCAAGAACTGCTGTTTTGAACTATATGAGTACTGTAGAAGAGGCGGATGTGCTCCAAGTAATGGAAGAGCTGAGGCCTTTGTATGGTAGCGAGAAACAGTTTACAGCTCCTCTTTTTTTAGAGCACTTAATGTCTTTGGAATGTAACGGTTATTTAGATCAGGTTGGTTATGACTTAGATGAGAACCAACAGTTAAGAATTTTATATAAAATCAATGCTGATGGCTTGGATGCCGTCAAAAAATATATTTCAGCAGAATATAGAAGATAATCGGAGGAAATTAAATGAGATATTATGGTGGACAAGCCTTGGGCTTAGTCGAAACTGTCGGATTAGTTCCAGCCCTAGAAGCATGCGACAAGATGCTAAAGGCCAGTGATGTCAAATTAGTATCTTATGAAAATATTGGTTCAACTCTTGTGACCATCATGGTTGTAGGTGATGTCGCAGCTGTTCGAGCATCTGTTGAAGCTGGTGCGGCAGCTGCTGCAGCCATTGGAAAATTGACTGCTCATAATGTTATGCCAAGGCCTATTCCAAGTGTTGGAGATATTGTGTCAGTGCATGATATTGATAATTAGAACAAAAAGGAGACTACCGTGAAAAGATATCAAGCAATTGGGGCTATTGAAACCTTTGGATTAGTATTTGCTTTAGAAGCGGCAGATGCTATGGTCAAAGCCTCTGAAGTCGATGTTATTGGATATGAAAACGTTGCTTCTGGGTATATCTCGGTGATTGTTCAGGGAGAAACAGAAGCTTGTAAAACGGCAGTTGAAGCTGGTGTGAAAGCAGTTGAGGCTATGGGAGCTGAGGTGTATAGTCACGTTGTGATTCCTGGTCCGCACGAGGAGCTTCGCAAGATCGTTGATCGTTACTCATTATCTGGTCTATTACCCGAAAATCTTGAAGTAGAAGCTTAATCATAAGAAAGTGTGCAGAATATGTTGTATATTGACAAAGATTTAGCCTCTATCCAAGAAATTAGAAACTTACTCTTGAATGCTCAAACGGCTTTTGTTCAATTACAAGAACTGACACAGGTTGATTTAGATCAATACAGTAAAGCATTAATTCAGCACTTAAAAGTCGATGGGGCAACCTATATTGAAGATTTTGTCTCTAAAAATCGATATGGTAAGAAGGAGGATGAAGTTTTCCTTTGCCAAGAGTTCTTAAAGCGTTTTGAAGAAACGCTTCAACAAGAATCCTGTACTGGCATTATTGCAGGGAACAGCGAGGAGAAGGTTATAGAAATCGGAGTACCATTAGGTGTTGTAGGTGTCTTATTACCTGCCTATCCGACCTATACTTTACTTGTCAATCTTTTGTTACTGGCTATCAAATCTGGGAACGCTATGGTTTTAGTGGCTAATCAATTAACTAGACCAGCAACCCTAGAGGCAATTAGAAAATTATTGGAACTGTTAGATGAGATGGGATACCCAGAAGGGAGCCTATCGTTAGCAGAAATAGCAACAGATTCAAGTGTTATGGAGTTGTTACTTAGTGATAAATTGTCCTTGTTAATCAACATCGGTTGTCCGGAGTACATCACTAATCACTTCAGGACCAATACCCCGCTGATTTATGGTGGAGAATCTTCTGGGCCTGTCTTTATTGAACGGACCGCTGATTTAGACAAAGCAGTCAAGGATGTCCTACACTCACGAAGCTTTAATCATGGGATTCTCCCCGGTTCGGAGCAATTCCTTGTAACAGAAAATATTATTGCAGGTCGTATTAAGCAAATTATGGAAGCTAATGGAGCTCATATTTTGACAGAAGATGAAACAAAGCAATTGATTTCATTTTTGAAAGCTTCCGAGAGAAATATGTTCAATAGTTACAATGGAAAATCAGCAAGATGGTTGGCTAAAATGTCAGGTTTTTCTGTTCCAGATAATACTCAGGTTTTGGTTTCTGTACAAGACTACATGAACAATGAAGATTTCTTTAATAAGAAATTACTTTGTCCGATTATCGTTCTTTATAGGGAACCGGATTGGACATTAGCTTGTGTGAAATGCATGAGTATTTTGTCTGAACTTAGGATGGGACACACCTTAACCATTCATTCGGCAGACTGGAAAATTATCAGGGAATTTGCTCTGGTCAAGGAAGTTGGACGGATAGTGGTTAATGCTCCAACTGCTTGTACTGCGACAGGTGTCAAATCCAGTTTTGCACCATCATTGATATTGGGCGGAATTACAACAGGTCGTGGATATCGTTCAGAAAATATTACGCCAAGGCACCTGACTTATACTCGACAAGTAGGCTTTGAGTAAGATGGATCAGTTGTCGTGTCTCATACAAATATCCAAATGATATAGTTTAAAGAGAGGAAAAAATAGTTATGGATATGAATGAATTTACAGCCAAATTAGAAGAGGCTACTAAAAAATTAAGTGAATCAGAACGTGCGTCACTCATTAAAATCTTTCAAAGTGTTTCAGATGATATCACAAAGCCAGAAGTGAAACAAGCCCCTGTCCTTGTAGCAGAAGGGACAGAGATACCAGAAGGAATTACTCCGCGTTTGCAAGCTCTGAAAGATCAATATTTAAATGCACGCCCAACTATTTCTCTGGTTCGTGCCATTAATTTAACCCGCGTCTCTAAAGAAAATGAAGGGATGCCAAAAGTCGTCCTTCGTGGAACGGCCTTTAAGGAATTTTGTAAAATTGCGCCACTTGTTATCCAAGATCATGAATTGCTGGTTGGTGCACCAAACGGTGGTCCGCGCTGGGGTGCCTTCTCACCTGACATTTCTTGGCGTTGGCTCCGTGATGAGTTAGATACAGTGTCAACTCGTCCACAGGATCCATATGATCTTTCAGAAGAAAATAAGAAAATTTTAGTAGAAGAAATTTTCCCTTACTGGGCAGGTAAGTCGGTCGATGAAGCCTGCGAATCACAGTACCGTGAAGCCGGTGCCTGGGAATTATCTGGAGAATCCTTCGTTTCAGACTGTTCTTACCATGCTCAGTCTGGCGGTGGTGATTCTAACCCGGGTTATGATGTCGTCGGTATGAAGAAGGGGATGTTGGATATCATCGCTGAAGCTAAAGCGCACTTGGAAGAACTCGATTACGCTAATCCAGATGACCTTGAAAAGATTTATTTCTACAAGGGGCAAATATTGACTGCAGAAGGGGTGATTATCTACGCTAAACGGATGTCTGAGTATGCTGCCGAATTGGCAAACCAGGAAAAAGATCCTAAACGTAAAGCTGAGTTGGAAATGATTTCTCGTGTCAATGCCAACGTACCAGCCAATAAGCCAGAAACCTTCTGGGAAGCTATGCAGTACTTGGTAACGATCCAGCACTTGCTCCTCTGTGAAGAAAACCAAACAGGACTTTCCATCGGTCGTGTCGATCAATACATGTATCCGTTCTATAAGAAAGATATTGAAGAAGGACGTATGAATGATTTCCAAGCCTTTGAAATCGCTGGCTCTATGTTCATTAAGATGTCAGAAATGATGTGGTTGACATCAGAAGGTTCTTCTAAGTTCTTTGCTGGGTACCAACCATTTGTCAACATGTGTGTGGGTGGTGTAACACGTTCTGGTAGCGACGCGACCAATGATTTGACTTATCTATTGATGGATGCAATTCGACATGTGAAAGTATATCAACCAACCTTGGCAACTCGTATCAATAATAAATCACCACGCAAATATCTACAAAAGATTGTAGATGTTATCCGTGCGGGTGTTGGTTTCCCGGCTTGTCACTTCGACGATAGTCACATCAAGATGATGTTAGCAAAAGGTGTTTCAATGGAAGATGCGCGTGACTACTGTTTGATGGGATGTGTGGAACCTCAAAAATCTGGTCGTCTCTATCAATGGACATCTACCTCTTACACCCAATGGCCGATTTTGATTGAAACAACTTTGAACCGTGGCGTCCCGCTTTGGTATGGAAAACCAGTAACACCAGATATGGGACCGCTTGATCAGTATAAGACCTTTGAGGACTTTGAAGCAGCAGTTAAGGAAACGATTCGTTATGTGACGAAGTGGACATCTGTCATGACTGTTATCTCTCAACGTGTCCAAAGAGAATTGGCTCCAGTTCCGCTCATGTCTATGATGTATGAAGGGACTATGGAAAATGGTCGTGGTGTTAAGTCTGGTGGGGCCATGTATAACTTTGGTCCAGGTGTTGTTTGGTCTGGCTTGGCCAATTATGCAGACTCTATGGCTGCTATCAAGAAATTAGTCTTTGAAGATAAGAAATATACCTTGGAAGAACTAAACAAGGCCTTGGTAGCTGACTTTGAAGGTTATGACCAAATCAAAGCAGACTGTTTGGCAGCACCTAAATATGGTAATGATGATGATTATGTAGATCATTTTGCAGCAGATATTGTTGAATTTACTGAGGAAGAACACCGTAAATATAAGACTTTGTACTCTATTCTAAGTCACGGTACCTTATCTATTTCAAATAATACACCGCTCGGTCAAATTACAGGTGCTTCTGCTTCTGGTCGTCGTGCTTGGACACCATTGTCAGATGGGATATCACCTGATCATGGAATGGATACAAAAGGTCCTACAGCTATTATCAAGTCTGTCTCCAAGATGGCTAATGAGAATATGAACATCGGTATGGTGCATAACTTTAAGATCATGGCAGGCTTGCTGGACACTCCTCAAGGTGAAGAGAGTCTGATTACCCTCCTTCGTACGGCAAGTATTCTTGGAAATGGTGAAATGCAATTTAACTATCTGGATAACTCCATTTTGATTGATGCTCAAAAACATCCAGAGAAATACCGTGACCTAATTGTTCGTGTTGCCGGCTACAGTGCCTTCTTCGTTGAGTTATGTAAAGATGTTCAAGATGAAATTATTTCACGGACCGTATTAACAAAAATTTAGTGAGAAAACAGAGGTTTAATTGCTAAAAAATCAAGAAAATAATTAGGAAGCAGTGATGGGAATGCAAAAGAAAACACAGGAGACAAGAATCAATGTCTTCAATGTCCAAAAGTACAATCTTTATGACGGTCCTGGTATCAGAACAATTGTGTTTTTTAAGGGCTGTCCAATGCGATGCAAGTGGTGTGCCAATCCAGAAGGCCTGGAGTTTGGAACAAATGTCATGTACAAAGAAACTTTGTGCAAACCGTATAACTCTTGCGCAACGACTTGTCCCTTAGGTCAAATTTGCTTCTCCTATAAGAATCCTGAAAATCCTAGTCCTTTTGACTATGCAGACAAGGAGCATCCAATTGATATCCGTAAGTACAATAAGCGACTTCCCAAAAAAGAAGATATTGAGGGGTGTCCTGAGGGCGCTCTGACTGTTGCAGGTGAGTCAAAAACTATTTCAGAGTTGTTAGAGATTATCCATGAAGACGATGCTTTCTATGAGATGTCGGGAGGCGGGGTCACTCTGTCGGGTGGTGAATGTTTAGCCCAGCCAGAAGGTGCCTTAGCTCTACTACAAGCTTGTAAGCAAGATGGGCTTAATACAGCAATCGAAACAGCTGGCCATGTTCCTAATAAAGTTTTTCAAGCTGTAGCACCCTATGTTGACCTCTTTCTCTTTGACATGAAGCACATGGATTCTAAAAAACATAATGAATGGACGGGTGTTGGAAACGAACGTATTCTAACCAATCTAAAATATGTTATTGAATCAGGCTACAATGTTAAAATACGGATGCCTATGCTCAAGGGAATTAACGATAGTCAAGAGGAAATTCAAGCTATTATTGATTTCTTACTTCCTTACAAAGATTATAGTAATTTCCAAGGGATAGATCTTCTTCCTTATCATAAGTTGGGAGTGAACAAATACCATCAATTAGGAATGGAATATCCGATCGAAGGCGATCCCTCTCTTAGTCAGTATGATTTAGACCGGATTGAATCCTATATTTTAGCCTATGATTTTCCAGTAACAGTTGTGAAACACTAGTCTTGAAAAGGAGGTGCAGATTTTGATAGAGAAAATAAGTGGGATCGAACGGATTATCCAGGAATCCGTCCCAGGTAAGCAAATTACCTTGGCTCACATGATTGCTGCACCGATTCAATCAGTTTACCAAAGTTTGGGTGTTGAGGAGTCTGGAGCAATTGGTATTCTAGCCTTAACTCCCTATGAAACGGCCATTATTGCAGCAGATATTGCTGGTAAAGCAGCCAATGTAGATATTTGTTTTGTGGATCGTTTTACGGGTTCAGTCATGTTTAGCGGGGATGTGCAAAGTGTACAAACAGCCTTGCAATCGATTTTAAACTATTTTGAAGACCAATTGGAC
Source organism: Streptococcus caprae (assembly GCF_042649745.1). Lineage (NCBI taxonomy): Bacteria > Bacillati > Bacillota > Bacilli > Lactobacillales > Streptococcaceae > Streptococcus > Streptococcus caprae. The sequence goes on along the minus strand of NZ_JBHRZV010000053.1, from coordinate 15,066 downwards.
TTTACTGTTGTGAAAGTGACTCGGTCATGAAAAAACGAATGATGGTGGTTGGACCAGATGATCGAGATAAGGAGCTGGTTGTATCCTTATTAGAAGGAAGTAGGAACATTCCTCATATCCAGTCTATTCTTTATCTAAGGAATTGCATCTCCATTCCAAGTTCTTATTTGAGAGGGGCCGGAATGATGAAGCATATTATTGCGACACAGCAAAATGCAAACGCTGTCTTTATGGTGTTATCTACGGACCGTAGCTTTCCTATTTACTCGCCTCATTTTGCAAAAGCCTTTCGAGTTCCAACTATTGGACTGATCTTGATCAAGGACAAAGAGGACCTAGAAGGACTATTGCGGTGCAAAAGCGAATTAGAGAAGGCCAGGGTCGGCAGGATTTTACTGCTAGATCCATCCAATGACCAACAGATCCAAGAACTCCAAAACATCCGTCAGTCTATTGAAGAAGGAATGATATGAAAACACAAGAATTTAGCGTAGGACCTAAGTTTATTACGGGACATCATTCCACCAGTGCTCTTTCCAAGTTGTCAGTCAAAAAAGCCTACATTATTTGTGATCCCTTTATGGCCCAAAGCAAGATGGTAGATGCTGTAACGACGGAACTTGAAAAAGCTGGTGCTGAGACAAAAGTCTTTTCAAAAGTTGTCCCCAATCCTACGATTGAAGTGATTGCTGAGAGTATCTCAGAAATCAAACTATTTAAACCAGACTTGGTTGTTGCCTTGGGAGGTGGATCAGCGATTGATTCCACCAAGGCAGTCATTAAAGTCTATACAGAATCTGAAAAAGTAGCCAAACCTAAAATGGTGGCAATTCCAACAACCAGTGGTAGTGGGAGTGAAATTACAGCCTTTGCCGTGATTTCAGATCCATCTAAAAATGAAAAATTTGTCATTATAGATGATGAGATGGTGCCAGATATGGCAGTATTGGACACTTACTTTACAATGACTGTTCCACCAGCTATTACAGCAGATGCTGGAATGGATGTCTTGACTCATGGTTTGGAAGCTTATGTGGCAAATGGTGCGACAGATTTTTCAGATGCCTGCGCAGAAAAAGCGATATCCTTGACCCATCGTTATCTGATTGAGACTTTTAAAAATGGCGAGAATCAATTCGCGCGTGAAAAAATGCATAATGCTTCAGCTCTTGCAGGTGTAGCTTTTAATAACGCTGGATTAGGCATTTGCCATAGTTTATCCCATGCGATTGGCGCCTTTTTCCACTTGTCGCATGGTCGAATCAACACTATGCTCCTTCCCCATGTGATTGCCTTTAATGCCTCTTTAGATGGAAAGGAGACAACGGCTACTGCTAGACGCTACGCTCAATTAGCCAATCTGTTAGGAATTTATGGTACAGATCCAAAACAAGCTACCAGAGCATTGATTTACGCCATTAAATGCCTAGCAAAAAATATGCAGATGCCAATGACGATTGAGGAAATCGGAATTGATCGCGAAAGATTTACTGCTATGATTCCTGAAATGGCAAAACGTGCCCTTGAGGATGCCTGTACATCTGGAAATCCACGTTCTGTCACTATCGAGGACCTAGAGGCTATTTATCGAGCCTTATAAGAAATGGAAAACGTGAAAGGAATCATCTGAAGCCGTTAAAGAAAGAAGTAGTATATGAAATTTTTAACCGAAGATGATTTGCGAACTGAGTATCGAAACCTTCCATTTGAGACATTTACAGTAAAAAAAGACCAGCGTCTGACACCTGGAGCGAGAACCTTCTTACTCGATCGTAAGGTTAAGATCCTAGATGAAAAAGCCCTTTGTCAGAAAACCACGTCAACCAGCCTACCCAAACCTCAATCAAGAACCCAAGAGAGAACTTGGAGGGAGGATACCAGATGGTTGGATATTCGCTGTGAACTCTTACAAGTTGCCTTTGATTTGGCTTCTAGTGACTTGGTACTAGCCCAAGAGTTGACGGCCCTAGAACGTTATCTCGCTAGTTTAACAAGTGGTGGAGAGTGTCTTTTACCCCCACTTATCAAGGGAAATCATTCCTCAGGACAGCTTGATCGGAAGTTTATAGTGGGGAATTTATCCAATGTTGGTTTGTTTCTCCAAACGGAGAATGGTCGTGTGCTAACGAAGCTGTATCCCCTCTATTTCCATTTAGAGAGGGTGGTCCAAGATTTTCATCTTGGAAATGAAAAAGAGTTGGTTATTTTACTTGACCGTATTGGTCAGTTGATTGCCTATTATTTACAGACAAGAGAGGAAGTGAGTCAAGATGCCACAAACAGTCCTTAAATCCTGTGATCAATACGTTGCAGATTTTGAACGTGTCGAGAAAAGACCAATTAAAGGAAAGAGTCAGGTTTACCTGACTGGGGTGGATTTGGGCACTGCCTATATTGTACTGGTTGTCCTAGATAAAAATAAAAATATCGTGGCCGGCGCTCATCGTTCTGCTTCTGTTATCAAAGATGGGATGATTGTAGATTATATCGGTGCCATTCAAATCGTGAGAGAGTTAAAAGAGTCTCTCGAGCGGCAGTTAGACGCAGAGTTGCTCTACGCAGCAGCAGCCATTCCACCTGGTACAGATGCCTTAGATGGTGGCGCTATTAAGAACGTCGTCCAAGGAGCTGGATTTGAATTGACGGCCCTGCTTGACGAACCAACAGCAGCCAATACTATTGTTGGTCTAAAGAATGGTGCCATTGTGGATATTGGTGGTGGAACGACAGGGATTTCAATTTTAAAAGACGGGAAGGTCATTAAGTCGGTGGACGAAGCGACTGGTGGAACACATTTTTCCTTAGTAATAGCGGGAGCCTACAAACTTTCTTTTGAGGAAGCAGATGCTTATAAAAGAGATCCAAAACACCACAAGGAATTACTGGCAGTCCTAAAGCCGGTGGTTGAAAAGGTAGCCTCAATTATCAAAAAAAGTATTGAAGGTATGGCTGTGGACGTGATTTACCTGGTTGGTGGCACAAGCTGTCTGACAGGAATTGAAACCATTATTGAAAAAGAAACCAAGATTAAAACCATCAAACCACAAAATCCTATGTTTGTGACACCGATAGGGATTGCTATGAATTGCAGTCAGGATATTATCTATTAGAAAAGAGGTTCTTATGCTAGTTGCGGAATTAGTCGATACCATCTGGGCAACCAGAAAATCTGACAATTTGAACGGTGTCAAATTTTTACTGGCCGATGTTAAGGGAGGCAACAGGGCAGGAGAATTGATGGTTGTTGTTGACACACTGGGAGCAGGTATCGGTGATCGGGTAATCATTGTGACAGGTTCTGCTGCTCGGAGGATGTTAAATGATGATGATATGCCTGTTGATGCTGCGGTCATTGGGATTATCGATGAAAATTATGACGACGTCAAAAAGCAAAATGGAAAAATAGAACGATTCTCGTAGAACAACAAGAATACAATGGATTCTTACAAATCCATTGTTTAGAAAGGAGAAAATATGGCAAAATTGATTACGGCAAAAGATGTATTGGAATGCCATGAAGCTGGTAAAATGCTCTGTTGTATCGAACCAGGTACCATTGTGACACCAGCTGCGCGTGATGAAGCTAAAAAATACGGCATTTGCTTAAAAGAAGGGGCAGAAAGGGGTTCTACCTCTCAGACCTCGGGGAAGGGATTGGATCATCTGACTTCAGATGAGTTACTCACACTCTTGAAGAAGGTTTTGTATACCAATGATTCGGAACCCGTCAAAGAAACACCAGCTTATCGTTGCGTTTCTCATGCAAATGGCCTGAAAGTTGTAAAGGGTGGAACGGTTCGGATGGATGATTTTGATACAGGAACGCCTGGTGCTAAAGTCGGTTTCCAAGAATTGGTCAGCAAGGATGAATCAAAAATGAGTGCTGGATTTTTGACCATTGATCAATCAAACTTTGCTTGGAAATTACCGTACGAAGAGATTGACTATGTCATTTCAGGTACCGTTTCTGTTGAGATTGATGGCCAGACCTATGTCGGCCGAGCAGGAGATGTCATCTTTGTGCCGGCTGGATCAGATGTTGTCTGGGGCTCACCAGACAATGCAAAAATTTTCTACACTACCTACCCTTCAAACTGGTCTGACTTGATGTAACGAGAGGACTTATATATGAAGGCTTTAGGAATGATTGAGACCTATGGTTTTATCGGTTCGGTCGAGGCGGCAGATGTCATGCTAAAGTGTGCAGATGTTTCTCTTTTAGGAACTGAGAAGGTCAAAGGTGGCTTGTACTACGTCAGCGTCACGGGTGATGTCGGAGCTGTTAAGACAGCCGTAGATGCGGGAGCTGAGGCTGTTCGTCGTTTGGGAGAGTCCTATTTACAGGGAGCACATGTTATTCCACGACCAGATGAACAGTTGCTTAGTTTGCATCGTTTCGTCACTTTAACTGCAAAAACGGAAGAAGCTGCTTTACTTCAAACTGAAACAACAGACAGTTCTAGTGACCTTGAAACTGAAGGAGCTATAGAACAAGAAGAAGTTATCGGTTCAGCATCCGAGAATCCAGAAGAACCTGCGTCAGAGGAAATTCTTAAACCAGACGTTGAAGAAGTAGAAGTCCAAAAGCCAGTTCTGGCATTTGAAGACTACAAGCGAAAACTGGACAAAACAAAAGCAGCCGATTTAAGAGCCCTGCTCAGGGAAAATGACCGCATAGAAATCGAAGAAGCTGTCTTGCAAGGGATGATTCGTCGAGAGATGATTGCTCTTTTATTGGAAGATTTCAAGGGACAGGGCACAGAATAAAAAATAGGAAAAAGTTGGAGGTCGGATGATGAAGACGATTGATGTAGATCTCTGCTCCATCCAAGAAGCACGAGATCTCGTAAGAAATGGGAAACAGGCAGCCAATATCATTGCCACTTTCTCAGATGAACAAATTGATGCCATTTTGAAAAATATTGTCAAAGCAGTCGGCGACAACGCCTATTACCTTGCTGACATGGCGGTAGAAGAGACTGGATTTGGTAAATTAGCAGACAAGGCCTATAAAAATTACGCTGCCTCGCATTTGCTTTACGATGAAATCAAGGACTTGCAGACATCAGGTATTCTTGAGTTTGATGAAGGAAACAAGGTGTTTAGTGTCGCAGAACCAATGGGGTTGTTGCTAGGGATCACGCCTTCGACAAACCCAACATCAACAGTGATTTTTAAAGCCATGATTGCTATAAAATCACGCAATGCCATTGTTTTTGCTCCTCATCCGTCAGCCAAACGTTGTAGCAATGCGGCAGCAGAGTTGGTGAGAAAGGCAGCTGTTGAAGCAGGAGCTCCTGAGCATATTGTTGGTTCTGTTTCTAGCCCGACCTTGGCTGCAACCAATGAACTGATGAATGCCAAAGATGTTTCCATGATTATCGCAACCGGTGGCCCAGGAATGGTGAAGGCAGCTTATAGCTGTGGCAAGCCAGCCATCGGTGTTGGTGCAGGAAATTCACCAGCCTATATCGAACGGACGGCTAATGTCGAAAAAGCTATTCGGACGATTGTAGCTTCAAAAACTTTTGATAACGGAACTATCTGCGCTTCAGAGCAATCGATCATTTGCGAAGAAGTTAACAAGGATGCAGTGATTCGGGGATTAACGAAACAAGGTTGCTACATGATGAGCAAGGAAGAAACCGACAAGGTTTGTGACCTGCTCTTTCGAGGCAACTCTCATGGTTGCAACCCAGCCATGAATCCTAAATTTGTAGGCCGACCAGCGCTTGAAATTGCCGAAGCAGCAGGAATCTGTGTGCCCAAAGATACAAAAATTTTGGTTGGACCTCAAGCAGGCGTAGGCCAAGGAAATCCTTTGTCGTTTGAAAAATTAACCACTGTACTTGGTTTTTATGTGGTGAAAAACTGGGAAGAGGCTTGTGCCTTAAGCATCCGCCTCTTGCAAAATGGGATTGGTCATACCATGAGCATGCATACAGAAGATCCTGATATGATCTTACGCTTCTCTGCCAAACCAGCTTCTCGTATCTTGATTAATACAGGCGGAAGCCAGGGGGGAACAGGGATTTCAACAGGTTTACCAGTTTCTTTCACACTTGGTTGTGGAACAGGAGGAGGCAGCTCTATGTCTGAAAACCTTTCTCCCAAGCATCTCGTAAATGTTAAGACAGTTGCATACGGTGTTAAAGATGTCACTAAGTTAATGGAAGACGAGGTGTTTCAGTCCTTGCCCAAATTAGCAATGCTGACACCTGTCAAGACAGATGCGACATCATCAGCAAGTCAACACCATCAGCAACCTCAAAAAGAAACAGTTGCTTCAAATCAATTTTTGAAACAGACGCCTCAGTCTATTCAGGCGAGATTTGAATGGGAACAAGTCGAAGAAAATCATAAAGAGGTGAAAGAATCACCGGCAGGAGTTGATAACGAAGCAATTGTGCGTGACATTTTATCGACACTTCGACAGAAATAGAAAGGAGACGACATGGAAGAATTGGAAGAATTGTTTTACCAAGTGATTGACCATTTGGGCGGACATTCTAAAGATGTTCAGCCAAGAGTTGCCTCTCCTCAGAAAGCTGAGTCGAAGTTAGAACATTCCTCTAACATAGAAGGATTTTCTATCCCACTAGGTGTTTCTAATCGTCATATTCATCTGTCGCAAAACGACGCTGACCAATTATTTGGACAAGGGTATGAGTTTCAACGATTGAAAGAGCTGTCTCAACCGGGACAGTATGCCATGCAGGAATGTCTTCTGGTTGCTGGTCCTAGAGGTGTTCTTGAAAAAGTCCGTATTTTAGGGCCTGTTCGCAGTGATAGTCAAGTGGAACTCCTTGCTTCGGATTGCTATAAAATAGGCGTCCAAGCACCTCTCCGTCTATCTGGGGATGTCTCTGGAACACCTGGTTGTACTTTAATCGGTCCCAAAGGTTCGGTTCAATTAAGTAGAGGGTGCATTGTGGCCAAACGTCATATCCATATGTCTCCGGTTGATGCCAAAGCATATGGTGTGGTTGATGGTCAAGAAGTTTCCTTGGAATGTCCAGGTACTCGGAGAGGGATTCTTCAAGATGTAACGATTCGGGTTCATGAGAGTTTCCGCTTGGAATGTCATTTAGATACAGAAGAGGCGAATGCTTTAGGTGTATCAGCGAAACATAAACTAAAATTAATAAAGTAAGGTAGGTAATGATCATGCAATCAGAAGCATTAGGAATGATTGAAACAAAAGGATTGATTGGCTCCATTGAGGCAGCAGATGCCATGGTCAAGGCAGCCAATGTGACCTTGATTGGAAAAGAGCGAGTCGGCGGTGGCCTTGTCACTGTGATGGTTCGCGGAGATGTCGGAGCTGTTAAGGCTGCTACTGATGCTGGTGCCGCTGCAGCGCAACGCGTTGGCGAGTTAGTATCTGTCCACGTTATTCCACGTCCGCACACAGAAGTTGAAACAATTTTGGCAAAATAAGAGAATAGGAAGGTAACTATTATGCAATCAGAAGCATTAGGG
>NZ_JBHRZV010000053.1:0-7574 GCF_042649745.1 Streptococcus caprae | reverse complement strand
TATCTGTCCACGTTATTCCACGTCCGCACACAGAAGTTGAAACAATTTTGGCAAAATAAGAGAATAGGAAGGTAACTATTATGCAATCAGAAGCATTAGGAATGATTGAAACAAAAGGATTGATTGGCTCCATTGAGGCGGCCGATGCCATGGTCAAGGCAGCCAATGTGACCTTGATTGGAAAAGAACATATTGGCGGAGGTCTTGTCACTGTGATGGTTCGCGGAGATGTCGGTGCTGTTAAGGCCGCTACTGATGCTGGTGCCGCTGCAGCGCAACGCGTTGGCGAGTTGGTATCTGTCCACGTTATTCCACGCCCGCATACCGAAGTGGAAACCATTTTACCTAAGTAAATGGAATACAAGGTCAAAGCTGCAGAAGCGCCCATCCGGATGAGAGGGTGGGTGCTTTAAACTAAGAACGATAGGAATCTAGTAGAAAGGGATAAGGGAAAGTAATGCCATATCAAACAATCATGGATGGAAATACTGCAGCAGCTCATACAGCTTACGCTTTTAGCGAAGTTGTAGGTCTTTATCCTATTACCCCAAGTTCTACAATGGGAGAGACTGTCGATGTGTGGCAAACCCAGGGACGAAAAAACCTCTTTGGTCATTCGTTAAGACTTATAGAGATGCAATCAGAGGCTGGAGTTGCTGGCTTCATCCACGGTTCCTTGAAAACAGGGGGGTTAGCAACTACTTTTACCTCGTCTCAAGGTTTGTTACTCATGCTTCCCAATATGTACAAGATTGCTGGAGAATTATTACCAACAGTCTTTCACGTGGCGGCCCGTTCTGTATCGACCAATGCTCTAAGTATCTATGGTGATCATAGTGATGTCATGGCTGTTCGCCAATCAGGCTTTGCGATTTTAGCAGAGAGTTCCGTTCAGGAAGTTATGGATTTGTCTGCGGTGGCACATTTGGCTAGTTTAGAGACTAGTCTACCGTTTTTAAGTTTTTTTGATGGTTTTCGTACTAGCCATGAACTTCAAAAAATAATGGCCTTGGATGATCAGGACTTGCAAAATCTCATTAATCATGAAGCTTTAGATACCTTTCGATCACGCGCCATGAGTCCAAATCATCCAACTGTTTCAGGGACCAATCAAGGACCCGATATTTTCTTCCAGCAAAGGGAAACGGTCAATCGGAACTATCAAGTAACTCCTTATGTTGTTCGGAAATATATGGAGAAGATTAATCAGATCCAGGGAACCAGCTATGATTTGGTCAATTATTATGGTCACCCAGAAGCTGAAGAAGTGATTGTAGCTATGGGGTCTGTGTCCCAGACTGTTGAACAGACGGTTGACTATCTCAATGAAAATGGTAGAAAAGTTGGTTTTCTACAGATTCATCTCTACCGTCCTTTCCCAATGGAGAGAATGCTTGAGGTTATTCCTAAAACAGTGAAAGCTCTTGCAGTTTTGGATAGAACTAAGGAGCCGGGTTCTATCGGTGAACCTCTCTTGTTGGATGTGCAAGCCGTGTTTTATGATAGCCAGTTGAGACCTAAAATCATAGGAGGACGTTATGGTATTGGTTCAAAAGATACTAGCCCTGAACACATTGTGGCAGTCTTTGATGAATTATTAAAACCGAATCCTAGAAAGCATTTTACAATTGGAATAGAAGATGACTGGACAAATCTTTCTTTAAAAAGAGGACCAAAACTTGATTTAACTCCACAAGATACCTATCAAGTAAAATTATGGGGTCTTGGTGGTGACGGAATGATTAGTGCCAGCAAATCTATTATTAATCTGATTGGGAAACATACTGATAATCAGGTTCAAGGGTATTTTTATCATGACTCTCGTAAACAAAGAGGATTAACCATTTCTCAGCTTCGCTTTGGCAATAAACCGATAAAGTCAAGTTATGCTGTCCAAGAAGTAGATTTTGTAGTAGTCTCTACACCAGCGTATTTAAGGCAATATGAGTTAACCAAAGGATTGAAACAAGGTGGTGTTTTTCTACTTAATACTCCGGATAAAGCTGAAGGCGTTTGCCGAAAATTACCTAAAGAACTGAAAAAATATCTGGCTGAAAACCACATCCAATTTTATATTATAGATGCCTCTCAGCTTGCTCAAGAGTTGGATATCTTTCCACGGACTAGTATTTGTCTAGAAACAGCATTCTTTGAAATTTTGAAGATTTTACCAGAAAGTGAGCACCTGCTTGAGACTGAAATACAAACGATTTATAATCAAAAATTTCCAGAAAAAACGGTGAAGTACTTAGAGGCGATTCGTCGCGCAAAGGATTCGCTCCAAGAGATTATAGTGCCTGAAGAGTGGAAGGAAATTCGAATCTCAGAGAGAGTAATTGAAAAGAATTTGAGCCAATTCTCCTGTCAGATTCAACTTCCAATGAATCGCTTGGAAGGAGATAATCTCTCCGTAGCTACATTAGTTAGCAATGGTATGATAGCTGGTGATATCCCTTTGGGGTTAGCTCCTCAAGAAAAGCGTAATATTGCCTGGGAGATCCCTAAATGGAACGCTAATCATTGTGTTCAATGCAACCAGTGTTCCTTTGTCTGCCCCCATGCGGCCATTCGCCCCTTTTTAGCCGAATCTGATGAACTTCAGGTAGCTCCTGAAGGATATCGTGTCATGGATTTCAAGGGAAAAGACGGTTTATTCTACCGCATCCAAGTCTCGGTAGAAAATTGTACCGGATGTGGGTTATGCGTCAGTGCCTGTCCTAAAGCAGGTCAAGCGCTAAAAATGACTCCGATCAACCAGGAAGATCAGGAGACTATTAGCCAAGAAGTTGTTAATTGGGCTTTTTCGCAAACACTTCGGGTGAAAGAAAATCCAGCAAAACCTGGAACCTTAGCTCACACTCAATTTGAACAGCCCCTTTTGGAATTTTCTGGTGCTTGTGCAGGTTGTGGTGAGACTCCCTATGTCAAACTGTTAACCCAGCTCTTCGGAGACCGTATGATCATTGCTAATGCAACCGGCTGTTCATCTATTTGGGGAGCCATGGCTCCAACAACCCCTTATAGTAAGAATTGTCATGGTCAAGGACCAGCGTGGAGCAATTCATTATTGGAAGATTCTGCAGAATTTGGCTATGGTATGGTGGTTGCCAATGAAGCGCGTAGAGAGGCCTTACTGCCCCTCGTGGAGGAAGCCTTGTCTATTGCTCATTTTGATTTGCAGCAGTTACTGAAGGATTGGATGCTTCATATAAATGAGGGGAAAGGTTCAAGGGCTCGTTCAACCAAACTTAGTGCCCTGTTATTTGAAGTTAAGGATCAGCATCCTATTTTTCAAACACTCTATGATCATCGAAATCTATTTGTAAAGCCATGCCAGTGGATTATTGGTGGTGATGGCTGGGCTTATGATATCGGTTATGGTGGTTTGGACCATGTCATTGCAAGTGGTGCAGATGTCAATATATTGGTTTTAGATAACGAAGTTTATTCTAATACAGGAGGCCATCTTTCTAAAGGGACGCCAACTTCTGCCATTGCAAAATTTTCTGCTGCTGGAAATGCTAGTTCTAAAAAAGATCTTGGAATGATGGCTATGACATATGGGAATGTCTATGTTGCTCAAGTTGCCAGCGGAGCCAATCCTATTCAGGTGATAAAAGCATTTGAAGAAGCAGAAAACTATCCAGGTCCATCTATAGTGATTGCCTATGTCCCTTGTATTACCCACGGTTTACAAGGGGGGATGAGAGAAACCTTGACTGAAGCCAAAGAGGCTGTTGAATCAGGCTATTGGTCTTTATATCGCTACAATCCTCGCTTGAATGAACAAGGGAAGAATCCGATGACCTTAGATTTTAAGCGTCCCGATTTTGATAAAATGATTGATTTTATGTTGAAACAAGAACGCTTTTCGACCTTGCAACAAGTCAATCCGAGCGAGGCAGAAAAACTGTTAGAACAAACCGTCAACCAAGCTAAGAGACGGTTCAGAAATTATGCCAATCTATCGGGTGATTTGGATAAGATCAAACAGTTTGTTGATAAGAAACATAGCAAGCCAATAAAACCAACTAAAGACTATTCTAGCGATTCATTTCAAAAAATTTTAGACCAGTTGGAATTTTAAGGTCTCAGGTAAGGGTTACTAAGGTTAAGAAACTATGAGTAAGTGATCACGAAAGTGTTTTACTAGTCATGGAAATGTTTTCAGCATTGTTGTATAATTAGATGGTTAGTGGACAGTAAAAAATACAATAGAAAGAGGGACATATGGTAGAAGAAGATCTATTTGCTATTGGGAAAGCGGCAAATATGAGTGGAGTTTCTACAAAGACATTACGCTATTATGAGAGTCTTGGCCTTATATCGCCGAAGCATATTTCCGAGGAAACCAATTATCGCTATTATGATAAGTCAACCTTGCTTTTGATTCCTATGATTAAGTACTACCAACAACTAGGACTCAGTTTGAAACGCATTAAGGAATTAATTCTTTTCAATGGATGTTCTAATCATTACCAATATTTACAACAGAGAAGAGATGAATTAGAAGCGGAGCGTGAACAGTTACTGGTTTCTATTACCTCCATTGATGATTGGCTACAACTCATTATCGAGGGAGAAATCTGTCTTCAAAATTATCTAACCAATCATTCTAACTCTAATATAAATGTGAAATATTATCAGGAGAAGACATCTTACTACCATATCAAACAACCTTATAAGTACTGTCACAAGGAATCCATTATCAACTTAGAATGGACTAAATTTCTTGAGGATAAGAAGTTGGAGGTGTCAGGGCCTGTTATTCTAAAATATGACTCTTACAAGAAAAAGATGGCAGGAGAAATCCAGACTTCTACTATCTTGCAGCATGTTTTGCCAGAGTCTACAGATTATGGGAAATTTGGTGGTTTCATGGCCTTAAGTTGCTACCATATTGGTTCTCTAGACCATACAACAGAAACTTACCAAAAAATGGAAAAATTTGCTCAAGAGAATCAATATGAACTAAGAGAGGAATGCTTTGAACGCCATGTCATCGATTACTGGGTAACTGAAAATGAAGATGAATTTGTAACTGAGATCATTATGCCAGTTATGACAAAAGATGAATTAGGGATGAGCTCTATAAAAAGGAAGTAGTAAAGAAATTAACTATAGAGAATAGGCAGTTATTTGAAGAAATTTAAAAAATAATCAGCATCCTGACCTGTGGATGCTGATTATTTTTGGGCTCTATAAGACTGTAGTGGGTAACTCCACTGAGGAGATTATAGGGCTTTTTGAGTGTACAAAAAAGTCCCATATGACCTATAATGAAAAGCGATAAAACAACTCATTAGAAAGACTCATATGGAACAGTTCAATTTTATCACAAACCTACTCGGAATAAAAGACCCTAATATCTCGATTTCAAACTATATCGATGCTGGAAGTCGCAAGGAAGTCATCGCTAAGCTGGACTACCCTGCCCCAAAATGCCAACATTGTCAAGAACAGATGACCAAGTACGACTTCCAGAAACCATCCAAAATACCTTATTTGGAGTGCGCTGGCTATAAAACCCTGATTCGTCTAAGTAAGCGTCGCTTCCGCTGTCAAGGGTGCGGAAAAATAGCGGTCGCTGAGACCTCTTTGGTCAAGAAAAACCACCAAATACCCGTCATTCTGAATCAGAAAATCGCCCAAAAACTGATTGAGAAGGTAGCGATGACAGCCATCGCTGAAAGCTTAGCCGTATCAACCTCAACGGTTATCCGAAAACTAAAGGAGTTCCAATTTAAGACAGACTTGAACTTGCTACCAACTAACATGAGTTGGGACGAGTACGGTTTCAAGAAAGGCAAAATGAGCTTCATTGCGCAGGATTTCGATTCGTTCAAAATCATCACAATGGACATGTTCAGCCCTTACTACGACATCGCTAAAAAACTGTTTCCGAATGCCAAAATCGTCCTTGATCGTTTCCACCCCTCGCTTTCGAATTTCTTAGCTCGAGGCTAAAATAGTCCACTGGACTATTTTACTCCAACACATGAGCTGTGCCATGAACAGACTACGCGTCCAAATCATGAACCAGTTTGACCGGAAGTCCCCTGAGTATCGGGCACTCAAGCGCTATTGGAAACTGATTCAGCAGGATAGTCGAAAGCTCAGCGATAAACGCTTCTATCGCCCAATTTTTCGCATGCACTTGACTAATCAGGAGATTGTCGCTAAGCTACTCAGCTATTCTCAAGAATTGAAAGAGCACTACGAGCTCTATCAACTCTTGCTGTTTCACTTCCAAGAAAAGCAAGCTGACCAGTTTTTTGGACTCATTGAGCAGACACTTTCCAGCGTCAACCCTATCTTTCAGACAGTTTTCAACACTTTTCTGAATGATAAGGATAAGATTGTCAACGCTTTGGAACTACCCTACTCAAACGCTAAATTAGAAGCTACAAACAACCTCATCAAGGTTATTAAGCGTAATGCTTTTGGCTTTCGGAACTTTGAAAACTTTAAAACTCGCATTTTCATTGCCATAAACATCAAACGAGAGAAGACAAAACTTGTCCCTCTCGGTGTTAAATTGGTCAACCCACTACAGTTGACAATGAGCCTGAATTGATTATACCTCCCTAAAGTTGATTACCCCTTAGAAAGGAAAAAATGAGAATTGGATTGTAAGTTTCTTCTCTTCGACCTAGACCATACCTTGCTGGGTTTTGATGCGGCAGAAGAAGTAGCTCTCCAGCAGCTCTTTGAGCCGTATCATGTCACAAATATAGCGGCTTATAAGGTTGCTTATCGCAGGATTAACAGTCAGCTTTGGAGGGATTTGGAAGCTGGCAAGATTAGCAAAAAAGAACTGGTAGACACAAGGTTCTCACGGACATTTGCCCAGTTTAATCAGTTCGTTGATGGCCAGGAGCTAGCTCAGGCCTATCAGCAGCACCTCAGCCAGCAAGGCCAGATTTATCAGGGAGCAGACCAGCTTCAGACCAGCCTTGTTGCGCGTGGTTATCGGCTTTTTGCTGCAACCAACGGCATCGCTGCCATCCAGAAAGGGCGGCTCCAAGCTTCAGGGTTGTTTTCTTACTTTGAGCAGGTTTTTATCTCAGAAGAGATGGGAACCGCTAAGCCTGCCCTTGCCTTTTTTGAAAAAATAGCAGAGCAGATCGAGGATTTTCAGCACGAGGAAGCCCTTATGATTGGAGACTCTTTGACCGCTGATATCCAGGGTGGTAACAATGCAGGCATAGACGCGGTCTGGTACAACCCTGACAACACAGTCAACGACAGCAAGGCCAAACCAACTTATGTTGTGGAGAACTATCAAGAATTGCTTAGCCTCCTATTAGGTTGAGATATCTGGAAATTACAGAGAAGAACAGAACAGTAAAAATGATTTTAAATTTAGTGATGCAATATTGCTAACAATGGTTGTAAATCTTTAAATATTTGGTATCAAAGAAGGTATTTTTCTAAAATGATTATTAGGAGGTTTGGACGTATGTTCGACCTTTTTAGGCTCTTTGTCAACTGTAGTGGGTTGACCAATTTAACACCGAGAGAGGACAGGACTTGTCTTCTCTCGTTTTATGTTTATGGCAATGAAAATACGA
>NZ_JBHRZV010000052.1:123344-216685 GCF_042649745.1 Streptococcus caprae | reverse complement strand
ACTTTGTAAATTTACTTCCTTTTTTAGCCATGAGAAAAGAACCTCCTTATAAGAACAGTATAGTACTTTTTATACTGTCCATTATAAGGGGTTCTTTTCACATGGTCTATGCTTCATCTGCTAACCCATCTGGTAAAGGAAACCGTGGTAAGGTTGAAGGTATCGGTGAGCGTATCGAGTCTATGGTTGACTTGGTCATCGAAGCTGATGATTATGTGGCTTCTATCCAACCCGACAAGACCATCGAAACGCGTTATGAGCAAGGTGTTATGGTCTCTATGGTTGACGCAGACGGCAAACTCATCCCAGAACAAGGCGAAGGCAGCCGTTCTGTTAACAACTGTCCAGTGGTTATCCGTAAAGGGCTTGATATCGATAAAATCATGATGCACCTCTCTGATCACTTCAACTCCTGGAACTACCGCCAAGGGGAATATTATTAAGAAAAAGGGGAGTGGGAAAGAACTCCTACAATACAAAAAGAGTTCGTCTTCCCCCCCCGCACAGCTCCAACAGTCAGGGAAGTGACTGTTGGAGGTTGGAAATAAGGGGAACAAAGTTTCCCACATTCGTTAGGCTTGTTGCGGAGCGTAAAACGAAAACGAAACAGCCATTCAACCAGTGCGTTAAAACGTCGAAATGAATTCTAGATAGTGAGGTTGGATTTTACATCCAGCCTCTTTATGGTACAATCAACCTATGAGAAAACTTTATTTTTTATGTGGCGGTGGTTGCAACCGCTTCGAAGTGACTGATTTTGTTCACTACTTAGATGAAGAGATAACTGTCATCGAATTACCAGGACATGGCTTGGAAAAAGAGACCCAGCTTGCAAATCTAGATGACTTGGTAGCGTGGTTTGGACAGAAAATTGACCCAGAAAGTGACATCATTCTAATTGCCCATTCCATGGGAGCCAATCTAGCGCCTTATCTGGCTACACAAATTCCTGCTATCAAACAACTCATCCTGCTAGACGGAGGCTACTATGATTTTGATGCCCTTATGTCTCTCGACGACGAGATTGCTGATACCAAGTCCTACTTTGAGCAGATGAACTTCGACCGATTGGAAGATTTTGTAGAAATGAGCAGAGCAGATGCTCCTTATTGGTCTGAACATCTAGAGCAAGCTGCTCAAGCAAGCGTCTATCTCACAAGGGATGGCCACTATCAATTAAATATGGTTGAAGATACCTTTTTGACATTATTAGGATTGCAGCGTGCCTGCCAAGGTTTTCTGACACAAGTGATTTGCAACACCGTTCTCATTCCGCAAACGGTTGACTGTCCTGATTGGAAAACAGCTATGCTAGAGGCTATCCCAGCCTATATCACTATTGATAGTCAACTTTTCTGTGGGCACAGTCCACATACAGAGTGTCCAGAAAAATTAGCAAAAGTGGTCAGAACCTACCTGGTATAGATTGCTTTACTCATCTCCTTTTTTGACTTACTTGGTGTGAATTTAGAGGATTAAGAATATTTATTGCTTGTGAAAACAATGTCGATTGGGACATAAATTACAAGTTCACAAAAAGCCTTAGGATCAGGAGCTTAGTGCACTAGATTCTAAGGCCTTTATTGTTCTATTTTGAGTTTGTAATTTTAGAAACGTTGGATCATCTGTTGGACATAGAGGGTGAGGAGTTGAGAGTAGTCTAGGTCCTCTTGAATTTCCTCAACGGTGCTATTAAGTTCCGTTAGGTTGTCGGTGATGATGCCGTCAACCTGCAGCATAATCATCTGCATCATGCTCTCCTTGTCATTGGGAGTCCAGGCGTAAACCGTCTTATGGTTAAACCAGGAGCGCGTGACAAAGGAGTCGTCTAAGCTGGTGTATTCCATGGTATAGCCATCTGCTGTTGTATGTGGGTAAATAGAGTTGAAGGGCAAGATGAAGTAGGTAATGAGGTCTTCCTGTTCTTGTTCGACTTCTATAATAGTTTGATAGTCCAGTGATTGGATTTGATGCCCCTTCTTGATCAGTCTATCTCCGTAGGCTTTCAAGAATCGTTTGGTTAAATCGCGAGAATCTTCATCGTTAACCTTGATTTCAACGATAAGTTTTTGACCAAGTTCATCAGCCTTGTCTAGATAGTCATCAAAAGACGGAACGGGAGCGGACTGGCCGTTTTCACTGGCGGTCATCTGGGTGAGTTCGGATAGGGTGTAATCATGGGTTCCGCCAGGAAAACCAGTCAGGGCCTCGATATCGTTATCGTGCATGACTACAAATTGTTTATCCTTAGTTTCCTGAATATCCATCTCAATGTAGTCTGGCTTAAGGGCAGCTGTTTTTTCCAGGCTTGGTAAGGTATTCTGTACACCATTTTTATTATCAACGCCACGGTGCGAAATCGTCACTGGAACGGTATCAAAGGGGGCGTAGAGATAGAGGACGCCTAGACCTGTAAAGTAAAGCATGGAGAGGAGGATGATGGAGAACTGGAAACGATGGCGGAGCCGTTTACGACGATAGGTCGGGAGCGTTTGTTCCGTCAGGAGGCCAATAAATTTAATCAGAAAGACCGCAATGGCGCCGTAGTAGGCAAGTTGAATAAGGGCGAAATTGAAAACAGCCAGAAGGCCTGAAATCTTATCAGGTAAGAAATCAAGGACAGCTTGCCAGCCAATAAGGCATCCAGAAATAGCTAAAAAGACCAGGAAAGCAGTCAAACTGACGCGAATCAGTCCCCAAATGGCTAATTTTTGTTTTTGTCCATCAGTTTTGGCAAGTGAATAGGCTATGGATTCTTTGACTGTCTTGTGCTCTAGATAAATTTGTGGCAATGCATACATGAGACGTGTAGAGGCCCAAAAGAGCAGGAGAACCAAAGCGAGTAGAATCACTATTCCTAGAAGATTGGTCTGATTAATGACATAATCAACAATAAATTGCGGTAGGACAATTTTGTTAAAGTAGTAGATGTTAAAGACCTTCCGCATGTGGGGGAAGAGGACCACAGAAAAGAAGAGGACAAAGATAATTTTGCTGAGCCGGATTTCCCGAGCGGTCTCTAGAAAACCTGTTTTAACATCTGAGAGGTAGTCCTTGAGGTCCTGTAATTTGGGGTCCATGAGCTGGTTGATGCCGATAAATAGCAGAGCCATCTCCAGGTAGGCTACCAGGACATTTGCAATGAAAAGCAGGAAAAATCCAACCGTTACCAGCCAATTTTCAGAGAAGACCTCTAGTATATTGGTCGGAGAGAGATAGGCATGTCCTGTAAGAGCCAGTAGCTTTTCTGCCAACCAAGAATTCAATGGAATCCAGGCGATTTCCATAAAGACAAAAGAGGTGAAGAACAAGACCAAAATCTTGTCTAGGTTATAGTAAACTTTTTGAAATTCAGTTCGTAAATAAGTCATAGACCTAGTTTGCCATAGGAAAACTAGAAAATCAAGCTTTTTTGAGGACAGAAGTCATTTAGAAATTATGTTTTGATTGGCTTTTACTTCTTTCCAGCTGATTTTCTGATATAATAGTTCATATGAAAAGACAAGAAAAAATTCAAGCCTACCAATTGATGTTGGCCCAGGCTGAAGCCCTTTTTGCAAATGAGACCAATGCTCTAGCCAACTTATCCAATGGCTCGGCACTGTTAAACACAACCCTGCCTGATTCTGTTTTTACAGGTTTTTACCTCTATGATGGAAAAGAATTGATTTTGGGTCCCTTTCAAGGTGGAGTTTCCTGTGTTCATATTGCCTTGGGCAAAGGAGTTTGTGGGGAGTCTGCACAGAAACGAGAGACCCTGATTGTTCCAGATGTGACCAAGCATGCCAATTACATTGCCTGTGATTCTGCAGCTCGAAGTGAGATTGTTGTTCCTATGGTGAAAAATGGTCAGCTAGTTGGAGTTCTAGACTTGGACTCGCATTTGGTTGACGATTATGACGCTATCGACCAGGAGTACTTGGAGAAGTTCGTCGCTCTACTATTGGATAAAACCCTCTTTAATTTTAAAATGTTTGGAGTTGAAGCCTGATGTATCAAGCCCTTTATCGAAAATACCGCAGTCAGACTTTCGACGAAATGGTCGGACAGGAAGTCATTGCGACAACCCTCAAGCAGGCGGTTGAATCTGGGAAAATTAGTCACGCCTATCTCTTTTCAGGTCCCCGTGGGACGGGTAAGACTAGCGCCGCCAAGATTTTTGCCAAGGCCATGAACTGTCCCAATCAGGTCAATGGGGAACCCTGCAATGTCTGTGACCTCTGTCAGGATATTACCAAGGGTGCTTTGGAGGATGTCATTGAAATCGATGCAGCCTCTAATAATGGGGTTGATGAAATCCGTGATATTCGTGATAAATCGACCTATGCACCCAGTCGAGCGACCTATAAGGTCTATATAATCGATGAGGTTCACATGCTCTCCACGGGCGCTTTCAATGCCTTACTAAAGACTTTGGAAGAACCGACAGAAAATGTGGTCTTTATTCTAGCGACGACGGAACTCCATAAGATTCCAGCGACCATCCTGTCGCGCGTGCAACGCTTTGAGTTTAAGTCCATCAAGCAAGCAGCGATTCGCAATCACTTGGCCAAGGTACTGGCTGACGAAGGCATTAGCTATGAGGACGAGGCTTTAGACATTATTGCTCGTAGAGCAGAAGGTGGAATGCGGGATGCCCTATCCATATTAGATCAAGCTTTAAGTCTATCCTCAAATCAGACGGTGACTGTTGCAGTTGCTGAGGAGATTACGGGTTCTATTGCCCAGTCTGCCCTTGATGGTTATGTTCGTCATGTTTTAGCTGGGAATGCGACAGATGCTTTGGCAGACTTGGAGACGATTTTTGATAGTGGAAAGTCCATGAGTCGCTTTGCGACGGACTTGCTTAACTACCTGAGAGACCTTTTGGTAGCCCAGGCTGGTGGCCAGGTCATCACTAGCAGAGAGCTTTTCCAAGCTAACCTTGCATCAGCAGAGACAGATCAGCTATTTGCTATGATCGAGACCGTGACCCAGTCTTTGGTTGAAATCAAGACCGGTACTCACCCTAAGATTTACGCAGAGATGATGACCCTGCGTTTGGCTTCTTCGACGGGAGCAATAGCAGAGCAGGTAACTGGTGGGGCTTCCACTGAGGAAATCTCAGCCCTTAGACAAGAAATCCAAGCCCTCAAGCAAGAAATTGCCCAGCTCAGAGAGACAGGTGGAGCTTCACCAACTCCAAGTTCAGTCCGAGTTAAAACTCAGAACTTCCAGTACAAGGTGGACAAGACTAAAATCATGGCCATCATGGAAGAAACGGTGGTTGATAGCCAGCAGTCCCGTCAATATTTAACCTCCCTCAAGGATGCCTGGAATGAGATTTTGGATTCAATCTCTGCCCAGGACCGAGCCCTACTCATGGGGTCTGAACCCGTTCTTGCCAACCGTGAAAATGCTATCTTAGCCTTTGATGCGGCTTTCAATGCTGAACAGGCCATGAACCGGAGTAACCTCAATGCCATGTTTGGTAATATTATGTCCAAGGCTGCAGGGTTCTCTCCGAATATCTTGGCCGTGCCCAGACGAGACTTCAATGCCATCCGTACTGAGTTTGCCCAGAAATTGAAAACTCAAACAGGAGAAGGGCCAGTTGAAGAAGAAGTTCCAACACCACAGATACCAGATAACTTCGCTTTTTTAGCTGAAAAAATCCAGTATAGTGAAGACTGAACTCAATTTAAAAGCTCAGGAGGATCATACCCACTGAGCTTTTAAGATTTTTTGCAAAAATTTTCCAAGAATTTGTTATAATAGACTCATGCCAATTTTTCAATTTATTATTATGGCCGTTTCTAGTGCCTTTGAAACTATTTTTATGACCGAAGCTTTTTTTGCTCAGGAATATTTACTGGTGGCTTTCTGGGGATTTTTCCTCTACCGTAATTTGCGTCTAGCCTATCGTGTGGACCAGTTTACCAATAATGTTCTCAAGCATCTCACCAAGAAGTGAGAGAGACCTCGCCACTGCTGATTTCTTTCTCCTGTCCTGATGGGAGTTTAACAATAAGTCCGCCTTTGTCGGTGATAGCAATGGCTTGCCCCTGCCAGTCCTGACCAGATTCAGTAAAAGTAACTTCTCTACCAAGTACCATAGAAAAATCCTTATAGACCTTAATCAGGTCTTTTTCTTTTGCTTCAAAGAAAATCTGCCAGATTTTTGCAATGAGGTCGTTGCGACTGATAGTGGGTGGGGTGTTCTCGAAGAGGGAACCAGCCTTGTCTACAATTTCTGTTGGGAATTCTGAAATGGCAAAGTTTAAACCAACCCCGATGATGACATCAGTGACTAGTCCAGTCTCAATAGAGGTGATAGCTTCTGTTAGAATCCCTGCTATTTTTTTCTCTTCGAGGTAGATGTCATTTACCCACTTAATCTGAGGTGTTTTATCGGTCAGACTCCAAATGGATTTGACAATAGCACTAGCCATCATGATTGTATAGGCTGGTAGCTCTGACGCAGGTAGGTTTGGGGTCAGGCGGAGAGACATGTAGATACCACCTTGTTCATTTGCAAAAAATTGACGTCCAAAGCGACCTTTGGCTTGGGTTTGCGAATTTGCAAGATAGAGTTTGGGCGCTACCTCTTGATTTTCGATACCGAGTTTTGCATCTAATTGCGTTGATGCAGATTTTGGATTAAGACTTATAGGAATAGAGAGAATTTCTGATAGGTAAGCAGGAGAAAGTAGGTCTCCTGCCACTAAGCGGTAGCCACGGTTTTTCACAGATTCGATGATCAAACCTTGATTTTCCAAAGCTTGGATAGCTTTCCAAATGGCTGTTCGAGAGAGTTTGAGTTCTTTTGCCAAGTCCTCCCCACTGACAAAATCATTAGTCTGGCTAAGAATGAGATAAATTTTTTCGTATGTTTTCATACTTTCAGTATAGCAGAAATAAGGCGAGTTGGAACAGAAAAATTTGGACTCTTTGTATGAAGTCCTTGTCTTTTTAGGGATTAGTTGATATACTGTTACCATATGAGTCCCGAAAAGGCAACCTGGCTGTTGAAAGAGCATTTCTTTCTAGGAGCCAATATCACTGAAAGAGTGTGATAAGTTGGATGCGTGGGTGACTGATTTTGAGCGCCAGTTGTGCTTGAGACAGTCCCCATCAAATGACCAAAGGTTGGTGCTTTGTAACTCGTCAGGGGGGACAGTGAAGTGGTTTTCTCTGTCCTCCCGCCTTGCTTCTGTCTGGTTCGCCAGTTAGGAGACATTCATTTTTAGGGGGGACATTTTTTATGTCAGAACGGAAATTATTTACGTCTGAGTCGGTTTCAGAGGGACATCCTGATAAGATTGCTGACCAGATTTCAGATGCGATTTTGGATGCGGTGCTTGCCCAAGATCCAGACGCCCATGTGGCCGCAGAGACGGCGGTTTATACAGGGACAGTCCATGTGTTTGGAGAGATTTCGACATCAGCTTATGTCAACATTGACAAGGTAGTTCGTGATACGATCGCAGAGATTGGTTACACCAAAAATGACTACGGTTTTTCTGCGGAGTCAGTCGGTGTTCATCCGTCTTTAATCGAGCAGTCGAGTGACATTGCCCAAGGGGTCAATGAAGCGCTGGAAGTACGTGACGGTAAGGCAGATGAGCTCAGTCTCATCGGTGCAGGAGACCAAGGTCTTATGTTTGGCTTTGCCATTGACGAAACACCTGAGCTTATGCCTTTGCCGATTTCGCTGTCCCATGCCTTGGTGAGAAAATTGGCAGAGCTTCGCAAGTCATGTGCCATCAGCTACCTGCGGCCAGATGCCAAGTCGCAAGTGACTGTCGAATACGACGAAAACGACCAACCAGTCCGTGTGGATACCGTGGTCATCTCAACCCAGCACGATCCAGAAGCGACCAATGACCAAATTCGTCAAGACGTGATTGAGCAGGTCATCAAGGCTGTGATTCCAACCAAGTACCTGGATGATGAGACCAAGTTCTTCATCAACCCGACTGGCCGTTTTGTGATCGGTGGCCCGCAAGGGGATTCTGGTCTGACAGGTCGTAAGATTATCGTGGATACCTATGGTGGTTATTCTCGTCACGGTGGCGGAGCCTTCTCTGGCAAGGATGCGACCAAGGTGGACCGTTCAGCCAGCTATGCGGCTCGCTACATTGCCAAAAACATCGTTGCAGCTGGTCTGGCTAAGAAGGCAGAAGTCCAGTTGGCCTATGCGATTGGTGTGGCGACGCCGGTGTCTGTTCGGATAGATACCTTTGGCACCAGCACGGTTTCTGAGAGCAAACTGGAAGCAGCGGTTCGTCAGATTTTTGACCTGCGCCCTGCTGGGATTATCCAAATGCTGGACCTCAAGCGTCCGATTTACCGCCAGACAGCCGCTTATGGCCACATGGGTCGGACGGATATCGACTTGCCGTGGGAACGCCTGGACAAGGTAGAAGAACTGAAAAAATCTATCCTTTAATCTTTCTATCAAGCTTTAAAAAGATTAAACAAAATTGTAAATTGACGGGGCAAGTGGCCTTGCCTTTTTCGTTTATTCTTAAAAGATTTATCAAAATTTAAGTAAAGGGATATTATCTTAAATTTACCAGGTCTATAACAAAATTTTAATCACTATTCTTAAGAAATCTTAATTTAGCATGATTTAATCTTAAAAATTCTACTGGCTTGTTCTAGCCTTTTACGAATAATCCTTTAGAGGTGAAAATTATGTATCAAATTCAATATGTAGAAGAAGCTATGCAGCCACGTGAGCGTTTGGAACTTAATGGGCCTGAGGTACTCAGTAATCAAGAACTCTTAGCAATTATATTGAGGACAGGAAGTCAGAAATGTCCAGTTTTAAGTCTAGCTAATGATATCATCAGTCAGCTTGATAGTATTGCTGATTTAAGAGACTTGTCCCTACAAGAATTACAGTCAATAAAGGGTATCGGTCGTGTAAAATCTCTGGAAATCAAAGCGATGCTCGAAATTGCTCGACGAATTAACCAAGTTGAATATCGTAAGAAAGAGCAAATTCTTTCAAGTGAAAAATTAGCCAGACAAATGATGCTAGAATTAGGAGATAAGAAGCAGGAACATTTGGTTACACTTTATCTGGATACTCAAAATCGCATTATAGAAAAGAAAACAATATTTATTGGTAGTGTCAGGCGCTCGGTGGCTGAGCCAAGAGAGATTCTACACTATGCTTGTAAGACAATGGCGACTTCAATGATTGTCATTCATAACCATCCGTCAGGGTCAACACACCCTAGTGAAAGTGATCTTGATTTTACTGAAAAAATAAAACGATCATGTGATGACTTAGGCATTGTATTCCTAGATCACATAATCGTTGGGCGTTTTGGGTATTATAGTTTTAGGGAAGAAACAGATGTACTTTAAAGCTCATTGACAACATAGTCAAAGATAGCACGTGCATCGTCATTGTTTTCCCAAAGAAATTCTGGATGCCACTGAACCCCTAGTAGACGTTGGGAATCATCATAAGATTCAACAGCTTCGATTGTTTGGTCTTCGGCCCAGGCAGTCACTTTAAGTTTAGGGGAAAGATCTTTTAAAGCTTGTCTATGGAAGGAGTTGATAGCTGCTTTGCTATGCTTCAAGGCTTGAGAAAGAAGTGAGTTGGGCACGACTTCAATTGTATGACTGGTTTTATCTGGATTATCTGCTTGCCAATGATTCATAATGTCTTGATGGAGACTCCCTCCAAGAACAACATTGAGAAGTTGTGTTCCACGACAAATAGTGAAGATTGGCTTATTTTGAGCAAGTGCTTCACGGACGAGTGCCATTTCAAAGATATCTCTTGCCTCAAAATAATCTCTTTCTTGAGCAGCTGGTTCTTCGTTGTAATATTTAGGTTCAACGTTTTGTCCACCTGTAATGATGAGTTTATCAATCATAGAGACATAGACTTTTGCCGCAGTTTCATCGTTGATGGGAAGAATGAGGGGAAGTCCACCAGCTGCCTTTACACCTTCAATTGTACCAGTTGGTGTATAGGACCAAGCAACATCATCAATTGCTAAATCATATTTTTGATTGGCGGAAATACCAATAATAGGTTGTGTCATGGTTTTACTTTCTAAACTACTAGATCATATAATCAATCGAAATGTCGGAATTTCGATTAAAATTGTTTTATTGTATGTATAAGAGAAGAGAGTGGGACAAAATCGGTAATTCGTTAGAATTCGACTTTGTCGTCCCACCTCCGCAGAGTAAAGTAGAGCTATAAAAAATGATAAAATCAGCCTATTAGAGGTCACTCAACCACTGCGTCTGGCAAGTGACACCTTATAAAATTTGAAGCTGGGTACTTTTGTCCCAGCTTCTTAATTGTTCATGGTTAACCTTTATTATTACGCATAAAGTAAAGGAGGGTCTGGAGTTCACTGGTTAAATCTACATATTGTACAACAACATCCTTTGGAAGCGTCAGATTGATGGGTGAAAAACTCAGAATCCCTTTGATACCCGCACGGATAAGCTCATCGGCAACTTCTTGAGAATTGTTACTTGGAACAGTAATGATTGCTGTTTTAATATCCGTTTGAGCAATTTTTTCTTTGATGTCAGCAAAATCATAGATAGGTGTGCCTTCAGGAGTTGTTGTTCCTACTAAAGGATTCCCCTTGATATCAAAAGCCATGGCTATCTTCATTTTGTTACGCTCATGAAATTTATAATTAAGCATAGCTGAGCCTAGATTTCCAACTCCAATCAGAGCAACAGAAGTGATGGCATTATCATTAAGAAGTTCAGCGAAGAAATTCATCAATTTTTCGACATCATAGCCAAATCCACGACGTCCGAGCTCACCAAAGTAAGAAAAGTCTCTTCTGACTGTTGCCGAGTCAATCCCGATTGCTTCTGCAATTTGTTTTGACGAAGCTTTTTCAACCTTTGCTGCATGAAATCTTTTAAAAGTACGGTAGTAGATGGACAAGCGCTTAGCTGTCGCATTTGGAATCGATTTATCAATTGTCACAGGACATACTCCTTAGAAAATATTCTAAGTCTATTGTAAAGAAACATTGTGAAGTGCGCAACAATTTTACTCAAAAACTTTGTAATAGCTAGTTTTCTGACTTTTCAAAAATATCACGATCTACTAAGCTATCCATAAGAAAATAGAATTTTTCTTGTAAGATATGGTTGTCTTCAGATTTAAATATATTAACAAGTCGGAGACCAGATTTATCAGTAATAGTAAGTTTAAATCCTGTTAGTTCTGGATTAATAGTAATCTTCAACGGGAAGCCTTCGCCGCTATTTGGAACTTTTTCCAACAGGCGAGTCAATTCATAGTTACCGACTTTGGTTTGAAGAAATGTCGTGTCACGCAGGGTATATTTTTTAATATTAGGGCTAATGCTGTAGCTATATTTACAACCATTCGGTTGAATCACTTTTTCAAATGCCATGTATTATTCTCCTTTAGATAAAAAATTTGTGAAGGTTTGAACCAGTTGTGTTAGTTCTTCTGGGCTTGTGAATTCTGAGAGTGAAATGCGAATTGATTCTCTGAGGCAAGGAGATTTTTCCCCGTAAAAAGCTTTTAAAACATGAGAAGGTTCGATTGCACCTGCAGTACAGGCTGAACCTGAAGATAATGCGAAACCTGCCAAATCAAGTTGTGTTAGCAGCAGTTCATTATTAGCGCCAGTAAATCCAATATTTAGAACATGGGGTAATCCGTCTGATGGGCTGTTTGAGTACCAATTGAGAGGACTATGTTCCAGTTCTGTTAAAAGATGTTGACGCAAATCAAGGACGTGTTTGAAGTTTTTTTCCTGCTCGGCAGTTACATCAGACAAAGCCTGTGCCATGCCGACGATACCAATAAGATTTTCTGTTGAGGCCCTACGCTTATCTTCTTGGTCTCCACCGTGGAGGAGATTGTCCATTTTATGTGGTTTAGCATAGAGGAGTCCGACACCTTTAGGACCGTGAAATTTATGGGCAGATAGGCTGAAGAAATCACAGCCAAGTTCATCTAAGTTTATTGGGAGTTTACCAGCAACCTGAACCCCGTCTATGTGGTAGACAGCTTGATGATCGGTTAAGAGCTCTGCTATGTCTCTAACGGGAAGAATATGGCCAGTCTCGTTATTAGCGTACATGGTTGAGACGAGGATGGTATCTTCTCGAAGGGCTTGTTTAACCTGTTTGGGGGAGATGGTTCCATTCTCTGGATAAAGGTAGGTGACTTCAAACCCAAAACGTTCAGTCAGGTATTCCATAACATCAAGCACAGAGTGATGCTCGATAGCAGTAGTGATAATATGCTTACCTTTATCTTGATTAGCAAGAGCGTAGCCTTTGATGGCCATATTGTTAGACTCTGTACCACCAGAAGTGAAAACTAGATGATTAGCTGGAATGTTAAGACAGTTTGCAATTGTTTGTCTGGCTTTTCGCAAAGTTTGACTAGCCTGGCGACCATAGGAATGAAGGCTAGAAGGGTTACCAAAATTTTCAGCCATGAGATTTGTCATGGCTGAAATAACAGATGGCGTAAGTGCTGTTGTGGCCGCATTGTCTAAGTAGACCATGGGTTATTCCTCTGTTGGTAATTGTAAGTTAAAGAGTGGGCTGACTGGTTTTTTCTCATGGATGCGGATCAGAGCATCTGCAATGAGTTGGCTTGCCGTCAGGTAGTTTACGTTTTCTGGAACACGTTCTTTGGTTTTAACAGAATCTGTAATGAGGATTTCTTTAATTGGAACAGTGTCTAGAATATCAGCTGCCCCCCCTGAAAAGAGTCCATGACTAGCGACAGCATAAATTTCCGTTGCCCCACCACGTTCCACAATCTTAGCAGCCTCTGCGAAGGTTTTACCAGTATTAAGGATGTCATCGATCAGGATAGCACGCTTGCCTGCAACATCGCCGATGATATAACCTTCTTCACGACCAGAGTCATCATCTTGGGCATAGTCAATGATTGCAATAGGTGCGTTGAGGACTTCGGCCAAACTACGAGCACGTTTAATACCAGAGTTTTTAGGGCTGACGATAACAACATTTTCCCCAGAGAGTCCATGGGCTAAATAGTGCTCTGCAAAGAGGGGGACAGTAAAGAGATTATCGACTGGAATGTCAAAGAAGCCTTGAACCTGAACTGCATGAATATCAAGTGTTACGACACGGTTCACTCCAGCTTTCACCAACATATTAGCCACTAATTTAGCTGTAATAGGCTCACGTTGTTGTGCAACACGGTCTTGACGGGCATAACCAAAGTAAGGGATAATCACGTTAACGGTATGAGCACTAGCGCGTTTACAAGCATCAATCATGATTAAGAGTTCCCAAATGTTGTCATTGACTGGGAAATTAGTGGATTGAATGATGTAGACATCATCTCCACGTACACTTTCTTCAATGTTGATCATGATTTCACCGTCTGAAAATTGACGGGAAGAAACCTTGCTTAATGGGATATTAGCTGCATCTGAAATTTTTTCAGCAATTTCAGTATTTGAACTCAGCGAGAAGAGTTTCAGTTGTGGGTCAGAGTAGCGTTCTGCCATGATAGAAGATGCTCCTTTTTATCAAAATCGTGGGCTTAATAAAGCTCAGAAGTTTTCCAATGTTTCTATTTTATCAAAAAATAGGAATTTTAACAGTTATTTTCCTATAATTCTTATAAAAACTAAGTTATTTTTTTAAGGTTGTCGCAAACCGGGCTACCTTACTTTTTGCAAACTTAAAATCAATACCATGTTCACTAAGAAAGTTATCAAAGTCTCTTTTGCCTTGCTCCGGGTCAGTTACCTCGAGCTCAAGCTCATAATCTTTAATATCTGCGTATTGGTTATAGTCAAGGGCCATTAGTCCAATCTTAGTCTGACTTTCTCGGCGAATAGTGGTTAGGTTGCCCAAAACATGGAGACTGCTAATGTTGATAGTCTCTTCAAGGAGAATTTGTTTGATTCTTCCTTCTGGAAGGGGAGAACCTTTGATGATCATCTTCGCCTGTTCGAGTGTTAAATCTTGGTTATACTCTAAGTTACCAACTTCTTCAGGGATTTTCAGGGTAAGTTCAGCCTTATTTTTAAAGGTACGAATTCGGAGAGACATTCGATGAGCCTTGAGGGTGAAGTCTGAACTATCAAAGTAGTAGTTGGTTTGAGTAATAGGTTTAACATGCTGAAAAAATGTTGACAGACGGTTGTATTCATCCTTGGTCAGCAAGGTTTTGTATTCAATTTCTAAAAATGGCATCGTAACTTGTCCTTCATGGTCGAAATTTATGGTATACTTTAATAGTTATACTAATTCTATAAAAATATAAGACATTTGACAAGGTAGTAGTGCCTACGCTGGTCAGATATAGAAAGAGGTTCACCATGCCAATGGAATGGGAAGAGTTTTTAGACCCCTATATTCAAGCGGTTGGGGAATTAAAAATAAAGCTACGTGGAATCCGTAAACAATTTCGTAAGCAAAATCGACATTCGCCGATTGAATTTGTGACAGGGCGTGTAAAACCGATTGAAAGTATCCAGGAAAAGATGAAACTGCGTGCCATCAAGGAAGAAAATTTGGCTCAAGACATGCAAGATATTGCTGGATTACGTGTCATGGTTCAATTTGTGGATGACGTAGAGGAAGTTTTGGAATTGTTGCGATCGCGAACGGATATGCAAGTGGTTCATGAACGAGATTATATCACCTACATGAAGGACAGCGGCTATCGCTCTTACCATGTAGTCGTAGAGTATCCTGTTGAGACGATTAAGGGCCGCAAGGTTGTCTTGGCTGAAATCCAGATTCGGACCTTGGCTATGAACTTTTGGGCAACGATTGAGCATTCGCTAAATTATAAATACCGTGGTGAGTTTCCGGAAGAAATTAAGAAACGCTTGGAAATAACTGCTAAAATTGCGCAACAATTAGACGAAGAAATGGGCAAAATTCGAGATGATATTCAAGAAGCCCAGCTCTTGTTTGATCCACAAAGCAGAAAATTAAGTGACGGAGTGGGGAACAGTGATGACGCAGACGAATTTTACCGATAAAAATAAAGTCACTAAGGTAGCTATCATTGCTAATGGAAAGTTTCAAAGTAAAAAAGTAGCCAATAAGCTATTTTCTGTCTTGCGTGATGATGAGGCTTTTTACCTGACCAAGAAAAATCCAGATATTGTGATTTCAATCGGGGGTGACGGGATGCTACTCTCTGCTTTTCACGCTTATGAAAATGAATTGAATCGAGTGCGGTTTGTAGGAATTCACACTGGTCACCTTGGATTTTACACTGATTACCTGGATAACCAAGTGGATGAATTTCTTAAGAATCTCCGTGCTGACAAGGGGGAGAAAATTTCTTACCCGATTTTAGATGTCAAGGTTAATCTGGTAGATGGTCGTGAATTTACAGCGACAGCACTCAATGAAGTGACCATTAAGCGGATTGAAAAGACCATGGTGGCAGATGTAGTGGTCAATAAGATTCGGATGGAACGTTTTCGTGGGGATGGGCTTCTGGTGGCGACTCCGACAGGTTCGACAGCCTATAACAAGTCACTGGGTGGGGCTATTCTCCATCCAAGTTTTGAAGCTCTGCAATTGACCGAAATCGCCAGTCTCAATAACCGTGTCTTTCGCACGGTTGGCTCATCTATGATTATTCCTAGTAAAGATAAAATTGAGCTTCTGCCACGCAGGACTGGTTCATATGTAATCAATGTGGATAATAAAACCTACCACTTCCGCAATGTGGAGCAAGTGACCTACCAGCTGAGTGACCGCAAGATTAATTTTATGGCGACGCCTTGGCACACGAGTTTCTGGCAGAGGGTAAAAGACGCCTTTATCGGTGATGACGTATGAGGTTCGAGTTTGTGGCTGACCGTCGTGTTAAGGTAAAGACTCTTTTAAAAGAGCACGAGGTTTCCAAAGGCTTATTGGCCAAGGTCAAGTTTTCGGGTGGAAATATTTGGGTTAATGGACGCGAAGAAAATGCCATCTATCTCCTGGATGTTGGTGATGTGGTGGCCATTGATATCCCAGATGAGCGTGGTTTTGGGACCTTGGAACCTGTGCGGTCTGACCTTAATATTGTTTACGAAGATGATCATTTTTTGGTAATTGATAAGCCTTACGGTGTTGCCTCTATACCGAGTAAGATTCACTCTAATACCATGGCTAATTTCGTCAAGCAGTATTATATTGATCAAGATTATCCCAACCAGCAGATTCATATTGTGACTAGATTGGATAAGGATACGAGTGGTCTCATGCTTTTTGCCAAACATGGTTATGCTCATGCTCGGATGGATAAGCAATTGCAGAGCAAGACTATTGAGAAACGGTACTATGCTCTAGTTGCTGGTGAGGCTGATTTGGAGGAGCAAGGTGACATTATCGCACCAATTGCCCGTAATGATGCCAGTATCATCACCCGCTGTGTTGGTCCTGATGGCAAGTATGCCCATACCTCTTATTGGCTTAAGGCCCAGTATGGTTCGGTTAAATTGGTAGATATAAAACTCCATACAGGACGGACCCATCAGATTCGAGTCCATTTTTCCCACATCGGTCAGCCTCTGCTGGGTGATGATTTGTACGGTGGTTCTATGGACTATGGGATAGAACGACAAGCATTACATTGTCACTCTCTGACCTTTACACACCCTTTTACTAAAAAGGTTATGAATTTACAAAGTTCCTTGACATCTGACATGGAAAGCGTTATCCTTGATTTGGAAAAAAATTATTAGAAGAGAAGGTAATTCTGAAATGATCCGTAGTTTAATTGGTAGTTTGCGAAGCAAAGTTGCTGGAAAAAATGTGAAAATTGTCTTTCCTGAGGGGAATGATGAACGAGTGGTACGTGCGGCTGCGCGTTTGAAATTTGAAGGCTTGGCTGAGCCTATTATTCTTGGAGTTCCTGAAGAAGTTAGTAATCTTTTAACTGAGTTTGGCTTTACAGATCCAGGAATCACTGTTCTCAACCCAAATGAATATGAAGGCTTTGAAGAAATGAAAGCAGAGTTTGTTCGTTTGCGTAAAGGTAAAGTAGATGAAGCACAAGCTGATCAGATGCTTCGTGATGTTAACTATTTCGGAGTGATGTTGGTTCAGATGGGACTCGCTGCTGGTATGGTTTCTGGTGCGATCCATTCGACAGCTGATACAGTTCGTCCAGCCCTACAAATTATCAAAACCAAACCAGGTGTTTCTCGGACTTCAGGTGTTTTTCTGATGAACCGTGAAAATACTGAAGAGCGTTATGTCTTTGCGGATTGTGCGATCAATATTGATCCGAATGCTCAAGAATTAGCTGAGATTGCAGTAAATACAGCTGAAACGGCAAAGATTTTTGATATTGATCCAAAAGTTGCAATGCTTAGTTTCTCTACAAAAGGATCTGCTAATGCTCCTCAAGCCACTAAAGTTTCAGAGGCGACAGAATTAGCTAAAGCTTTAAATCCTGATCTTTTGATTGATGGTGAATTGCAATTTGATGCAGCCTTTGTTCCAGCAACAGGTCAGCTTAAAGCACCTGGTAGTCCAGTAGCAGGATACGCGAATGTTTTCGTATTCCCTGATTTGCAATCTGGAAATATTGGATATAAAATCGCACAACGTTTGGGGATGTTTGATGCAATTGGCCCAATCTTACAAGGTCTCAACAAGCCTGTAAATGACTTATCTCGTGGTTGTAGTGCAGATGATGTTTACAAGCTTGCTATTATTACAGCTGCCCAAGCTTTGGATAACGCTAACTAATATTCTTCTGGATTTTAGGAGAAATTCTTAGTAGCTTTGAATGTCCAAATTTTTAATCATTTGAAAAGTTGAACTTAACTAAAGTCAATCCAAGAGTTTGGTTTTAGACTAAGTTCAGCTTTTTTTGATTAGCTCAAATAGTTGTGGAAAAGAGAATTGATGAGAAAAATATAGTGATTTTTCTGAATATATCAAAAACACTATTTTTACTTGATATAATTTCAGTTTTATTTACTAATAAAGGTTTCTATGGTATAATGGTTAAACTATAATTTTGGGAGGAACTATGTCCTACTTTAGTGAAGTTTTACCTAGCTTGTGGAGCGGTACGCTTGTGACCTTGCAGGTCTTCTTTATCGTATTAATTCTATCGATCCCGCTGGGTATTGTAGTAGCCTTCTTGATGCAGATTAACTTTAAACCTTTAAAGTGGCTCTTAAATATCTATATTTGGATTATGCGAGGAACACCCTTGCTTTTGCAGTTAATCTTTATTTACTATGTTTTACCAGAAGTTGGTATTGTAATGGACCGTATGCCATCTGCAATCCTAGCGTTTACCATTAATTACGCTGCATACTTTGCTGAAATTTTTCGAGGAGGAATTGCTTCTATTCCGAAAGGTCAATATGAGGCTGCTAAGGTTCTCAAATTAACGCCTTTCCAAACGATTCGCTATATTGTTTTACCTCAGGTTGTTAAGGTAGTATTACCAAGCGTATTCAATGAGGTAATTACTTTGGTTAAAGATTCTTCCTTGATTCACGTTTTAGGAATAGGTGATCTCTTACTGGCCAGTAAAACAGCGGCAAACCGTGATGCAACTTTGATTCCGATGTTCTATGCGGGAGGTATCTATCTTTTCCTTGTTGGAATTGTTACAGTACTATCTAAACGTGTGGAAAAATACTTTAATTATTATCGTTAGGAGGTCTCCATGCTAGAATTAAAACATATTTCGAAACGCTTTGGAGACAAGCAAATTTTCAAAGACTTCAATTTAGAAATCCCAGAAGGAAAAATTCTTTCTCTGGTCGGTCCATCTGGTGGTGGAAAAACTACTTTACTTCGAATGCTAGCTGGACTTGAAAGCATCGATTCTGGTAAAATTATTTACAATGGAAAATCTGTTGCAATCGATCACCTCGAACAATTAAATATCCTCGGCTTTGTATTTCAAGATTTTCAGCTTTTTCCACATTTGTCTGTGATGGATAATCTGACTCTTTCTCCTATCAAGACTATGGGGATGTCAAAAGAAACTGCCGTAGCTAAGGCAAAAGAACTTTTACAAAGACTTGGTTTGGGCGAACATGGACAGGCCTATCCTTACTCATTATCAGGAGGGCAAAAGCAACGCGTTGCCTTGGCTCGAGCCATGATGATTGATCCTGATATTATTGGGTATGACGAACCGACTTCGGCATTGGATCCTAATCTTCGTCAGGAAGTTGAAAAGCTTATTCTACAAAATCGTGAGAGTGGAGTGACTCAGATTATCGTTACCCATGATTTGGAATTTGCTGAGAATATTTCAGATACTATCTTAAAAATCAATCCAAAATAATCTGGTTTTGATATAAAATAAAAGGAGTTATTTATGAAAAAATTAGTTTTAGGTGCCTTGACTCTCGTTTCATCACTTGCTTTAGCTGCTTGTGGTTCTTCAGCCTCAAAAACAGATTCGAAAGCCACTCAAACAGATCAATGGGATACTTATGTTGAAAATAAGTCCGTAACGATTGGATTTGACAATACCTTCGTACCGATGGGCTTTGAAAATAAGTCCGGTGACTATGAAGGGTTTGATATTGACCTTGCTAATGCAGTCTTTGAAGAATATGGTATTACCGTGAACTGGCAACCAATTTCTTGGGATTTAAAAGAACAGGAATTGGAAAATGGAACTATTGACCTCATTTGGAATGGTTATTCTATCACATCAGAACGTCAGGAAAAAGTTCTTTTCACCAATCCTTATATGAAAAATGAGCAAGTTTTGATTACCAAAAAATCCTCTGACATTACTAGCTTTGCAGGAATGAAGGATAAGGTTTTAGGTGCTCAGTCTGGTTCTGCAGGTTACGAAACTTTTGAAGCTAATCCAACTGTTCTCAAAGATATTGTTGCAAACAACGAGGCAACGCTTTACGAGACCTTTACCCTTGCCTTTACAGATCTTAAGACAGACCGCATTGACGGGCTCTTGGTTGACCGTGTCTATGCAAATTATTATCTAGCTCAAGAGAAGGAGTTGGATAACTACAACATTATCGAAAGTGAATTTGACGGTGAAAACTTTGCTGCGGGTGCTCGTTTGGCAGATAAGACCTTGGTGGAAAACATCAACAAAGCTTTCACAAAACTCTATGAAACAGGGAAATTCCAAGAAATTTCTGATAAGTGGTTTGGAGAAGACATCGCAACCGATGAAGTCAAAGGAAACTAAGAGACTTTTAGGAGTTAGGAGCTTTATAGCCTCTAGCTCTTTTTTAATATTAGACAGGTGATACGCGATATGAGCTTGGCTTGTTTAGAATATTTAAACTGAGATACTTGAATTCAACATCATGTGACATGTTTGCTGAAAAAGTGTATAGTAGTATAAGAAATCGTGCGAGGTATCTATGAAAAAACTATCAGAACTGGGACTTACCGGAAAGAAATTAGTCTTTCAAGGGATTTTGTTGACCTTATTAGGGTTGATTTTAGTCTTCACTGGAGTCAAGCTTCCAACCATCCTGATTAAATTATTTGTATATGGTCTCCTAGCTTTAGGTGGCATAGACATGCTGTTACGAGTGTTTAAGAAAATTCCGTCACAGGAGCCGATTGTGGTGAGTATTCTTAAGCTGGCCTTCCTTTTGTGGTTGGCAGGAACGGATATGGTCACAGATGTGCCGCTTTATCTCTTCGGTCTTTTGATGGCTGTCTACCAGATTTTTTCAGCTGCTATCAATCTTATCACCTATGCCCTCTATGTTAAGGATAGTATTCGGCCTCGAATGCGCTTGTTGATAGATGGGATTTGGTTGGCGATTTTAGGATTTTCAACCTTGCTGGCCTCTAACGCTAATGCCAATTTTCAGTTTTTGTATTTGGGTCTGTACTTGATTTTTTATGGGCTTTCTAATCTGCGTGACGGTCTCTTCTTTGAGAAGGAGTTAGGCAAGAATAGCCTTAAGCGGCGTGTGCGTGTGCCCTTGCCCTTGGCAGTTGCGGCTCTCATTCCTCTAGGAACTTTGAACAAAATCAATGCCTTTCTCTTGGAAAACTCGGAGGAGACAGCATCTGAGGCATACGATATTGTTAAGGAAAATAGCGGAGCTTCGGATATGACGGTCTTTGTTCATGTCGCCCAGGATGGCGTTCATGCTGTTGGGCATCTGGACTTTGCTTATCGAGACAAGGTTTATGGATTTGGATCTTATGATCCCTCTTCTGAACATCTCTTTGGGGCTATGGGAGATGGTGTCCTCTTTACGGCTAAGAAGGAAGAGTACATCCGCTTTTGCAACCAAGATGGTCTGAATCTTCTGGCATATGATCTGGTCCTATCTGAGGAACAAAAGACAGCAGTTGAGCAGAAAATCAGAGAAATTGAAGAATGGACTTATACTTGGCAGCCATCTGCTGATTTACTCAGTAAGGACAAGGATGGAAATCCTCAACCAATCTATGCCTATCAGCTTCAATCGGCCATTGGCGGTCAGTTTTTTAAGTTCAAATCTTCTAAATTTAAGTCTTATTTCGTTTTGTCAACTAACTGTGTTCTGCTGGTGGATTCTGTTTTGGGAAGTGCAGGAACAGCTATACTGTCGCCAAAAGGCTTTATCGCTCCAGGAACTTACCAGGCTTATTTAGACAGAGAATTTGAAAAGCCCCATTCCCTTGTAATTGGTAAGAAGGTTTACCAGGCAAGTCCTGGCAGTTAGGAGGGTAATATGAAAGATTACGGTCTATTTTATCGGAAATTAACCAAGTGGTTGAGACAGTCACCAAAAAGTGTAGGGTATCTTATTTTGCTTAACAAGGTCATAACCTACGGCCTATATCTCCTCTATCCCTTGTTTTTGCTAGGTCTTATTTGGCAAGGCTGGCTAAAAGATGGTATGGTTGAGAGTTTGAAAGAAGTGGCACCCTATGTGTTGATTCCAGCTATAAGTTTTGTTCTAGTGACCATAATCAGACGGAAAATCAACCAACCCCGTCCCTATGAAACTTGGCCCATCAAGCCATTGATTGCCAAGAATACAAAGGGACAGTCCATGCCCAGTCGTCACGTCTTTTCAGCCACCATAATTGCCATGTGCTTCTTCCGGGTTTCGCCAGTATTTGGTATCCTTGCTCTTTTAGTAGCAGCAATCTTAGGAATCGTTCGGGTAGTCGGTGGCGTCCATTATCCCAAAGATGTAGCAGTGGGCTATGTCTTAGGCCTGACCTTCGGGTCTGTTTTATGGTTTTTCTAATTAATAGCGGAGCTGCACGATTTCTTCTATGTTGAAGAGAAAGATAGGTGCAGTCCGCTTTTTCTATGGTATAATGTTTAAAGTTGTGGTTGAGCCAATCAGAAAGTCTGCTCTGCCATAAAGTTCAAGAAAAGAAAGTGTTATCATGTCAATTTTAGAAGTTAAGAACCTCAGTCACGGCTTTGGTGACCGAGCGATTTTTGAGAATGTATCCTTCCGATTATTGAAGGGTGAGCATATCGGTCTTGTCGGGGCCAATGGGGAAGGGAAATCGACCTTCATGTCCATCGTGACGGGCCAAATGCTACCTGACGAAGGTAAGGTCGAGTGGTCCCGATATGTGACTGCAGGTTACCTGGACCAACATGCCAAGTTGGAAAAAGGCCAGACGGTCCGTGATGTTTTGCGGACAGCCTTTGACGAGCTCTTTAAAACAGAAGCTCGGATCAATGATATCTACATGTCTATGGCTGATGAAGGAGCAGACCTGGACGCCCTAATGGAGGAAGTAGGAGAGCTTCAGGACCGTTTGGAGTCCCGAGATTTCTATACCTTGGATGCGAAGATTGACGAGGTAGCGCGTGCCCTTGGAGTCATGGATTATGGCATGGATAGCGACGTGACCGAGCTCTCTGGTGGTCAACGGACCAAGATTTTGCTGGCCAAGCTCTTGCTAGAGAAGCCAGACATCTTGCTCCTGGACGAGCCGACCAACTATCTAGATGCTGAGCACATCGACTGGCTCAAACGCTACCTGCAAAACTACGAGAATGCCTTCGTCCTTATTTCCCATGATATTCCATTCTTAAATGATGTGATCAATATCGTCTACCACGTGGAAAATCAAGAGTTGACGCGCTATACTGGCGATTATTACCAATTCCAAGAAGTCCATGCTATGAAACGGGCCCAGCTGGAGGCTGCCTACGAGCGTCAGCAGAAGGAAATTGCGGACCTGCAAGACTTTGTCAACCGCAACAAGGCCCGTGTGGCGACGCGGAATATGGCCATGTCCCGTCAGAAGAAATTGGACAAGATGGACATCATCGAGCTCCAAGCTGAAAAGCCAAAACCAAGTTTCGACTTCAAGTCTGCTCGGACACCGAGCCGCTTTATCTTCCAAACGACAGATTTGGAGATTGGTTATGACCGCGTCCTCAACCGGACACCGCTCAATCTGACCTTTGAACGCAACCAGAAGATTGCCATCGTCGGGGCCAACGGTATCGGAAAATCCACCCTTCTCAAGAGCCTCCTTGGTGAAATTCCCGCCCTGTCTGGGCAAGTCGAGCGTGGGGAGTTCTTAGAGATTGGCTATTTTGCTCAGGAAGTGCCTGGAGGGAATCGCCAGACACCGCTTGAGGCCGTTTGGGATGCTTTTCCGGCCCTTAACCAGGCCGAAATCCGTGCTGCTCTGGCCCGCTGTGGTTTGACCACTAAGCATATTGAGAGCCAGATTCAGGTCCTCTCTGGTGGAGAGCAGGCAAAGGTCCGTTTCTGTCTCCTTATGAACCGGGAAAACAATGTTCTGGTGCTGGACGAGCCAACCAACCACTTGGATGTGGACGCTAAGGACGAACTCAAGCGGGCTCTCCAAGCTTACAAGGGTTCCATTCTTATGGTCTGTCATGAACCAGATTTCTACGAAGGCTGGGTAGACCAAGTCTGGGATTTTAATGAATTAACATAAGTAAAATAGCTTGAAGTTCCCGTCTATTTGACAAGGTGCTTCAGGCTTATTATAGAGCCGTTTTCATATAGATTGGGTAATTGTTCCTTAAAATTTAAACGGTCTAAGGTTCGCTGAGGTGAATTACTACTCATTCAAAATCTCAATAAATAAGGCAGGTTAACACAGACATAAGAGAGTTAGGCTAGGAAACTTAACGACCAAATGTTTAATGTTGGTAGCGTATAAGCAAGTGGCCAAGAAAATTTGCTAATGTCTAATTGTGTTTTTGGAATACCAAGGAATTCTTCTTATAGTTTTAAACTAAGACTAGTTAGTGGAAATAAGTATTAGTCAGTTAGGGCTAGTTTGTCTATAATAGTATCATGAACTTACAAAAGGAGAATGTCTATGTCACTCACACAAGCTTACCAAGCGCTTAAAGCTGCTAAATTAGTCAACCTCAGCCATAAAATCAATGAAAACAGTCCACACTTTCCAGCTCTACCGAGTTTAGAGAAGAAAGATATTTTCACCTTAAAAGATGGTTTCCACGTGCAACAGTTTACTGTAGTTGGGCAATATGGGACCCACATCGATGCTCCTAACCATTTTGTTGAAGGGGCGGCTTGGCTAGATGAGATTCCCTTGGAAGATTTGCTTTTACCCCTCTATGTTATTGACAAGTCAGAAGCAGTTACTACGGATCCAAACTATCGTTTGACTAAGGCAGATGTTTTGGAATTTGAAGAGGCCAATGGTCCTATTCAAGAAGGAGCCTTTGTCGCTTTTCGCTCAGACTGGCACAAACGATGGCCAAATCAAGATGCCTTCCGTAACCTTGATACCAATGGTGTCCAACAGACCCCAGGTTGGGCCCATGATGCTTTAGAATACCTCATTCATGATCGAAAGGTAAAAGCAGTTGGTCATGAGACATTGGATACTGACAGTGGAGCTCAAGCTGCTGAAAACAAGGGTGCCCTGGTGGAAGAGTATTATCTATTGGAACAAGGGATTTATCAGGTTGAAGTGCTTGCTAACCTTGATCAAGTTCCAGCTACTGGTAGCTTTATCTCAATCGCCTATCCGAATTGGGACCATGCAACTGGTTCACCTGTTCGGGCGGTAGCTTATGTTCCTGCTGACTAGAAAATCAATCAGATTACATAGAATGACTACGCAAGCGTAGTCATTTTTGGTATAATAAAGGCAAAACAACAGAACTTTAAAGAGATTTGGAGGTTGGGTCATGAAATTTGTATTTGATTTAGACGGGACCTTGTGTTTCGACGGACATCATTTGCACGAGGAAATTTTAGCTGTTTTAAACCAGGCTGCTAACTATGGCCATGAGGTTGTCTTTGCATCAGCTCGGTCATACCGTGACTGTGTTGGAGTCCTTGGAGAGAGCCTTAAGAACAATTTGGTCATTGCTCTTAATGGGGGTCTGGCCTATCAAAATGGGCATGTTATTTTTGCTCGCCATTTGCAGGAACAAGCTTTTCATACAGCCCTGTCTTGGTGTCGCCAGTACAACCTGCCTTTCTTTGTGGACGATACCTTTAACTATGCGACAGAGATCTCGCATAAGATGCCCTTTATTAGCACGGTTGACCCCTTGAAAATAGCAGAGCAGATTCCTGTGTCACAATTGACAAATCCGATTAAGTTGGTCATCTACCTTGGAGACTACGAAGAACTGGTTGAAGATATTTGTGATGACTTGGAGAGCCTGGGGCAACTTGGCGTGTCCTATCATGCTCATGAAAAATGCCTTTACATCAATCCTTACGAGACCAATAAGGCAACTACTGTTGAAGAATTGATTGGGGAAGATTTTGTTACTTTTGGCAATGACAAAAATGACAAACAACTCTTCAAGGATGCCCTCTATGCTGTCCAAGTTGGCGATTATAAACCTTTAACTAAGTACGCTGATGAACAGATTTTGTTGACTGGGTCCTATGAAACAGCGATTGCAGCAAAGATTCTTAATCTTTTTGCCCATTTTAAAGTAGAACATGAATAGCTATTGGAGACAACATGGCAAAACCATTATATTTTTATTGGACAACTTTTAAGTTTACTCTGTTTTACTATGTTTCCCTAGCACTAGGAACATTACTTGAAGTGATTTTCATCCGTTCTGGCAATATGATTATGGCGCCTGCCTTCACTGGCTTGGTCGCTGGAACAGCCTATATGGGCCTAGTAGAAAAGACTAGACGTTTTGGATCTATCACATTTGTAGGCATCTTTATCGCTAGCTTTTTCTTCCTGTCAGGCCACTTTGTCTTAGCCTTTGTCCCCAATGTTCTCTGCGGAATTTTAGCAGACCTATTTGCTAAGTCTGGAAACTACAATGATAAGACTCGTAATCTTTTATCCTACATCGTTTTTTCCTTCGGGAATTTGGGGCCGATTATTCTCATGTGGTTTGCGCGTGAAGCCTATATCCAGCAACTTTTGGAGCGTGGTAAGGACTTGGGTTATGTTAACAAGGTTATGTTGGATTTCAAGCTAGCTAATGTGAGTTTTCTCACCGTAACCATTCTTATTGGTGCGACGCTTGGCGGATTTCTCGGTCAAAAAGTTGTCAGCAAATATCTTCTGAAATCTAAGTAGAGGAGTAGCGAATGTCTGTCTTACAACGGACGATTAAATTAAGTTTAGCGACGGTATTGGCGATTTGGGTGGCTGACCAACTTGGACTTGCCTATGGAACTTCAGCTGGAATAATCGCCATTTTGAGTTTGCTGGATACTAGACACACCTCTTTCAAGGTTGCTGGTCAACGCTTATTGTCGACCATACTAGCCTTGGCGATAGGTTGGCTTAGTTTTACGCTTGTTGGTTTTAATTTATGGACAATTGGAATTTATATGGCTCTTTATGTGCCTTTGGCTTATCATTGGGAGTTGGAGGTTGGAATAGCCCCCAGTACCGTCCTTGTGACCCATATCTTTTTGGAACAATCGCTGAGCTGGACATGGTTGGTCAACGAACTAGCCTTATTTGTCATCGGAGCAGGTGTTGCTCTGCTATTTAACAGCTACATGCCCTCCCAAGAAACTACTATTCAATCCTATCATGTTAGAGTGGAGCAACAGCTCAAAGCTATCTTACTTAAATTCCAAGAATTTTTACTCAAAGGTGATGGCACTAATGAAGCTCAGTTAATTGAAGAGCTTGATCAAGTCTTGTCGCGAGCTTTAAAGGTTGTTTATCGGGACCGCCATAATCAAGTTTTTCAGCAAACTAATTATCAGGTCCATTATTTTGAAATGCGGTCTAACCAAAATCGGCTTCTTAGGCAGATGGCTCAGACCGTGCAGGGCTTGGATTTACAAACGGCAGAGGCTACTATATTGGCTCAACTCTTTCAAGAGGTAGCAAGTCAACTGAGTCAAGCCAATTCAGGATTGAAGCAGATGGACGAAATTGATGCCTTTGTAGAAACCTTTCGCCAACGTGAGCTCCCTAAGACGCGGGAGGAATTTGAAAATCGTGCCATCCTCTTTCAACTGTTGAATGATATGAAACGTTTCATTCAGCTCAAGGTGGATTTTTACAGCTTATATAAAGATTAAGAGATTAGTGAGAAGGCAAAAGCCTTCTTTTTTGTAAAGCTCAGCTATTGTTGATTAAAAATGATATAATGAGACTAAGAAAATTTGGAGAGAGAATTCTATGAACCATATTAAGTGCCCCCATTGCCAAACCGTGTTTCAGGTCAATGAGACTGAGTACAGCGAGTTGTTGAGCCAGGTCCGATCCGTCGAGTTTGAAAAAGAAATCCATGACCGCTTGGAGCGAGAAGTTGCCCTGGTGGAAGAGCGGGCTAAAAACAACCAACAACAAGCCCTCAGTGAGAAAGACAGCCTAATCGTGTCTTTGCAGGCAGAGATTGCAGCCTTTGATGCGCAAAAGGAGCTGGTTGTCAAGGACACCCAACAAGCCTTAGCAGAGCAGATTGCCGCCAAGGACAGAGAATTGGTCGAGTTATCTAGCCAACTCCAACAGCTTCGCCTGG
Organism: Streptococcus caprae; assembly: GCF_042649745.1. Classification (NCBI taxonomy): domain Bacteria; kingdom Bacillati; phylum Bacillota; class Bacilli; order Lactobacillales; family Streptococcaceae; genus Streptococcus; species Streptococcus caprae. Next base: position 188,787 of record NZ_JBHRZV010000052.1, on the reverse strand, counting down.
AACATGAAAATGAACTTCAACGCAGCTTGACCTTGGTCGAAAAAGAGCGGGATACCGCTAAAAATGAACTGCTCCTGCTGGAAAAAGAGCGGGAGTTGGCCCTGTCTGCTGTCCGCAGTGACTACGAAGCCCAGCTCAAGGCAGCCAACGAGCAGGTCGAGTTCTACAAGAACTTCAAGGCCCAGCAGTCGACTAAGGCCATCGGTGAAAGTCTGGAAATCTACGCTGAGACCGAGTTCAACAAGGTCCGCAGCTATGCCTTTCCACGCGCCAGCTTTGGCAAGGACAATGCCGTTTCTAGTAGTGGCTCTAAGGGCGACTTCATCTTCCGGGAGGCAGATGAAAATGGCGTCGAATTCCTCTCTATCATGTTTGAGATGAAAAACGAAGCCGACACGACCAAGACCAAGCACAAAAACGCTGACTTTTTCAAGGAGTTGGACAAGGACCGCAAGGAAAAGAACTGCGAGTACGCTGTCCTGGTGACCATGCTAGAAGCTGATAATGATTACTACAATACAGGTATCGTCGACGTTAGCCACGAGTACGAGAAGATGTACGTGGTCCGACCTCAGTTCTTCATCCAGCTGATTGGGCTTTTGCGCAATGCTGCGCTCAACAGCCTGCAGTACAAGCAGGAACTGGCTCTCATCAAGGAACAAAATATCGACATCACCCACTTTGAAGATGACCTCAATGCCTTTAAGACGGCCTTTGCTAAGAATTACACGTCAGCTAGCACCAACTTTGGTAAGGCTATCGACGAGATTGACAAGGCCATCAAGCGGATGGAAGAGGTCAAGAAATTCCTGACCACCAGTGAAAACCAGCTCCGTCTGGCAAATAACAAGCTGGATGATGTTTCCGTCAAAAAACTGACCCGCAATAACCCGACCATGAAGGCTAAGTTTGATAGTCTGAAGGACTAAGAAACTGCTTTCGCCATAGAAAGGACTCCCCATGAACAACACCATTGACCTACGTAAACCTGTTGCTGAGACAATTGCAGAGCACCCAGAGCTTAAGGAGGTGCTGGTAGAGTTGGGCTTTAAACCGCTGGCCAATCCTGCCATGCTCAATACCGTTGGTAAGGTCACCTCGCTTCATGCGGGATCCAAACTGACTAAGATTCCTCTGGAGAAAATCAAGCAGACATTGGAGTTCAATGGCTACGAAGTGATAGGAGACGGCGATGATGACTGAACGGATTGACATGCTAAAGTCCATTCTCTTGCGGCTGCACCAGGGGGCTAGTCCCGAGTCTGTCCAGGAGGATTTCAACACCCATTTTAAGGGTGTTTCCGCCATTGAAATCGCCATGATGGAGCACGAGCTCATGAGTTCGGACACAGGCATCACCTTTGAAGACATCATGAGTCTATGCAATGTCCATGCCAATCTCTTTAAGGGCGTTATTGAGGATGTTGATGTGCCTGATGCCGAGCAGGAAGGACATCCGGTCTATGTCTTTAAGCATGAGAACCTGGCCCTGCACTCTGCTATTTTGCGGATTCGTCGGATTATCGACAACTATAGCAAACCTGAAAATGCGGAGTTCTTGCCGGACATGAAAAAGGGCTTGGAGCTGCAGTTCTCCCTCCTGGGGCAATTTGATAACCACTATACCCGAAAGGAAAAGCTCTTTTTCCCTATCATGGAACGCTATGGCCATGATGCACCGCCCAAGGTCATGTGGGGAGTAGATGATGATATCCGTGGCCTCTTTAAAGTGGCTAGTAAGAGCCTAGCTACTCTGGACCAGGCAGGAATTGCCCAGCTCAGTCAGGATTTCGAGGCCTTCGCTAAGGAATTTGAGGAGATGATCTTTAAGGAAGAGGCCATCTTGCTTATGATTTTGCTGGAGAGCTTTACCCAGGACGACTGGTTGGCCATTGCGGCTGAGTCAGATGCCTACGGCTACGCCATCATCAAGCCGACCCAGGAATGGATTCCAGAACGCAAGTCCTTTGTGACGGAAGAAGCGTCAGAAGAGCCAGTTACTGAGACGGTAACTCTAGCGGGCAACCAACAAGTCATCGAAACGCCAGAAGGCCAATTCACTATTACCTTTACCCCGAAAGAGAAAAGCCAGCCCATCAACCGAGATACACCGCAGGAGATGACCCATGGCTATCTTTCCCTTAACCAGGCCAATCTCATCTTGGACCACCTGCCCATGGAGATTACCTTTGTCAACAAGGACGATATCTTCCAGTTCTATAACAACCATTCACCAGCTGAGGAGATGATTTTCAAGCGGACGCCTAGCCAGGTTGGCCGCCATGTGGAGCTCTGCCATCCGCCCAAAGTCTTGGACAAGGTCAAGGCCATCTTTGAACTCTTACGGACTGGCCAGCGCCAAGAGGTCACTATGTGGTTCAAATCGCCCAAGTTTGACAACCAGTTTGTCCATGTGACCTACAAGGGTGTCTGGGACGAGGCAGGAGAGTTTCAGGGCGTCTTGGAATACGTCCAAAACATTCAACCCTACCGGGATATCGATAGCGACTTTAATCGGGATATTTAAGGGTGATTCCATAGAAAACGGGTGTGCCAGAGCGCCCGTTTTTCTGTCTTTTGTGGTATAATCGTCATATGCTTTCGGGAATTATCAATGTAAAAAAAGCGGCTGGCATGAGCAGCCATGACGTGGTGTTTAAACTCCGCAAAATCTTACAAGAAAAGAAAATCGGCCATGGTGGGACGCTAGATCCGGATGTGACAGGCGTTCTCCCTATCGCTGTTGGCAAGGCCACCCGCCTCATTGAGTACATGCAGGAGGAGGGCAAGACCTACGAGGGAGAAATCACTCTAGGCTTTTCGACAACGACGGAGGATGCTTCTGGTGAAGTCGTAGAGACGACGCCAGTGCCAGTAGACTTGTCTGAAGAAGCTATCGATGCTGTGCTTGCTAGTTTTGTCGGTGAGATTACCCAGGTCCCGCCCATGTATTCAGCTGTTAAGGTTAATGGCCGCAAGCTCTATGAATATGCGCGTGCAGGAGAAGTTGTTGAGCGTCCCATCCGCCAGGTGACTATCTACAGCTTTGAGCGGACGAGCGAGCTAGTCAGGGAAAAGGATTGCGTGCGTTTTAATTTTAAGGTCAGATGTAGCAAGGGAACCTATGTGCGGACCTTATCAGTCGATGCGGGAGTCAAGCTTGGCCTGGCTAGTCACATGTCGCGCCTAGTGCGAACGGCATCAGCTGGACTGACAATGGACACGGCCCTGACACTGGAGGAAATTGCTGACAAGGTGGCAGCTGAGGACTTTAGTTTCCTCTTGCCGATTGAAGCAGGAATCGGAGATTTGCCAGTAGTCGAATTGACCCAAGAGCAAGTAGCAGAAGTTGGCTTTGGCCGTAGAGTTGTACTCGCTGAAACAGCAGAGCTCCTAGCTGGATTTTCGGGGGGCAAGCTGATTGCTATTCTGGAACAAAGAGAAGGACTCTATAAACCTAGAAAAGTATTGATGTAATGAACACACAGATTATTAAAGATTATCATGATATTAAGCAAGGGAAAGGTACAGTTCTGGTCCTTGGCTATTTTGATGCCCTGCATCTGGGCCACAAAACCCTTTTTGATCAGGCACGTGAGGTAGCTGACGCTCATGGACTTGAGGTTGCTGTCTTAACCTATCATGAGGCACCAGGGCTAGCCTTTAAAAAATTCACACCAGATTTTTTACTGCATTTAATGAGTCCCCAAAAACGCTTGGAAAAATTTGAGGAATATGGGGTTGATCAGCTTTATTTGATGGATTTTACCAGTGAATTTGCCCATCAAGATTCTAAAGCCTTCATAGAGAATTATGTCGGTAGACTTAAAGCCGACTTTATCGTGGTTGGCTTTGATTACCACTTTGGTTGTGATCGGAAGACTGCAGACGATTTGGAGGACTTGTTTGATGGTCAGGTTATTACCATGCCAGAATTTCAGATTGATGAAGAGAAGGTAAGTTCAACTCGTATTCGGCGTGCCCTTGCTAACGGTAATATTGTTTTGGTTAATCAATTACTTGGCTATGATTTTACCACGCGAGGTATGGTTGTTCACGGAGATGCTAGAGGGCGTACAATCGGTTATCCTACCGCCAATTTGGCGATTTTAGACCGCTTGCATCTGCCATCTGATGGTGTTTATGTGACTGAGGCGATTGTCAATGGCAGAGCCTACCGAGCCATGACAAGCGTTGGGAAGAATGTAACCTTTGATGGTCAAGACTTACGAGTAGAAACCCATATTTTTGATTTTGACCAAGATATCTATGGCAATTTTATTGAGATTGTATGGTTAGATAAAATCCGAGATATGGTTAAATTTTCTGGCATTGATGAACTAATAAATGCCTTAGAAAACGATGAAAAAGTTGCACTTTCTTGGAAAAAGGTCTAGTAAATCTTAAAATTATCTTGTATAATAGTAAGATAGAGTAGAATTATTAGAAAGGGCTTAGTATGATTACCTTATTTTTATCGCCAAGTTGCACTAGTTGTCGCAAGGCCAGAGCTTGGTTACAAAAACACGAAGTTGAGTTCCAAGAGCATAATATTATTACCAGTCCTTTAACGCCCCAAGAATTGATGGATATCCTTTCTTTTACAGAAAATGGCACCGAAGATATCATTTCTACTCGTTCCAAGGTATTCCAAAAATTAGAAGTAGATGTTGAAGAGTTATCTATATCTTCTCTTATTAATCTCATCGCTGAAAATCCAAGTCTCTTAAGACGCCCTATAATTTTAGATAAGAAGCGTATGCAGATTGGTTTTAATGAAGATGAGATTCGTGCCTTTCTTCCTCGTGGATACCGCAAGCACGAACTGCGACAAGCTACGATTCGAGCGGAGATTGAGGGAAAAAATGACTAAAAATTATGCCTACCCACTGGATTCCACTTGGAGCACTGACGACCTTTCTTCAGTGCTTTCTTTTTTAAACCGTGTTGAAGACGCTTACGAATCCAAGGTTGATGTTGATAAACTCCTTGATTCTTATAAGGCCTTCAAGCAGGTTGTGAAAAGCAAAGCTCAGGAAAAGCAGATTGACCGTGAATTTGAACAATCCAGTGGTTACTCGACCTATCGTGCTGTACAAGCCGCTAGAGCTAAAGGAAAGGGGACCATATCTCTTGGAAAATAAATTTGCATTTGGCAAGAAAATCATCAAAGAAGCTGGGAAGTTTATTCTCAGCCGGATGTTTGCGCCTGTAACTGTTGAAACCAAGTCTCGCTTTGATGACTTGGTGACAAGTCTTGATAAAGAGACTCAAGACCTTTTGGTTTCACGAATTCTCGATGTTTATCCTGAAGATAAAATTTTAGCTGAGGAGAGTCAGACCAACGCGAGTATCACCGATGACCGTGTTTGGGTGATTGATCCCATTGATGGGACGACGAATTTTATTGTTCAAAAATCAGATTTTGTGGTTATGCTGTCTTATTTTGAGAAGGGTGTTGGTAAATTTGGCCTCATTTATGATGTGGTAAATGACCAGCTGTTTTCAGGTGGACCTGATTTTCGGGCCCAGCTTAATGGTAATCCGCTTGAGACTTACGAGTCTCGTCCTCTAAATGAGACGCTTATCATTAGCAATGCCGGAATGTTTGCCCGCAACAGCCATGGCGTAGCTGATTTAGCTGCTCAAACCTTGGGAAGTAGAACCTATGGTTCAGCGGGGCTCAGTATGTCACGGGTCATGTCTGGTAAGGCAATACTCTATACTTCATGTGTTTATCCTTGGGATTATGCGGCAGCAGCGGTGATTGGTCAAACTTTAGGTTATGAGGTGTTGACCTTGTCTGGGGAGCAACCGGATTATCAGACGAGACAGGAGATTATGTTCTTTCCAACTGAGGAAAAGAGCATCATTCAAACCTATATTCATTAAGAAGCTAATTCAAGCGTCTTTTTTAGTTTTCAAGCCTCAGTTTATAGTATAATAGAGTCATGTATTTACCAGAATTATTTATCGAAAAATATCAGACACTTTTAGGGGATGAGGCTACTGAATTTTTAGCCAGTTTTGATGAAGAAGCAATATCAGCTTTTCGAAGCAATCCGCTCAAGGAAGGTCAGAAGGAATTTCCTGAGCCTATTGCTGAAAGCCGTTGGGGACATTATGGCAAAGTGTTAGGGAAATCCTCAGATCACGTTACAGGTTTGGTTTATTCTCAAGAACCTGCTGCCCAGATGGTGGCACAAGTTGCTGCGCCTCAAAAAGGTAGTCGTGTTCTAGACCTAGCTGCAGCACCCGGAGGCAAGACAACCCAACTTCTAGCCTATCTCGACAATACAGGTGTGCTTGTGTCCAATGAAATCTCTACCAAACGCAGTAAGATTTTAGTAGAAAATGTGGAGCGCTTTGGAGCAACAAATGTTGTGGTCACCAATGAATCCGCCCCTCGCTTAGCCAAGGTTTTTGCGGATTATTTTGACACTATTGTCTTTGATGGCCCTTGCTCAGGAGAGGGGATGTTCCGTAAGGATCCGGATGCAGTTCAGTATTGGCATGAAGATTATCCTGCGGAATGCGCTACCTTACAGAAGGAAATTTTAGAGGACGCTTTGACCATGTTGGCACCAGGTGGTCAGTTGATTTATTCAACCTGCACCTGGTCACCGGAGGAGAACGAAGGAGTGATTCAATGGTTGTTAGAGACCTATCCCAACCTGACCTTGGTAGATATTCCCAAAATTAACGGGATGGTCGGAGGTATTGACCTACCAGAAACGGCCCGCATGTATCCCCATCGTTTCAAAGGGGAGGGGCAGTTTGTTGCCAAACTCCAAGATACACGACCGGTTACTTCTAAACAAGTTAAGTCTGGCAAATCAAATTTAAGTAGAGAACAAGTCAAGCTGTGGCAGGAATTTGCAAAAGCCCATCTCAAGGTCGAATTAGAAGGACTTTTGCAAACCTTCGGAGAACAGCTCTATCTCTTGCCTTATGATTTACCAGACCTTGGCAAATTAAAAATCGCTCGTAACGGATTGCATTTAGGGACCTTTAAAACCAAGCGTTTCGAACCGTCTTACGCTTTGGGATTAGCTCTCAAACCGAGTCAAGTGAAGCAGGTCGTCTCCATCACTCAGGACCAGTTCATCCAGTATGCGGCAGGAAACACCATCCAGCTTGAAACCTCCTACCCCAACGGCTGGTATCAGGTGACCATTGACGGTAATGGACTTGGCTTTGCCAAAATTGTTGGTAGGACCTTGAAAAATGCCTTTCCCAAGGGCCTCCGTTTCCAGTGAAATGCAAGCGAAATAAGTGTGATTTATCGCATGATTACGGTATAATAGAAAAGTAGATTTTAGTTCTTTAATGCTATGTTGGCTTTTAAAAAGAGGTAAAATCCCACATCAAACAGAAGGAATCACTTCATGAAAAAAATGAAAACATTCGCCCTATCAGCGGCGACCTTATTAGCTGGCTTAAGTTTGTCAGCCTGCGCTGCATGGATTGACCGTGGTGAAACCATTACGGCGGTCGGTTCAACCGCCCTCCAGCCTCTCGTTGAAGCAGCAGCCGATGAATTCGGAACAGCAAACTTAGGGAAAACTGTCAATGTCCAAGGTGGCGGTTCTGGAACAGGCTTGTCTCAAGTTCAGTCTGGTGCTGTTCAAATCGGAAACTCTGATGTTTTTGCAGAAGAAAAAGATGGCATTGATGCCAGTAAACTGGTTGACCATCAAGTTGCCGTAGCCGGTCTTGCCGTTATTGTTAATAGCAAGGTTGACGTCGATGATATCAGCATTGATGACTTGCGCAAGATTTTCTCAGGTGAAATTACCAATTGGTCTGAACTCGGTGGTAGCGATATTGATATTTCCATTATCAACCGAGCAGCTAGTTCAGGATCTCGCGCAACCTTTGATGCAGTAGTCATGGGCGACAGCGAGGCTATTCAAAGTCAGGAGCAAGATTCGAATGGAATGGTCAAGTCCATCGTATCACAAACACCTGGAGCAATTTCTTACCTAGCCTTTGCTTACTTGGATGACACAGTCAAAACAATCAGTCTCGATGGTTTTGCGCCAACGGCTGAAAATGTTGCGACCAATGATTGGCCACTCTGGTCTTATGAGCACATGTATACTTTGGGTGAGCCTGCCGATTTAGCTGAGGAATTCCTCGAATTTATGCTATCAGATGAGGTCCAAGAGGGCATTGTCACTAGCATGGGTTACATTTCCATGAATGATATGAAAGTAACTAAGGATGCGGATGGCAATGTCACCGCCTTGGAAGGAGAAGAGTAATGCAGCAAGAAGAATTAGCCAAGCGCTTGGTCTCTCCATCCAAGAATTCTCGTCTGGAGAAATTTGGGAGGGGCATCACCTTTGCCTGTCTGGCATTGATTGTCTTTATTGTGGCCATGATTCTGATTTTCGTTGCTCAAAAGGGACTATCGACTTTCTTTGTCAATGGTGTGAATATTTTTGAGTTTCTTTTCGGGACGACTTGGAATCCATCTGGTAAAGAGTTTGGTGCCCTACCTATGATTTTGGGATCCTTTATTGTGACCATTCTTTCTGCGGTGATTGCGACACCTTTTGCTATCGGGGCAGCAGTCTTTATGACGGAGGTTTCACCAAAAGGGGCAAAAATTTTGCAACCTGCTATCGAACTTTTAGTTGGGATTCCATCAGTTGTTTATGGATTTATCGGTCTGCAAGTTGTAGTTCCTTTTATCCGTAGTATTTTCGGAGGGACTGGATTTGGGATTTTATCTGGTATTTTCGTCCTCTTTGTCATGATTTTACCAACGGTAACCTTTATGACAACCGATAGCTTACGGGCAGTTCCTCGTCACTACCGTGAGGCTTCAATGGCCATGGGAGCTACTCGTTTTCAAACGATTTGGCGGGTTACTTTAAACGCTGCTAAGCCGGGGATTTTTACGGCCGTCGTTTTCGGAATGGCACGTGCTTTCGGTGAAGCTTTGGCCATTCAGATGGTCGTGGGGAACTCAGCGGTTATCCCGACTTCCTTGACGACACCAGCCGCAACCCTAACCTCAGTTCTGACTATGGGAATTGGAAATACCGTCATGGGTACTGTAGATAACAACGTCCTCTGGTCCTTAGCTCTGGTCCTTCTCCTTATGAGTTTGGCCTTTAACACGGTTATTAAATTTATTACGAGAGAGGGTAAGAAAAACTATGAACGCTAAAAAAGTTGATAAATTGGCGACAGGTGTCCTCTATGCCATTGCTGGGATTATCGTGGCTATTCTAGCTTCTTTAATTCTTTATATTTTGGTACGTGGATTACCTCACGTTTCTTGGTCCTTTTTGACTGGAAAATCATCGTCCTATCAAGCGGGTGGCGGTATTGGGATTCAGCTTTACAATTCCTTTTTCCTCCTCGTCATTACCTTGATTATTTCTGTTCCCCTGTCAATGGGGGCTGGAATCTATCTCTCAGAGTATGCTAAAAAAGGTCGCTTGACTAACTTTGTCCGTACTTGTATTGAGATTTTGTCCTCTTTACCCTCTGTGGTAGTTGGTCTCTTTGGTTATTTGATTTTCGTAGTGCAATTCCAATATGGATTCTCAATTATTTCTGGTGCCTTGGCCCTGACAGTCTTTAACTTGCCTCAAATGACTCGTAATGTTGAAGATAGTCTTCGTCATGTTCACCATACCCAACGTGAGGCAGGGTTGGCTCTGGGAATTTCTCGTTGGGAAACGGTACTTCATGTGGTTATTCCAGAAGCTCTTCCAGGAATTGTCACCGGTATTGTTTTGGCATCTGGACGGATTTTCGGAGAAGCAGCAGCACTGATTTATACAGCAGGTCAATCTGCCCCTGCTCTCGATTGGTCAAACTGGAATATTTTCAGTGTTACCAGTCCAATTTCTATCTTTCGTCAGGCAGAGACGCTGGCCGTCCATATTTGGAAGGTTAACAGTGAGGGAACAATCCCCGATGGAACTCAAGTTTCAGCTGGTTCAGCTGCGGTACTCTTGATTTTCATCCTAATTTTCAACCTCGGCGCCCGTCGTCTCGGCTCTTATTTACACAAGAAATCAACCTCAGCATAAGGAGAGGACATGACAGAATACAATTGGAATGAACGGCATATCATCACCTTCCCTGAGGACAATCTGGTCTTGTCGACCAAGGATTTGCATGTCTATTATGGTCAAAAAGAGGCCATCAAAGGCATTGATATGCAGTTTGAGAAGAACAAAATTACAGCCCTAATTGGGCCATCTGGTTGTGGGAAATCAACTTTCCTTCGCAGTTTAAAACGGATGAACGACACGATTGATATTGCTAAGGTCACAGGTGAAATTAACTACAAGGGTATTGATATCAATGCCAGCAATATTAATGTATATGAGATGCGCAAGCATATCGGTATGGTTTTCCAACGTCCAAACCCCTTCGCCAAGTCTATTTATCGGAACATCACCTTTGCCCACGAACGGGCTGGAGTTAAGGACAAGAAGATTCTCGATGAAATTGTAGAAACGTCCCTTAAACAAGCAGCGCTTTGGGACCAGGTTAAGGATGATTTGCATAAGTCGGCCTTGACACTCTCAGGTGGTCAACAGCAGAAGCTCTGCATTGCTCGGGCTATATCGGTTAAGCCAGATATCCTTCTCATGGACGAACCGGCTGCCAACTTGGACCCGATTGCTACCATGCAGTTGGAAGAAACTATGTTTAATCTCAAGGAAAATTATTCCATCATCATCGTGACACACAATATGCAACAAGCAGCTCGCGCTAGTGATTACACTGCCTTCTTTTACCTTGGCGACCTTATCGAGTACGACAAAACAGCCAATATCTTCCAGAATGCTCAGTTGCAATCGACCAACGACTACGTTTCTGGACGCTTCGGATAGAAAGGATTATCATGACGGAACCTATATTACAAGTGAAAGACCTTTCTGTCTATTACGAAAAGAAAAAAGCCCTCAACGAAGTTACTATCGAGTTCCAGCCTGAAGAAATCACGGCTCTCATTGGCCCATCAGGTTCTGGGAAGTCAACCTTGCTCAAGGCCATTAACCGCATGGGCGATCTTAATCCTGAAGTGACAACGACAGGCTCGATCTACTACAATGGACACAATATTTATAGTCCACGGACCGACACGGTTGAACTCCGCAAGGAAATTGGTATGGTCTTCCAACAGCCCAATCCCTTCCCTATGTCCATCTATGAAAATGTAGTTTATGGACTACGTATCAAGGGTGTTAAGGACAAGGCAGTCCTTGATGAAGCTGTTGAACGGTCCCTCATCGGGGCATCGATTTGGGATGAGGTCAAGGATCGCCTCCATGATTCTGCACTGGGCTTGTCCGGTGGTCAGCAACAGCGGGTTTGCGTGGGACGTGTCTTGGCAACAGAACCTAAAATCATCCTCCTAGACGAGCCGACCTCAGCCTTGGACCCAATCTCTGCAGGTAAAATCGAAGAGACGCTTTACGAACTCAAAAATCGTTACACAATGCTTTTGGTGACGCGGTCCATGCAACAGGCCTCTCGAATTTCAGACAAGACAGGTTTCTTCTTTGATGGGAAATTGATTGAGTTCAACGATACGAAAGAGATGTTCTTGAATCCGCAAAATGAACAAACAGAAGACTACATTACTGGAAAATTCGGCTAAGCCGCTCTGCTATGGAAAGAGAGAAAGAATATGCTACGTTCACAATTTGAAGAAGAATTAGATAAGCTCCATAACCAGTTTTACGCTATGGGAACTGCCGTTTTGGCGCAAATTAACAATACGACTCGAGCTTTCGTTAGTCATGACCGTGAGTTAGCTGAGGAAGTCATTGAAAAAGATGAAATCATCAATGACTACGAGATGAAGTTGGAGAAGAAGTCCCTTGAAATTATTGCCCTCCAGCAACCAGTTTCCTCTGACCTCCGTCGAGTAGTGACCGTCCTGAAAGCCAGTGCTGACGTTGAACGGATGGGGGACCATGCAGTTTCTATCGCTAAGGCTACAATTCGTACCAAGGGTGAAGAACGGATTCCTGAAGTTGAAGCTGAAATAAAAGTCCTTGGAAAAGCGGTTAAGAAGATGGTTGAAGAAGCTTTGGACGCCTATATCAATAAGGATGACGAAAAAGCTCGTGAAATCGCCATGCTTCCAGATGAGATTTCAAAACATGCAGACCAAATTCAAGATTTAGCGGTCGAACGCATCAAAAACGATCCTGAAACAATTGTAACAGGGAAAGAATACTTCCGCGTTCTGCTTTATTTATCTCGTATTGCAGCCTATGCGACCAACCTCTGTGAGTGGGTAGTTTACCTGAAGACTGGTAAAATTATCGAACTATGATATAATAAAAGAGTATCCTAAAGATACTCTTTTATTTATGACCGTTTTTATCATGAAAGTTTTAGAAGGAGTCTTATGAAAACAGTCGCACATTTTGTTGAAACCTTTGTTCCAGAAAATTATAACCTTTTCTTGGATATTAATCGTGCAGAGAAGACCTTTACAGGTAATGTTGCTATCAATGGCGAAGCTTTAGATAACACCATCTCTCTCCACCAGAAAGATTTGACCATCAAGTCAATCTTGCTTGATAATGCAGCTCTGCCATTTCATATGGATGATGAGAATGAAGCAGTTCACATCGATTTACCAATCACTGGTACCATGACCCTACTCGTTGAGTTTGCAGGTCAAATCACGGACAATATGTCAGGAATTTATCCATCATACTATACTGTTGATGGGGTTAAAAAAGAAGTGATTTCTACCCAGTTTGAGAGTCACTTTGCCCGCCAAGCCTTTCCATGTATTGATGAACCTGAGGCTAAGGCAACCTTTGATTTTTCGGTTAAGTTCGACCAGGTTGATGGTGAGATTGCTCTTTCAAATATGCCAGAAAATAATCGCGAACTACGTGAAGAAACTGGAATTTGGACCTTTGAGACAACACCTCGCATGTCGTCTTATCTCTTAGCTTTTGGTCTTGGCGATTTGCAAGGTAAAACAGCTCAAACCAAGAATGGAACTGAGGTTGGTGTCTTTGCGACGCGTGCCCATGCTCCAGAAAGTCTTGACTTTGCCTTGGATATTGCGACACGGGTTATTGATTTCTATGAGGACTATTTCCAGGTTAAGTACCCAATCGCTCAATGTTACCACCTAGCCTTGCCAGACTTCTCATCTGGTGCCATGGAAAACTGGGGTTTGGTGACCTACCGTGAGATTTATCTTTTGGTTGATGAAAATTCAAGCCTCAGCAGTCGTCAGCAGGTTGCTTTGGTTATTGCCCACGAGGTTGCCCATCAATGGTTCGGTAATCTGGTTACTATGAAATGGTGGGACGATCTTTGGCTTAATGAAAGTTTTGCCAACATGATGGAATACGTTTCTGTCGATACTATCAATCCTGAATTGAATATCTTTGAAGATTTCCAAACTGGTGGTGTTCCGGCTGCTCTTAAACGGGATGCAACAGACGGTGTTCAATCTGTTCATGTCGCTGTTAACCATCCTGATGAAATTAATACTCTCTTTGATCCTGCCATTGTTTATGCTAAGGGAAGTCGTCTCATGCATATGCTCCGCCGTTGGTTGGGTGACGAGGCTTTTGCAGCAGGTCTCAAGATTTACTTTGAGAAGCACCAATATGGAAATACGGTAGGACGCGATCTCTGGTTGGCCTTGGCTGAAACTTCAGGTCGTGATGTTGCTAGCTTTATGGATTCTTGGTTGGAGCAACCGGGATATCCCTTGGTAACCGCTAAGGTCATTGATGATCAATTGGTTCTCAGCCAGAAACAGTTCTTTATCGGAGAACACGAAGATAAGAATCGTCTCTGGACCGTGCCACTCAATGCCAGCTGGACTGGTTTGCCAGACGTCCTTGATCAGGCTGAAATTATCATTCCAAACTTTAGCCAGCTTCAAGCTGATAATGAAGGTCCGCTCTTGCTCAACACGCAAAACACAGCTCATTATCTGACCGACTATCAAGGAACACTTTTGACTGATATTTTAGAGAACTGGACGAGCCTTGATAACACGACCAAATTGCAGGTGCTGCAAGAGCGTCGTCTCTTGGCTGAAAGTGGTCAAATTTCTTATGCTGATTTAGTAGAGCTTTTGCCAAATCTGACCGAAGAAACTTCTAACCTAGTAACGCTTGGTATCTCAGATATTCTGTCTGCCCTTAAACGCTTTATTGAAGAGGGTAGCCAAACGGAAGAAGACTTTAAGTCCATCATTCGCTGGCTCTTCCAAGCTAACTATGACCGACTTGGTTTTGAAAAACGAGCTGGGGAAGCTGATGAGGATGAATTGGTACGTCAAACAAGTTTGGCCTATCTCCTTGAAGCGGGCCACGAAGCAGCCTCTGAACAAGCACAGGCTATCTTCCAAGACTATGCTGATAGGATTGATTCCTTGCCAGCTGCCATCCGTGGCTTAGTTTTGACTAACCAAGTACGAGTTGCAGAGAGTGATACCTTGGTAGATCAGTTTATTGCAGCTTACCGAATGACCAACGATTCAAACTTCCGTCGCCAACTGGCACAAGCTCTCACTAAGACCAAGTCATCTCAAACACTTGATAAGTTACTCAAGGGTTTCAAAGACAAAGACTTTGTTAAGCCTCAGGATTTGTCAATGTGGTATAGCTTGCTTCTAGGTCAAGCTTTTGCACAAGAAACAACCTGGACTTGGGCGCGTGAAAACTGGGATTGGATTAAATCAAGTCTTGGTGGAGATATGAGTTTTGATAAATTTGTTATCATTCCAGCCGCTATCTTCAAGACACCTGAACGCTTAACTGAGTATAAGGCATTCTTTGAACCGCTCTTGGAGGATATGGCCCTCAGCCGTAACATCTCTATGGGTATTAAAGATATTGCGGCTCGCGTAGAGCTCATTGAACGTGAGCGCTCTGCTATTGCTCAAGCTATTGAGGCAATTCGGCCATAAGATACAAAATCCTTAGCAATTTTTGCTAGGGATTTTTCCTTTTACGAATAATAGAGTAGGAGGATTTCAATGAATAATTTTGAACTTTACAAGCTTAAAAAAGCTGGACTTTCCAATCTTCATATCAATCATATTTTGGACTATGCGAAGCGGGTTGGTAAGTCCTTGTCCTTGCGTGATATGGCGGTGGTTTCTAAGTGTAAAAATCCTGTGCTGTTTATGGAGGCTTACAAGAATCTAGACACCAAAGCCCTGAGACAGGAGTTCACTCAGTTTCCAAGTTTGTCTATTTTAGATGCTGAGTATCCGCTTGAGCTCAAACAGATTTATAACCCACCGGTTTTACTCTTTTACAAGGGGAATCTTGACTTGCTCACTCACAAAAAGCTAGCAGTAGTTGGATCTCGTCAGGCCAGTGAAATGGGGATAGAATCCGTCAAGAAAATTATTCCAGAGCTGGGCAATCAGTTCGTCATTGTTTCTGGCCTGGCGCGTGGTATCGATACAGCTGCTCATATAGCGACTTTAAAAAATGGCGGAGCAACGATTGGGATTATCGGTTGTGGACTCGATGTCTACTATCCTAAGGAAAACCAAAGACTCCAGGACTTTTTATACGAAAATCATCTGGTCCTCTCTGAGTATCCTGTAGGTACCCAACCCTTGAAATTTCATTTTCCAGAGCGAAACCGTATTATCTCAGGTCTCTCACAGGGTGTGCTGGTTATCGATGCCAAGTTGCGGTCCGGCAGTCTTATTACCTGTGAACGGGCCCTCGAAGAAGGACGAGAAGTGTTTGCGGTCCCTGGAAATATTCTTGATGGTCAGGCAGCAGGCTGTAATCACTTAATTCAGGAAGGCGCCAAGTGTGTTTCCTCTGGGCTAGATATCCTAGCAGAGTTTCAGCAACAGGTCATTTACTAATTGCAGTCTCATACTTACACAAAATCAAAAGAGACAAGACAGGTTGCCGCTGGCATGCCTGGAGTTAGACAAGGAAACCTAACGACTTCTAGCTTTGATTTTGGAAGAGTATAAAACTCTCTAAAAGCTTTGCTATCAAGCATCTAAGACGCTTTTTTGAAAAAATTAGAAAGGCTTTCTCCTATAGGAGAAGTTTTTTTATTGACAGTAAGAAAAAACTGGGTTATTATGCTATAAGCTAATGACAGAACTAGAAAGACTCTTATGGTAACAGCAACTAAAAAGAAAACATCCACCACGAAAAAAACAGCTCAAAAAAATCTGGTAATCGTAGAATCACCAGCCAAGGCTAAGACAATTGAAAAATATCTAGGCCGTAATTACAAGGTTGTAGCCTCTGTGGGACATATCCGTGATCTTAAAAAATCCAGCATGTCCATCGACTTCGACAATAATTACGAGCCAGAGTATATCAATATTCGTGGTAAGGGGCCGCTGATCAATTCCCTCAAAAAAGAGGCTAAAAATGCTAAAAAAGTTTACCTGGCAAGTGACCCGGACCGAGAAGGTGAGGCGATTTCTTGGCATTTGGCCCATATCTTGAACTTGGATTTGCAAGAAGAGAACCGTGTGGTCTTCAATGAAATTACCAAGGATGCGGTCAAAAATGCCTTTGTAGAGCCACGTAAGATTGATATGGACTTGGTGGACGCCCAACAGGCCCGCCGTGTCTTAGACCGTATCGTGGGTTACTCTATTTCACCTATTCTCTGGAAGAAGGTCAAGAAGGGGCTCTCAGCTGGTCGCGTCCAATCCATCGCTCTTAAACTTATCATCGATCGTGAGAATGAAATCAAGGCCTTTAAACCGGAAGAATATTGGACCATTGATGGAATCTTCAAAAAAGGCACTAAGAAATTCCAGGCTCAGTTTTATGGATTAGATGGGAAAAAGCTTAAGCTTGAGAACAATGACCAGGTTAAAGAGGTCTTGGCTCGTATTAAATCGGATGATTTTACCGTTGATAGCGTTGAGAAGAAAGAGCGCCGTCGAAATGCTCCGCTTCCCTACACGACCTCTTCCCTTCAACAAGATGCAGCCAATAAAATTAACTTCAGAACCCGTAAAACCATGATGGTTGCTCAGCAATTGTACGAGGGTCTCAGTCTTGGATCTGCTGGTCACCAAGGTCTGATTACTTATATGCGTACAGACTCTACTCGGATTTCTCCGATTGCGCAAAATGATGCTGCTCAGTTTATCAGTCAATGTTTTGGCGCTAACTACTCTAAGCATGGCAACCGTGTCAAGAATGCTTCAGGTGCACAAGATGCTCACGAAGCTATTCGTCCTTCTAATGTCAACCATACACCTGAAAGCATCGCAAAATACCTGGATAAGGACCAACTGAAGCTTTATACCTTGATTTGGAATCGTTTTGTGGCAAGTCAAATGACCGCAGCGGTATTTGATACAGTTAAGGTAAACCTCAGTCAAAATGGAGTGATTTTCACAGCTAATGGTAGTCAGATTAAATTTGATGGTTACTTAGCAGTTTATAACGATTCTGACAAAAACAAGATGTTGCCTGAAATGGAAGAAGGAGAAGTCGTTAAAAAAGCTTCGACAAGCCCTGAGCAACATTTCACCCAACCACCGGCTCGTTATTCTGAAGCCACTCTGATTAAGACACTGGAAGAAAATGGGGTGGGCCGGCCGTCTACCTATGCACCGACCTTGGAAACCATTCAGAAGCGTTACTACGTGAAGTTAGCTGCCAAGCGATTTGAACCGACGGAACTTGGAGAGATTGTTAACTCCCTCATTATCGAGTTCTTCCCTGACATTGTTAATGTCCGCTTTACCGCAGAAATGGAAGGGAAATTAGATGATGTCGAAATCGGTCAGCAGCAGTGGCAAAAAGTCATTGATGACTTCTACCAGCCGTTCAAGGTTGAGTTAGGCAAGGCAGAGACTGAAATGGAGAAAATCCAAATCAAGGACGAGCCTGCAGGATTTGATTGTGATGTCTGTGGTCATCCTATGGTCATCAAACTTGGACGCTTTGGCAAGTTCTATGCTTGTTCAAACTTCCCTGATTGCCACAACACCAAGGCTATAACCAAGGAGATTGGCGTAGAATGTCCTACCTGTCACCAAGGTCAAATCATCGAACGTAAGACCAAACACAATCGTATTTTCTATGGCTGTAATCGTTACCCTGAATGTGACTTCACCTCTTGGGATTTACCAGTTGGACGGACTTGTCCAAAATCTGGCGACTTCCTCGTTGAGAAAAAAGTCCGTGGCGGTGGTAAACAAGTCAGCTGTAGCAATGACAAGTGTGATTACCAAGAGGCCAAAGTAAAGTAGTTTCAATAAGATTTTATAATTGAAAAAACGTCTAAAATCATTTGATTTTAGACGTTTTTTCAAAGTTAAAAATAAATGTCGGCTTTGACTTTTACTGTTCAATTAACTTCAAATTGAGTGATTATTATAAGGAAATAATAGCTAATCTTTCTTTATTCGAATGACATTGGCATAAAATGTCCAACGATTTTACCGATAATTCTCGGATTTTCATCGTAAGGTACAAATTTATCAGCGTATTTTTTGTTAAGGGAGACAAGACGGAGGCCGTCAGCTTCACGGTAAACCTTCTTGATGTAGGTTTGGTCATCCCAGTCTACAGCATAGATGGCACCATCATAATCAAAGCCTGTGTTTTTAATGAGGGCAACCTCTCCATTCAAATAAGTTGGCTCCATGGAATCTCCAAAGACCCATGAGGCAAAGTCGTGATCCAATTCTTCATCGTAGAAAATGGTATCATAATTGCCGTCATTGAAGTAGGAGAAGCCGGTACCAGCTGAAAGACGCTCATAAACGTGGTATTCAAATCGCTCTGATCGAGCTGACTCCAGTGAAATCAAGTTAGAAGGGGCAGCTACTTGTTGGGTGAGGAGCTCTTGAGTAAAATTAACAGCTGTAATCTTGTTATCCTCTGTCAATTGCTGATAGAGAGACAACATTTCATAGCCCTGATTAAAGTAGTCCTCGTCTACTTTTAGAATCTCTCCGAGTCGTTCCAAGTTTTTTTGGTTGGGCTTGGCCCGCCCCGATTCCCATGAGGAGTAAGAAGAGCGGTTGAGTTTGAGCTGATTGGCGATATCCGATTGAGACAGGCCCAACTCCTGTCTTCTCGACTTTAAACGTTGGGGTGAGAACATGGTCTTTCTCCTTGTTGTTTTTATAAACAACATTTTACCAAAAAAAATATGCTCATGCAAGTCTTTTGATAAAAAATGACAATCTTTTCAGATTGCCAAAATGGAGATGCTTGCTTGGGTCACCCCAAAGCTTAATGGAATGTCTATATTCTATCAGTGGGTTGGCCTATTGGCATCCGTCTTGAGACGGATTTTTTAGTTTAAGATTAATCACGACAAGCGCATGAAAGAATTTTAGCAAGAAAATAAAGCTTT
Organism: Streptococcus caprae; assembly: GCF_042649745.1. Classification (NCBI taxonomy): domain Bacteria; kingdom Bacillati; phylum Bacillota; class Bacilli; order Lactobacillales; family Streptococcaceae; genus Streptococcus; species Streptococcus caprae. Next base: position 169,434 of record NZ_JBHRZV010000052.1, on the reverse strand, counting down.
CTGTATTTCAACGTTCAGGAATTTCACAATAATACTTTTATATTTTCTAATTCTCTATAGGCAAACCGTTGAAATTGCCTACTTCAAACTGTACCATAGCTCGGAAATAGCTGTTTCATGCGTTTGGCGTGAAGGTAAATTTATATTGATTGTGAAACTACCTAAAAAGCGGTATAATAGCGTATCTACATTGCATTCTTGATGACAGGCAAGTTTCGTTTTAGATAGATAAAAAAGATAGGGCAAGCCATTCTGCAAATCAGAATACCGCTGCACGCTTGCTGGGCTATCTTTCCATAAAAGGAGAACTATGTCTAAATCCGTTATCGTTATCGGAGCAGGGATGGGTGGCCTTTCGGCTGCCATTCGCCTGCAATTACAGGGCTACCAGGTGGAAACCGTCGAAAAAAATGACCAGCCTGTCTAATCTATCTGGCCTAGAAAATCTAGCTGATCGGATTGAAGTGGAAGAAATCTACACACCAGAGGACTTTGAACGCCAGTTCAATGCCTATCGTGGGGCAACCTTTGGCCTGCAACCGACCCTCATGCAGAGTAATCATTTTCGGCCTCAGTCCAAGTCAAAAGTGGTGGAAGGTTTGTATTTTACCGGCAGTAGCACTCACCCAGGAGCTGGTGTCCCTATTGCGCTAGAAGGTGGAAAAATCTGTGCAGATGAGGTCATCAAGGACTGGGAGGGCAAGGCATGAGCCTACTAGCTACCTCCTACGCCCACTGCGAAGCCATTATGAAGGCCCATTCCAAGAGTTTTTACCAAGCCTTTCGCCAATTATCTGAAGAGCGCTTCAAGGGTATCGCAGCGGTCTATGCTTTTTGCCGCTATGTGGATGATTTGGTGGACGAGGCAGCGCCTGGAGACGAGGCAGTCGACCAGCAGTTGGCTCTACTGGCTGAGGTTATCTCAGGGGAAGTTGTTCCAGCGCCTTCCGCCATCAGCAACCTGCCTTGGTGGCCTGCCTTTACAGATAGTGTGGCCCGCTTTGCTATTTCCCCAAAAGCCTTGCTGGAGCAGATTGCAGGCCAGCAGTCGGACCGTTCCTTTGCCTTTTTTGGTACCATGGCAGAGCTTGAGACCTATTGTCGTCAGGTAGCAGGATCCGTAGGCGCTATGCTCTTGCCCATGCTAGGCCGTGCTGACCTTACAGAAGAGGCCAATCAGGAAACCTATCTGGAAGTGTGCTACCAGCTGGGCATCGCCATGCAGCTGACCAATATCCTGCGAGACGTCGGCGAGGATGCCAGAAACAGACAGCGGGTCTACTTGCCAGAAGATCTACTGGCTCAAGTGGGAAAGACAGTAGAGAATGTCCTTTCTTTGGCTAATCAGCCCCGTCAGACCCCTCCTGACTGGTTTGTGGCAGTCTGGAAAGAAGTCGCAAAAGAATCTGGCCATCTTTACCAGACCTTTGAAGCCTACCTTTCTCTCTTTGATCCAGCCTGCCAAGCGGCTCTTTTGTCTGCGGCCCGGATTTACCATGCAATCGAGGACGAGATTCAAAAAGCGGATTATGATTGTCTCTACCAACGGCATTATACCAGCAAACTCAAACGTTTGGTCCTTGTCCAAGAGGTCAAAAAAGAATTAAATAAATGATAATTTAGTACTTGAAACACTGACCTGAATATCGCCGAAGTCCAGAGTATTGTCTTGCAAGACAGCTCTGGATTTTTGCTTTACACTAAGCTTATGATTTGGTGTTTCCTGTTGTATAATGGAGTCATATTTGAAAAGAGGTATTTCCTCTGCTAATAAAACGGACATTTGGGCAAACTGGGATTGACGTTTTTCCTGTGGGATTTGGTGCAGGCCACATAGGTTTGGATCATCAGGATGAGAAGCAGATTGATTATCTGTTGAATGAAATCTTAGACTTTGGCATCAATCTGATTGATACGGCTCGAGGCTATGGTCAATCTGAGGAACGAATTGGTAAGTTTCTTAGTCATAGAAGGCAGGACACGGTTTTGTCGACCAAGGTCGGTTACAGTATTCCTGGCTACGAGGATTGGAGTTCAGGCATTATCACGGCTGGCATTGATCATGCCCTGAAATTGCTCAAGACAGATTACTTGGACATTGTCCATTTGCATTCTTGCGACAAGGAAATCTTAGAGCGTGGAGAGGTTATTGAGGCCTTATTGGCTGCCAAACAGGCTGGGAAAATTAGAGCAGCTGCCTATTCTGGTGAAAATGAAGGCCTGCAATACGCTGTTGACCTGCAGGTATTTGATAGCATCGAGTGCTCGGTTAATATTTTCGAGTTAAATTCTTTAAAGCAACAGGTAAAACAGGCCAAGGAACAGGGCATGGGCGTCATCGCTAAGCGTCCCATCGCGAATGCTCCCTGGCGCTATGACACGCGCCCTGTCGGAGAATACGTTGAACCTTACTGGGAAAGAATGCAACAACTGACCCTGCCTAGAGATTATCCTCTAAATGAGTTGGCTCTGAGATAGATTGGCCATGAACCACTCGTTGATAACGTGATTATCGGCTCAGCCAACCTCGACCATATTAAAGAAAACATCAGAATCATCGAGAAAAGGCCCTCTGCCAGTCCCAGTTGTACAGCAATTCAAGGATGACTTTTACAAACACAGCCAAGATTGGCAAGGGCAAGTCTAGCAGTGATGCAGAATTGAATCAAAAAATGGTTATTTCTTTGCTAGCTCTTGCTATGGAATAATTATTTTTCTTTGTCCGTAGGAGGCGTCACTATTTTTAAAAGAGAACTAAGTTACATGAGATTTAAATAAATAATGACAAAGAGGAAATTCACCTTGATAAATGAAGCATTATCTATTGTTGGTAGTTTTTCTTTATTGGTGCTAAAATGGTGCAGACAAAAAAATAAAACCGCTGAAACACTTGATTTCATGCGGTTTTTGAAGTAATAAAATCTATTCCAGCGGTTCGCTGTTTCCTTATCGTTTTGTCGCTAAAGCTCCTTACTCTGAGACAGCTATCGCAGGGGTGATGCTAGGTGCTCTCAGTTTGCTTTGCAACTGAATCGCACAGCATCACTCCCATTCCACTGTTGCTGGTGGTTTGCTGGTGATATCGTAGACGATGCGGTTGACGTGGTCTACTTCGTTGACGATACGGACAGAGATTTTCTGCAAAACATCCCATGGGAGTTTGGCAAAGTCAGCGGTCATACCATCGATAGAAGTGATCGCACGGATGGCGATGGTGTAGTCGTAAGTACGGCCATCACCCATGACGCCGACAGAACGAACGCCTGTGTTAACAGTGAAGTATTGCCATACGTCACGGTCAAGGCCTGCTTTAGCGATTTCTTCACGCAGGATAGCGTCTGATTCACGGACAGTCGCCAATTTTTCTTCGGTAATTTCACCCATAACACGGATGGCAAGACCTGGTCCTGGGAATGGTTGGCGCCATACGACTTCGTCTGGCATCCCAAGAGCAGTACCGAGGGCACGAACTTCGTCCTTAAAGAGGGTGTTGAGTGGCTCAATCAATTCAAACTGCATGTCTTCTGGAAGACCGCCTACGTTATGGTGAGACTTGATAGTTTGAGCTGTTTCCGTACCAGATTCGATGATATCGGTGTAGAGAGTTCCTTGAGCCAAGAATTTCACATCGGTCAACTTGCTAGCTTCATCATCGAAGACGTAGACAAATTCATTACCAATAATCTTACGTTTTTTCTCAGGATCGGAAACGCCTGCAAGCAGGTCCAAGAAGCGTTTTGAAGCATCAACGCGGATGATGTTAAGGCCAAACTTGCCACCAAGCATCTCCATAACTTGGTCGCCTTCGTTTTTACGGAGTAAACCGTGGTCTACGAAGATACAGGTCAATTGGTCGCCGATAGCACGTTGGAGAAGGACCCCAACAACAGATGAATCCACGCCACCTGACAAGCCAAGGAGGACTTTCTTATCGCCAACTGTTTCACGGATTTTCGCGATTTCTGCTTCGATGAAGTTATCCATAGTCCAGTCACCTTTTGCACCACAAATGTTAAGGGCAAAGTTTTTCAGCATGTCGTTACCGTAGACGGAGTGACGAACTTCTGGGTGGAACTGGATACCGTAGATGCGACGCTCAGCATTTTCCATAGCTGCAAATGGGCAATCTGCAGATAAGCCCACGCGCTCGAATCCTTCAGGAATCTCTGTAACGGCATCACCGTGACTCATGAGGACGGTTTGTTCAGCAGGCGTGTTGGCAAAGAGAGCTGATTCTTTTTCGAGGTTGAGAGTGGATTGACCGTACTCACGATTACCAGCTTCACCAGCAGGAACTACTTTACCACCAAGTTTGTGGGTAATGAGCTGCATACCGTAACAAATCCCTAAAATTGGGATACCGAGTTCAAAGATTTCTGGGTCTATGTCAAAGGCATTGGCAGCGTAAACAGAATTTGGGCCACCAGAGAGGACAATGCCAATTGGATTGATGGCACGGACCTCATCGGCAGTAATCTTATGGCTTTTCAGTTCAGAGAACACGCCAAATTCACGGATGCGGCGTGAAATCAACTGATTGTACTGGCTACCGTAATCTAAAACAATAATTTTTTGAATGTCATTCAGATTCGTCATAAAAGTCCTTTCTTTCCTGTTGCTCCATGCGAACAACAAATCATGTTTAATTCTATCATACTTTAACTAAAAAAGCTTGTTTCATCAAGGAAAATTTTAATCAGCTCATTTTGCTCTGCTATTGTTATTAAAAAACGAAAAATAACTATGTAATTCGCTGGATATTGGAGGTATTTCCGAATAATGAAGTGAAAGTATTATTTTATTTATAAATGTGCTAAAATGGAAAGATAAGTCTATTGAATTGGAGAAAGTATGGAAAGCAGACGTAGAAGAAGAAAGGCATTATTTCGCAAGCGTGAGCTTTTTGCATTAGCCCTGATGCTCATAGGTGTTCTCGTCTTATTTGCAGCAACAGGAAGCTTTAAGGTCATTTCACTGATGTTCAAGGAGCCTAATCCAGCGGTTTATCAGAAAGGAGAACGGGTTCAACTTAAGGACACTAAGGTTGATTCAGAACAGGCTGAATACAAAAATTGGATTGGGACAATTTCCGACATCCAGTCGCAAGACGATGGAGAGAAAAATATAACCTATACCTATACCGTAACCTATGAAGATGGTGAAGTGAGTCAGGGTATTGCAGAAGGTGCTTTAACCTACGCTGCTAGCGCCAAGTATGAGGTTGGAGATGAATTGCAACTGACTTCAACTGCGCAAACTGACCTTGATGGCGAAAGTCTCGGAGATTACAAAGGAATGGTCGCTAAGGTTGACAAAGTCTCCTATAACTATCTCAGTTCAGAAGGGGGCTACAAATACGATGTCACCTTTCCGGACTTAGACCTCTCTTACAAAAATATCCAAGAATCAGCCTTGCAAAACCTCTATCAAGTGAAGCTCAAAGCTGAGAATTCAGCTGCTGAAAATACAGCGGCCCTTAAAGAAGCCTTTAGTTATGCAGCTGAGAATCCCTATACGATACTCAATTTACCAAGCGGTGACTTTACAATTGGTAGTCAGGATCCCGGTAAGGACTATGTAACCTTGAGCTCCGATACCCATTTAAGGGGTAACGATACGAACTTGATTGTGGATGGCAAGGTTTACTGGCTCGGTTTTGCGACAGGTCCGAATGCTGCTGACGGTGTTAAAAATTTCACCATGACAAATGTTAATGTCCGTGCCAAGGACTTGGTCAATGGTAATCAATTTATGATTATGGTGGACCACGGCGAAAACTGGACTATCACTGGTAATACCTTTACCATGGTGCAGGCAAAAGCCAGTCATATTTTTGACTTGGGAGGCCTACAAAATTCTTACTTCGATAGTAACCAGTTTATCGGCTATGCACCGTCGTTAACTTCTGTAACCCACCTCGCTTCAGATGCAGATTTACATGACTTTTATGCCGAAGCTATTCAATTTGATGGCTCTGGAAATGGTGCCTGGGATGGTGGCATTATACAAGCAGTGGACAAAGATTATGCATCTAAGCATACCAGTGTACAACTCTGTGATAATATTACAGTCTCTAACAACCAGTTCTTGCCTTATATTGATGAGTCTGGAACAGTTGTAGCCTATGGGCCAACAGTTGGGCAACACTCGACAGATACCGGTGTGATTTCTCTATACAATAACACGCTGACCTCTACCCTGTCTGCACGCTATGGTAGTACAGAGTGGGTGATGGAGCCTATTCATTTTTCACCCAATTCCCAGGAGATTGTCTCTTATAATATCATTAACTAAACTAGCCTAGGGGCTAGTTTTTTGGTCCATAGCAGAGCTGGTCTAGCAGTAGAGGCAGGGCAAATTTGCTTTGCTATTGCCTAAATAGGCAAAATCTGATAAAATTGGTCTAGATAGGTTAAGGAGGATACCATGTTACCAGCCTATATTAAGATACACGATGCGATCAAAAAAGATATTGAGAATGGCCAATGGGCTATCGGAGAACGGCTTCCAAGTGAACGGGACATGGCTGATGAATTTGCAGTGTCGCGAATGACCTTGAGACAGGCTGTAACCCTTCTCGTGGAAGAAGGAGTACTGGAGCGCCGAATTGGTTCAGGAACCTATGTAGCCAGCCGTCGGGTCCAGGAAAAAATGAGAGGGACCACATCCTTCACTGAAATTGTCAACTCCCAAGGCAAGACACCATCCTCCAAACTCATTAGTTATCAGCGCCAATTAGCCAGTGAAACGGAGTGCCAAAACCTCCAGCTTGAGAGCAAGGAATACGTTATTCGAATGGAGCGGATTCGCTATGCCGACAATCTTCCTCTGGTCTACGAAGTGGCCTCAATCCCAGAAAAACTGATTCGGAATTTCAACAAAACTGAAATCACGGAACACTTTTTCCAAACCATGCGTGGGCACGGTTACGAGATTGGAAAGAGTCAGCAAACCATCTATGCCAAATCTGCCAGTGAACGTGTCGCTAATTACCTAGAAATCAATAAGGGCCATGCTATTTTGGCTTTAACGCAGATTTCTTATCTGTCAGACGGCTTACCTTTTGAGTATGTACGTAGCCAATATGTCGGCGATCGCTTTGAATTCTATCTAGAGAATAACTAGTAAGATTCTCGCTATTAAAATCCCCTATCTTATGGTAAAATAATCCTTATGGAAATTGAAAAAACCAACCGAATGAATGCCCTTTTTGAGTTCTATGCGGCGCTCTTGACAGACAAGCAGATGAACTACATCGAACTCTACTATGCGGACGATTATAGCTTAGCAGAAATTGCTGAAGAGTTTCAGGTCAGTCGACAAGCAGTCTATGATAATATCAAGCGGACAGAAAAACTGCTGGAAGATTATGAGATGAAACTCCACATGTATTCAGACTACATCGTTCGAGGGCAGATTTTTGAGGAAATAGCAGAGCGTTATGCTGACGATACCTATATCCAGCAACAAATAGCGGTCTTAAACTCAATTGATAATCGAGACTAACATCACAAATTTTAAATAGTGTTTAAATAGTTTACATAATTTAAATTATGTTTAAGGAGAAACAATAAATGGCTTTTGAAAGCTTAACAGAACGTTTGCAGAATGTCTTTAAAAATCTGCGTGGCAAGAAGAAATTGAACGAAGCAGATGTCCAGGAAGTTACCAAGGAAATTCGTCTGGCCTTGCTCGAGGCTGACGTTGCCCTACCAGTCGTCAAGGACTTTATCAAGCGTGTTCGTGAACGGGCGATTGGCCACGAGGTTATCGACACCCTCAACCCGAGTCAGCAAATTGTTAAAATTGTTAACGAAGAACTGAAAACTATTTTAGGATCTGAAACGGCAGAGATTATCAAGTCACCAAAAATTCCAACCATTATCATGATGGTCGGTCTCCAGGGGGCTGGTAAAACAACCTTTGCTGGAAAATTAGCCAACAAACTCATCAAGGATGAAAATGCTCGTCCAATGATGATTGCAGCAGATATCTACCGTCCAGCAGCCATTGACCAGCTCAAGACCCTAGGTAGCCAAATTGGTGTTCCTGTCTTTGATAGGGGGACTGAGACGCCTGCAGTTGAGATTGTGCGGCAAGGGTTGGAACAAGCGCGTGCCAATCACAATGACTATGTCTTGATTGATACGGCCGGTCGTTTACAAATCGATGAAAAACTCATGCAGGAATTGCGTGATGTTAAAGAGTTGGCTCAACCAAATGAAATCTTGCTGGTTGTCGACTCCATGATTGGTCAAGAAGCGGCAAATGTAGCAGCTGAATTTAACAAACAGCTGGACATCACTGGGGTTATTCTGACAAAAATTGATGGGGATACTCGTGGTGGTGCGGCCCTTTCTGTTCGTCAGATCACTGGGCAACCGATTAAATTTACTGGTACTGGTGAAAAAATCACAGATATTGAAACCTTCCACCCAGACCGTATGGCTAGCCGGATTTTGGGGATGGGTGATCTCCTGACTCTGATTGAGAAAGCTTCTCAAGACTACGACGAGAAAAAATCAGCTGAATTGGCTGAAAAAATGCGGGAAAACACCTTTGATTTCAACGATTTCATCGATCAGTTGGATCAGGTTCAAAGCATGGGGCCAATGGAAGATCTGCTCAAGATGATTCCTGGGATGGCTGGTAATCCAGCCCTTGCAAATCTCAAGGTAGATGAACGTGAGATTGCACGTAAACGGGCTATCGTTTCCTCAATGACACCGGAAGAACGTGAAAATCCAGACCTTTTGACACCGAGTCGTCGTCGCCGGATTGCAGCTGGATCTGGAAATTCCTTTGTTGATGTCAACAAATTCATCAAGGACTTTAACCAGGCCAAAACCGTCATGCAAGGCGTTATGTCAGGTGATATGAGCCAGATGATGCGTCAAATGGGGATCAATCCTAACAACATGCCAAAGAACATGCCTAATATGGGAGCCGGCATGCCGGATCTATCAGGAATGGACATGTCAGCCCTAGAAGGAATGATGGGCGGTGGAGCTGGAATGCCAGATATGTCAGAACTCTTTGGTGGCGGACTGAAGGGTAAAGTTGGCCAGTTTGCCATGAAACAAGCCATGAAACGCCAAGCCAACAAAATTAAAAAAGCCAAGAAAAAACGGAAATAAGTTAAAAACACTCGGACTTCTTGTCTGAGTGTTTTGTAATGTGAAAATGACAACATAACTTGAGTATGGCAATTCGAAAACAACGATCTATCAAGGTTAATCCAAATAAATTCACATAAATATAATTATGTAAAACAAGATATCAAGATTGACTTGGGAAAAATTTTCCTTTCAGTCCACTTGAGATGGCTAGTCGATCATCTTTTGTAATGACGATGCCTTCAATGCCTGGTGTTTGTTCGATGCTATAAAGGGCCTGCAAACTGGATTTTCCGAAAAGTTTGGTAGTCCAAATCTCGCAGTCCAAGGAGGAATCAGCAACGATCGTCAGGCTGGCGACATCGGACTCGATGGGGTAGCCGGTTTCCTTATCAAAAATATGATGATAAGCTTTGCCATTGACCTTAAAAACTCGCTCATAAATCCCTGAGGTCACAACTGACTGCTCAGCAATCCTTAGGGTTCCCAGGTGTTGACCACGAGGGAGCTTGGGATTTTGGATGCCGATAAACCAGGTCCCCGTCTCTCGCTTAGGATTAGGACCAGTCACTAGGACATTGCCCCCCAGGTTTATGAGAGCAGAAGTGACGCCCTGATTTTTTAGAAAACTAATAATGAGATCGGCAAAATAGCCCTTGGCCAAGGCTCCAAGGTCAATTTTCATGCCAGGCTGGGCCAGGAAGACCTCGTGACTCTCATCGGCCATTATAATATTGTTTGGATCTGTCAAGGCCAGTGCCCTTTCAATTTCATTTTGACTAGGGACTTTAGCATCAGTAAAGCCGATTCGCCACGTTTGAATAAGGGGACCCAGGGCTATATTAAGGTTGCTGTCGTAGAGTAGACTCTCTGATTTTCCTATCTTGATTAACTGGTAAAGTAGTTCAGGGACCTTAACTGGATTTTGACCGGCAGCTAGATTAACAGCCGATAAAACAGACTGACTGTCATTAGCACTAAAAATTTGATTGTATTCCATGAGCTGGCTCTCAACCTGATTCAGCAAATCATCCGCTCTATGAGATTCAATTTGCACATCAATATGGGTGCCCATCAGTTTAATACGGTGGCTGGCTAACATAGAATCTCCTTATTGATTTTTTATGAATGTTTTTTGATTTTTGGAAAATAGCAAAGCTGAGATTGCGATTCTGAGGTCAAGTTTGTCCACAAAGCTGAACACTTGTCAAAAACTGTCCTGAATTGATCCGAGAAAAGTCTGAAATATTTTGAGGACATTTTCAGATTGCTGAATAACCAATAAAAAATATATGACATTAATTAAGTAATTTCTTTAAAGCAAGTCAGACTAAAGATAAAAAGAAACTCACAACAATCTAAAGTAAATCTCTAATGAAGAACCAGCTCAGCTATTTAACAGATACCAAGAATATATATAGCATACAAACGGCTTTAAAGCTAGCTAACATGGGATAAGAAGCATTCAGAAAATATCCCCTAACATCTTTCCGAAAAACTATAATTTTCTTGAAAAATATATGTTGCTATGATACACTACTATTATAATCCAAAAAGGAGGTTTTGTGGCATGCGGCGCGAATTATTGTTGGAAAAAATTGAAGAACTTAAAACAATCATGCCCTGGTTTGTTCTAGATTACTATCAGTCCAAATTATCGGTTCCCTATAGTTTTACAACACTGTATGAGTATCTCAAGGAATACCGGCGATTTTTTGAGTGGGTGATGGATACTGGATTAGTTGAGGTCACGAAGATTGCTGATATTCCTCTTGAGACTCTAGAACATTTGACCAAGAAAGATATGGAGGCTTTTATCCTCTATCTACGGGAAAGACCCTTGCTCAATGCTAATACGACGCAAAATGGAGTTTCTCAAACAACTATCAATCGAACCCTGTCAGCCTTATCCTCTCTCTATAAGTATCTGACTGAAGAGGTTGAAAATGAGCAAGGTGAACCTTACTTTTACCGGAATGTTATGAAAAAAGTTTCAACCCAAAAGAAAAAGGAAACCTTGGCTTCGAGGGCTGAGAATATCAAGCAGAAACTCTTTTTAGGGGACGAAACCATGGAATTTCTCACCTATGTTGACCAGGAATATCAGAACAAACTCTCTAAACGGGCCCTTTCCTCCTTTCAAAAGAACAAAGAACGTGATTTAGCGATTTTAGCTTTATTACTGGCTTCAGGTGTACGGCTCTCTGAGGCTGTCAATCTAGACCTCAAAGATGTCAATCTTAAGATGATGGTGATTGATGTTACCCGAAAAGGGGGTAAACGTGACTCCGTCAACGTAGCTGGCTTTGCTAAGGATTACTTGGAAAATTATCTGGCCATTCGTCAGCAACGTTACAAGGCTGAAAAAACTGATGTAGCCTTCTTCTTGTCTGAATACCGTGGTCTTCCAAACCGTATGGATGCCTCTAGCATTGAAAAAATGGTTGCCAAATACTCAGCTGATTTTAAAATCCGCGTTACACCCCATAAGCTTCGGCACACTTTGGCAACCCGTCTTTACGACGCTACCAAATCTCAAGTTTTAGTCAGTCACCAGCTGGGGCATGCCAATACGCAAGTTACAGACCTCTATACCCACATTGTTAACGATGAACAGAAAAACGCCCTTGATAAATTGTAAATTTAATAACAAATATAATAAAATTAAGTCTTGATTCTCGAATTAATAAACATAATTAAATTTATGTAAATAAAGAGCGTTTTACTTCCCACCTTCTTATAGCTCAAACGATCAATTTAACTATAAATAACTAGATTGGAGCTCATCATGCTGATTAAACAAGATTTTTACTTCCCAGCTGCGGATGCAAATAGGCCCTTACACATTTATCTACCTGACGATTATCAAAAGACAGGCGAGCGTTATCCAGTCATGTATTTCTTTGATGGACATAACCTATTTCGTGATCAAGATGCTACTTATGGTACTTCCTGGGGGTTGGAGCAGTTCATGCAGGCTTGGCCCAAAAAGATGATTATTGTTGGGCTCGAATGTAGCCACGTTGGCAATGAGCGACTCTCTGAATACAGTCCCCACTCCTTCTACTCTCCACATTTTGGAGATATTGAGGGAAATGGCAGAGCAACACTAGACTGGCTCGTTCATGATGTTAAAAATTTTATGGACGAAAACTTTCCTACCCTACGTCACCGTGAAGCTACTGGCATTGCTGGCTCAAGCATGGGTGGCTTGATGGCATTGACAGCTGTTTGCTGTTACAATAGTGTCTTTTCAAAGGCTGCCTGTCTATCTTCGGCCGTTGATTTTGAGCCAGTTTTAGTCTGGCAAGATCTTAAGTCTTCCTTCATTGATTCCAATACCCGTGTTTATATGTCGCTTGGTGAAGGTGAAAACGGGCATGACCGTGCTCCACTCCATCAGGGGTTATTGGATTACCTAGCTCGATTCGGAGCTGCAACAAACTTTTACCTACAAGAAGGCGGGCATCACAATGAAGACTTCTGGGCGGAACAAAATTGGTCTTATATGGACTTTCTTTGGAGATCATGATCAAGTCTTGTATGTTGAGTAATTGTGTATTTGATACTCACTCAATATCAAAATTAGACAAGTTAGGTTGACGTAGACATAAGAGAGTTAAACAAGGAAACCTAATGACGTTTAGTTTTGATTCTAGAAGAGTATGAGTCTTCTAGACCATTAGAAACTGACATTAATGATGGGATGGGAGTCGAAACGTCAATCTTGCTTTGAAGCATATTGTCAGTATCCTAATTGTTTCTGTCGTTGATATGATTTAAGACTTTGTGAAAAACTTCTTAGAAAAACTCAGTACAAACTCTTATTGGTAATGATATACAAAATGATACATTTGTGATACAATGGTTCCATCAAGGAAAGGAGAATTATCATGCAATTAACCGTAAATAAATGGGGAAATAGTTCAGCTATTCGTTTACCTAAGCAATTAGTGAAACAGTTGCAATTAGAAATTAATGACACTTTAGACTATGAAGTTTCTGGAAATAAAATTATTTTAAAAAAAGTGATGACAAACCCCGAGCTAACTATTGAAGAGTTATTTAAAGATTATCATGGCGAACCTATGGACGTTACTCCAACTTTATTTGAAAGTGTGGGGAATGAGCAATGGTAAGTATCAAGCAAGGTACTATTATTAAAATCAATCTTGATCCCAAGCAGGGACACGAACAGAAAGGCTATCGTCCCTATATCTGTCTAAGTCATAGTATTGTGACCAAGTATTCTAACATTGCAATCTTTGCACCTATTAGCAATACCCAGCGAGAATATCCTTTTTATGTGGCTTTAGAAGGAACAGAATCAACGGGTAAAGTTCTCCTCGACCAGTTAGTTACGATTGATTTTAATGCCAGAGATCATCGTTATGTAGAAGACATTCCATCTTATCTATTAGATACCCTTTTAGCAAGGGTAAAAGTTTTATTTGAAAAAGGTTAAGTATATTTAAGCTCATTTTAAATTGTTAATAACTTAAAAACTAAAATCTGATATTAGCCTCTAGTAAGATTGGACACAGACCAGTTTAATAATAGCAAAAAGGATTACATATTTTTTATTATGTAATCCTTTTATGTCTTTATCATATGGATTCCTCAATCCAAGCAGATATTGAACCTCCTTGGACTGGGAAGCTTGCCCAGCCATCTTCTTCAATGACGATTTTGTCTGCACAGCGCCCCAGGTAGTCTACAAAAGTTTTGCCAGCGTTTAAGGTGCCCATATCTAGACGTTTCCAGCCAGCTTCGCTATTGCTTAAGACTACTGCAAGGCTTTGTGGATGCTCTTCGTCACCTGACTGGGTCCAGGCGATGCAGTTAGGATGGTCGAAATAATCTGTTTGCTGACCATAAACATAGTGTTGACGGAGGTAAAGAAGCTTGTCCAAGTCCTCTTGGAAACTTGGCTGAGCAAAGTCACCCTCGATGCCATAGTAATCGCCGTAGAAGACACAAGGCAGGCCTTCCTGACGGAGCAAAATCAAGCCATAGGCTATGGGCTTGAACCAATCTTCTACCTTAGATTGGAGGGCTTGACCAGCCTGGGTATCGTGATTTTCGACAAAGGTCACAGAAGATTGGGGCTTGATTTGGACCAGACTGCCATCGAAGATGGTCGTCAAATCGTAGTCAGCCCCGTTCTGACTAGCCTGGTAAAGGTTCATGTGTAGGCCCACATCCACAAGGTCATACTGGTAGTTTGTTCCGTCTAAATAGCGGAGCGTTGTGTCTATGTCATCCTTCCAAAATTCCCCAAAAGCGTAGAGTTCTGGTTGCAAGGTTTTGGCATAGGCAATAAAATCCGCCATAAAATCTTCAGAGATATGCTTAACCGCATCCAAGCGAAAACCAGTCACGCCTGTCGTCTCAAGAAACCATTGCGCCCATTCTTTGAGGTGGGCGACCACATCAGGGTGCTTGAAATCAATGTCATCAAACATGAGGTAATCGTAGTTGCCATTCTCTGTATCGACTTGATTCTGGTCGGCCCAACCCTTATTGTCACCAACAATTTGGTAAATACCAGTTTCTTCGTGAAGCGCATCGTAATCAAGTCCGTCAAAATGATACCAATGCCAGTTAAAATCACTGTACTGCTTCTGCCGACCTGGGAAGGTAAACCCAGTCCACCCTTGAATTTCATAAGGCTCAGAGAGGGCTTCTTGACGATTGGTCGGATTCATCTTACGAACTTGAAAGGTCTCCAATTCATCTCCGCCCGCCTTATGGTTGAGAACAATATCTGCAATTGGGCGAATGCCATGTTGCTTAAGCGCTTGAATCGCTTCTAGATAGTCATCCTTTGTACCATATTTGGTTGGAATAGTTCCCTTTTGGTCAAATTCTCCAAGGTCATAGAGGTCATAAATACCATATCCGACATCGTTAAGACCTGTGGCCTTAAAGGCTGGTGGCATCCAGACCATTCCAATCCCAATTTGACTGAGGTGCTCAGCATCCTCTGCTAGACGCTTCCAATGTTGGCTATCTGCAGGGAGATACCACTCAAAATATTGCATAATCGTGTGTTTATCCATGGTTACTTCTTTCTAATAGTGACTTGGGTACCGTTGTCAATCTGACTCTTGATGTCAATGATTAGTTCTAACTGGTCGAGAATAGACTTGGTCATGTAAAGACCAAATCCGCTGGCTTTTTGATGTTCATGGCCATTATAGCCAGTAAAGCCTTGCTCAAAAATACGCGGTAGATCTTCTGCTAAAATCCCTATCCCTTGGTCACGGATGATAATTCCATCGCTCAGTGAAATGGTGATAGAACCGCCTTTTTGGCTGTACTTGATAGCATTATCTAGAATCTGTGCTAGGGCAAAACGCAGCCATTTTTTATCAGTTTTGAGTGCCCATTCTCCGTCAATCTGGATAGAGAGCTCCTTTTGTAGAAAATGGACACGGTAATCTTTGACCAAGTTGACCACAAGGTCACGGACAGCAACCTCTTCAAAGCGAAAGTCGCTGGTCTGCTTGCTGAGCTTGAGGTAATTGAGAAGATTGGCCAGATAGTGATTGAGGCTGAGGAGCTGACTGTCCAAATCGGTCTTAGTGACTTGACCAGTTTGATTCATGAGGTCAATGGCTGCTAAGGGGACCTTCATCTGGTGGGACCACATTTGAACGACTGAAGCAAGATCTTCTTCTTTTGACTTGTAAGTCAAGAGTTCCTGCTTGTACTGCTGCTCCTGTTGCGCCAGCAAGTTTTGATAGGCACGATCGCTGGGGCGGTCTAATCTCGATAAACTTCCCTCTAGTTGCCCGCTTTGCAGCTGAGCCATTTTTCTATAAAACTGCCAAAAGGCAAGGCCGTAGCAAATCACGGCGATGAGGCTTACAAAGGCTAAACTGACCCAAAAGTAGGTTAGGGGCAGACGATAGAGGTAAAAAGTGGCCAAGAAAGCGAGAACCAATGCAGGAAAGGTTAGGAGCCAGAGGCGGAATTCTTTGAAAAAAGCACGGATCATCTGAGCACATACCCCACGCCCCGCACGGTATAGATGCGGTCAAAATCGAGTCCTTGAAGTTTCTTGCGAAGTCTGGTCATGTTAACGCTGAGTGTGTTCTGGTCAATGAAATCTTCACCTTCCCAAAGCTGGTCCAAAATGGATTCCTTGCTGACAATTTGATTACGTTGACTGAACAAAATGTTCAGAATACGGGTTTCAGTCGGTGTTAGGTGGACACGGTCACTACCATTACTAAAAAATCCAGTCTTATCGAAAACAAACTGATCCAGCTGAAACTGGTTTGAGGGTGAAGAAAACTCCTGCACTCGCCTCAAGAAGGCTGCAATCTTGGCATCCAAAATCGTGAGTGAAAAGGGCTTGGTCAGATAGTCATCGCCTCCCATGTTCATGGCCATGACCGCATTCATCTCATCGTCTGCTGACGAGATGAAAATAATCGGCAGGGTTCTGGTCTTACGGATTTCCGTGGTCCAATAAAAACCATTGAAATAAGGCAAGGTGATGTCCATAAGAATCAGGTCGGGTTGGACTTCGTCGATTTCTTGTAAAATAGCACGATAATTGTTGACAGTCACCACGCGATAGTGCTGACTCAGATGGTGCTTAAGGGTTTGGAGGATGGTGGGATCATCCTCAACGATATAAATACAAGCTTGTTTGTTCATAGTGTCATTTTACCAAAAAAGAGGCTAAAAATCGCCTCTTAGTAGGAAACATCTCAAAAAATGATAGGTTTAAATACCTTATCGTTCAATAATCCGATAGTAGGTCTTGCTGGTGAAACGATAAATAATGAAATAGATAACGATAATAATCAGTATGGTCACGCTGCTTACGAGGTAAACATGATTAGAGCTAGTCACGCCAAACAGGAGGAGCATCTGCTTTAGCATGGTCAAGGCAAAGATGAAATGCAGCACTGCCATGGCAAGTGGGAGGAAAAAGACAAAGATTGTCTGGGAATTAATGGTATGGCGGACTGCTTCCTTGCTCATCCCAACTTCCTGGAGAATGCGATAGGATTTTTTGTCCTCAGTTCCTTCTGTGTACTGCTTGTAGTAAATAATCAGAGCCGCACCAAGCAAGAAACTAATACCCAATAGGAAACCAGTAAAGACAAAACCACCCATAAGATTGAGTTCGCTGGTCAGAAAATCACTCTGGGTTTGAAGCCAACCAGCCTGATCAGGATGCTGAGCGTTCCAAGTCTTGAGACGGTTCATAGTCGCGTCAAATTCTTGGTCATCTACGTGGACAAAGGCTGTGTAATTCAGATCACTGGTAAAGCGATTATTAGGAATAGCTTGGTAGGTGGTCAATAGCTGAGCCAAGACCTTATCGTTGGCCACCACTAGGACAACAGCGTTATAAGTGTTGATACTATCCGGCATCTTAATGTGTGACAGATTGGCCACATTCTCAAACTCTTGTCCTAGAAAATCAATCGTTTTAATCTGATAATGACCATTTTGAACATAGAGTGCGGATTCCTTATCTCCAAGCTTGGGGAGCTCGTTGCCCAAACCTCGAAAATCATCCTGGGTCATCAGATAAGCAAAATTCACAGAAATATCCGGAGAAGCAATCTGTTCCTCAGTAATAGACCATGTTGTTCCCCTTGGCGCGTTAACCTGTAGCAAGGTTGTTAAATAGGTACTTGCCTCTCTTTTGTCTTTGTCACCAAAAATCTCTGCTACTGCCGCTTCTCCTTGTGCACGCTCTGTTACGGAGAAATCCACGCGCGTGTTTTCTGGAAAGAGTGCGTCAGACATGCTTGTGGCATTACTATAAAGGGAAAAGGTGGTTGCAACGGTTACAAAGGCCATGATGGCAAGCAGAGTGATATTTCCCAGACCGACAGCATTTTGCTTCATCCGAAAGAGCATCTGAGAGGTTGTAATAAAATGCTCAGGTTTGTAAAAATAAGCCTTGTCTGCTCTGCGATTTTTCAAAAACCAGGTCGTAAAGGAAATATAAAAGAGATAAGTTCCGATGATGACCAGAATCACCGCGATGAAAAAGCGAGCGAGGACGACTAGCGCCCCAATCTTACTAGAGGTGATGGATAGCATGTAGCCACCTCCAAGACAAAGCAAGGCTAGAAACGCCAGCATGCCATTCCCACGAGGCTCTTTCTCTGCCCGTTCCTGAGTCCGAAAGAGAATCAGGGGCGAACTTTTTTGAATTCGAAAGAGACCAATTCCTTCTAACAAACAGAAAATACAGGCAAAGATAATGACCGTTGTCACTAGCCCCGTTGGATTTATGGTGAAATCCAATCGATCGTAGGCAGTCAATCTCACAAAAATCAGGTAGAGAATATGAGAACAAATACTGCTGACCACACTTCCTAAGAGGACTGTCACGAGAAAAACGCAGAGCAATTCTAGGGTGGCAATCCAGGACACTTGCCCCTTGTTCATTCCAAGGACATTATAGAGGCCAAATTCCCTGCTCCGTTGTTTGAGCAGAAAGTTATAGGAATAGACTTCCATAATGGCCGCAAACATTGTCAAAACAATAACCGCTAGCATGAGTAACATACTTCCATGTTGCATCTGTTTAACAACAGGACTAGCAAGAACCAAATTAGTTGAACCTAGTAGAGAAAAGAGTACGAGACTTGCAAGAACAAAGGGAGCAAAGACAGAAAGCGATGTTTTAAGGTTGCCCCAAGCGAGTTTGAGGTAGAACATGTTACTCACCCCCTAACAAGGCTGACATAGAGAGGGAAATTTCCTTGGCAAAGTCAGTATTGGTCTTATTGGCCTTGTAGAGCTGATGGAAAATCCGCCCATCCTTGATAAACAATACGCGACTGGCATGACTAGCAGCATTGGCTGAGTGAGTGACCATCAGAATGGTCTGACCATCCATGTTGATCGTTTCAAAGAGTTTCAGCAAGTCCTCTGAATTTTTATAATCAAGGGCAGCTGTAGGTTCATCTGCTAAGACCAACTGAGGGGCAGTGATGAGACTACGCGCAATGGCTACCCGCTGCTTTTGTCCTCCTGAGAGTTCAAAAGGGCGTTTGTTTAGCAGACTTTGAATCCCCAATTTGGGAGCTAATTGCTCCAATCGATACGCCATCTCCAAGTGTGATTTGCGGGCTAAGACTAGCGGAAGAAAAATATTGTCTTGAACCGACAAGGTGTCCAATAAATTAAAATCTTGGAAGACAAAGCCTAAATTCTTCAGACGAAAATCTGCTAGTTGGCTTTCTTTGATGGCGGTGATGTCTTGTCCATTTAGAATGACAGAACCCTTGGTTGGCTTTTCCAGCGTTGCTAGAATATTGAGTAGGGTTGTTTTCCCAGAACCAGACTCCCCCATAATGGCAATGAACTCGCCCTCCTGTACCTGAAAATCCACGTCCTGCAGAGCTCTCGTTTCTTCCTTTGAAAACCGGGTCTTAAAGACTTTTTCAACATGATTGATTTCTAAAAACATACAATGACTCCTTTTATTATTATAGCTTATTTTTGAGGGGAAACCTCATACAAATCGTTTTCTTAAAGCGAGTTTTGCCAAATTGTAAAACAGAACAATATAGACAAGACCCAGGCCTATAAAAAGACTAAATTCTTTTAGACTAAACATAGATAAGGCTCTTGCTCTCTCTCCAATAACAATCCAATTATAGGGAAACAACTGGAAGAGACCTTGTCCGATGAACAGAGTACCAAGCCCTACAACACTCAAAATGGTAGCCAGTAAAACTGGGACTGAAAAATTACTTAGGCGGATACTAAGAAAAAGTTGACTTGCAATTATCGGTAAAGTCCCAAACCAGCCAGTCACTGTCCAAAAGATAAAGAGATACCAATTTTCCAATGGAACTTGTAAAATTACTGCACTGATCAGAAAGAATACGAGAACAATCAATTGACAAACAAGGGAAACAAAAGCCAAAGATAGGAATTTTGCCTTCAAAATCTGACTAACGGTCATTGGCAAGCTTAATAGTCGTTGCCAATTCTTCTCCTGCTCCTCAAATTGACAGGAAATAGAGCAGATAATAGCCAGTAAGATAGGTGAGAATAGCTGTGAAGCATAGAATACAGTCTGACCCCACAAAACCAAACTCTCTGTCCCATCAACAAGGTACTGACGATTGGCAGCAAATATCAGTGTTCCGATACCAGTTCCGATAAGATTAAACACAATCAGCAAAATAGGAATGGCGCTTTTTCTCATTTTTTTAAATTCAAAGCCAATCATAACAAATCCACCTTTCTAAACCAGGATTGGATAGCTAGCCAAGCTAGACTAATGATGAAAATCAGAATACCGATTTTTTGAACATAACAACTATCCAACTCAAAGATGAATCCATCACCAACTCGATTACGCGTTATAGGACTTATCCATTCATAATATTGCCAAGGAATAAAAGCCTGAACCATACCTGGTAACATGCCTCCTGTTACGAGAGAAATGAAACTGCCGATTAAACCAGCGGTAATCGTCACAGTCTGCTTAGGAAAGGCAAATGCAAGAAAGAGATGGAGCATTGATAAGGCTAACCCAATAAATAAGAATGAAAAAACGAACTTAGCTAATAACCCAAAAGACAGTAAGCTCCCATGCTCCTGAGCAAAAAGAACCAAATAACCAACCTGTAAGGTAGACACAGGTATCAAAAAGAGCATCATAAGAACGACTTTGGCTCCAAAGAGTTGCTCAGGTGTCTCATTACTAGACTGCAAGAGTTTAAAGGTTTTTCCCATATGCTCCAGTTCCATCACCCGAGCTGATAAGACACAGATAAAGAGCGGTAAAATCAGGCTATTAATCGTCGCAAGATCAAAGAATTTTGATAAAACTAACTGTTCTCCGGTGAGTTTTGTCATTGTAATAACCTGAGTCCAACCCAATCCAACGGCAATAATTAAGACTAAGGGAAGTACAATAAAGCGACGTTTTAATTTCATAAATTCTAGTGAAAGTCTGAGTCCCATATTACACTCCTTTTCCCGTCGTCATTTCTAGGAAGGTATCTTCCAGTGATTTACGGATAGGTTGAACTTGATAAATGGCAAAGCCAGAATTAACCAAGTCTTTAACTGCCTTTGCAACCATAACCTTATCTGCGTGGGTTAAGAGAATATCTTGGCTAAGCTCTAGCTGAAACCCCGCCTCCATCAGAAGAAAACTCGCTTGCCTATCATCATTCGTCCTAATGAGATAGCGCTCTTCATCTTCCAATTCACTCAGTGCTCCTTCAAACAAAAGTTTCCCATGATGAATAATCCCAACAGTCGTGGCCATCTGCTCAATTTCAGAGAGTAAGTGACTAGAAATAATAACCGTCATCCCATATTTTTGAGGTAAAGACTTAATTAATTCACGAATTTCTTGAATACCAGCTGGGTCTAAGCCGTTGGTTGGCTCGTCCAAAATTAGCAATTTAGGAAATTTAAGGATGGCTAGAGCAATGCCCAAACGCTGTTTCATACCTAAGGAATATTGCTTGACCAATTTTTTCTTATGAGGCGTAAGGTTCACGATATCAAGTACCTTATCAATATTTTCCTCAGGTAAACCCAACAATCTTTGGACTAATTTCAAGTTTTCATAACCTGTTAAATTTGCATAATAAGACGGTTCTTCAATAAGAGAGCCAACGTTTTTTAATAGAGATTGATGATTGCCGTCCAAGGTTTGTCCGAAAAGTTTGATGCTCCCAACTGTAGGTTGTAAGAGCCCTAATAACATTTTTAAGGTAGTGCTTTTTCCAGCACCATTGGGCCCAAGAAAACCGTAAATCTCCCCTTCTTGAACAGAGATGGACAGGTTATCAACCGAACGCTCTGTCTTAAATTCTTTAGTCAATCCTCTTGTTTCAATGATCGTCTTTTTCATCTGAAGTCTCCTTGTCGTGTTTTGTGTTTGAATAGCAGAGCGTGGTAGCAGGCAACAAGGCCAAAACTGGCTATTTTTATGTAGAATCGCAAGGTCAGCATCTGCTTCTCCTCCTATGTTTTTCTAAGTCTAGTTTACGCTTTTTAAGACCTTCTAGTCTTACAAGCTTTGCTATGAACCTTACAAAAATGAAAGAAAAGTATTTTTCGGCTAAAAAGTCGAAGTTTTGCTATAATCAAGCTAAGAAGAAAGAGAAAAGAGAATGGCAATGGTCACGAAATCGGGAATTTTGAATAAGGCAGGCAAGGCTCTAGGCACTGTTGGTAACGTAATCGGCTTGTTTGATGCGGTCAAAATGGTAGAAAATGTTACTGATAAGGCTGCCCCTCTCATAGACAAGGCTATTGACCGCCACTATGATGGTATCGGTGAGCAAATTTTAGTACAAAGCATGATCCATCTTTCCTTGACGACAGGGCAAGAACACTTGGAAAGACAGGGATTTGTCGTAGCGCCGGTCCTTGTTAAACCAGATAAGAAGTACGCTTCCCTCAATGCGCAAGAAATTGTCGATCAAGTACCTAAGTCTGGAAAATATAAGCCAGGTTCTCTGATAAAGGTCTACTATGTCGATCAAGCTACTCTTGAAGCCAGTCAAGAATTGGCAGAGCAAGCCAAACAAAAAGCCCAGAACAATGTCAAGGCCATGACTGATACATTAGCGCATGCGCGTGATTTTGTACTAAAAAAGAAAACAACAGAAGGCACTCTAACTTCTAAAGATTAAGAAAACAAGCTCTGGATTAATTCCCAGAGCTTGTTTTAGCCTATCCTTCCTTATGGTTGGTCTTGGTTTTGTTGAGCCAAGCGTAGGCGATACCGATACAAAGGCCTCCACCCAGCCAGTTCCCAAAGAAGACAACAATCCATTGGCGCAAGACATTAACCAGGGTAAAGGTCTCAACTTGGCCACGCACGTGGTTAAAGGCCAACAGCATGAATGATGCAAAGTTTGCAATCAAGTGTTCGTTAATCAAGAATACAAACATGAAGACGGCTGAAATGATGATGAAAAACTTAGCAGATTCCTCTTTTAATACAATATACCCCATAATAGCCATGTTGACAAACATATTGGCTGTAATGCCTTCGATAAAGTTCATCCAGTCTGTCTTGGCCAGTTTTGTCGTTACTGCTGTTACTACAAAGCTCTTGTCGCCTAGATTGGCGTATGAGAAGGATTGGTTAAAGAGAAAGGCTAAAATGATGGCCCCAACTAGGTTAAAGAAGGTACAATAGCACAAGATTTTAATGGCCTTGCCCCAGGAAATCTGCTTGTAATAGGCTCCCGTTGTCAGGTACATCATGTTCGATGTTGCTAGTTCACCGTTGAAAATCAAGACAAAGACCAGTCCAATTGCAAAGATAAAGGTAAAGACAAAGCGAGCCAAGGCTGGAAATTGACTTGCAATAATATCTGCCCCAATAATCCCAACAGCCGTTGACATGGTCAGATAGGCCCCGGCAAACATGGACCGAAGGGCATAGCGGCTCAAGCTTTCATCAAAGAGAGCTTCTTTTTTGGCACAAGCCGCTCCTACTTTTTCTTCAAAAAATGACATAAACTCTCCTAAATCATAAATCATAATAGAAAGGGCAGGCGTTGCCCACCCCTAACAATGATATCTTAACTTTCAGAAGCACCAGATATCGCATCGGTAACGGCTGAATCATTGGCTGCTTCAGATGCACCAGATGTCGCATCTGCCCCATGAGCTGCAGGTTTTCCACCAGGAATGCTTGGAGCTGCATTTCCACCGACCAAGCGCTGACCAGTCGCTTCTAAGTACCAATCCAACCACGGTTTGAAGTTGAAGATAATTTCATTGATGCCAGCATAAGAACCATCTGGGTAATACATAGCCTGATAGTTGTGGGTGTTGATGATTTCTGGTGGTGTTCCAGGAACAATCGTCCGCACATATTCTTGATTTCCATTGCGAAGGGTACCGATTACCCATTCGACATTCTTCATCCGAGCAGGTGGCAGGGTGCCGTGAACGGTTCTCATCCGATTTCCAACTTGCTCTTTGACCCGTTTACCAAGCATTGTCGCTGCTTCTTGATGCTTGTTGTTGTAGTATAGGAATTGGTTATTGTCATCTGCATAGGTCAACTCAAATGGCATGGCGTTGAGGAACATATCCAACTGGTCAACCGTCAACAGACCGTTGCTGAGTTTAACATAGGTATTGCCTTCTACAGCGTTAACCTGTTTTGCAGCCTTGTCCAGCCAGTCTGGATCGTCAGGATCGATGCCGCGGATAGTTGTTGCGATTGGTTTTCCGCAATCCAAATCTTCAGGTTCAATTGGTTTTGGTTTTTGCAATTTTGACACGACCTCTACATACTTCATGAAGTTATCCAAGCAGGTTTCCAAAAATTGAACCGTACCTGGGTTGATGATGTCACCCTTTTCGTCAAAAGCTTCTTTGGCACGGCCAAGAAGGAACTCATTTCCTGGAAGGGTATAGGCATTAACACCTGGTGCTTCCAAAATCTTACGCAAATGCACTTGGGCACGAGAGGTCCCTTGGTCATAGTATGAAGCACCGACAATCATGACTGGCTTGTTTTCCAATGGATGAAGCTTGTAAGACAGCCATTCTAAGGTGCTCTTCAGAGCCGGTGTGATGGTGTGGTTGTGCTCTGGAGTCGCAATGATAACCCCTTGAGCACGGGTAATTTTATTGTAGAGGTAACGAAGGGCAAAGCAGTCAGACCGGTCTTCGTCCTGGTTAAACATTGGGACATCCTTGATTTCAAGGAGTTCGATTTCACATTTTACTTTAAATTGCCGCTGCATAAATTGCAGGAGCATGCGGTTATAAGATTGCTCAGCGTTTGAGCCTACGATTGCAACTAATTTCATGATTCTCTCCTTAATCTAGGGTTTCCCAGTCAAAATTCTCTGCTTCTTTTTTAAGCAAGGCCTTGGCATTAGACAATTTCTGCGTCATTTTGACAAAGAGGCGGAAATCATCGAAAATAGCATCCAGTTTTTGGCTGGTTTCAATGTCATTGAGGTTGCCGTCAGAGCCAAAGGCTTGAAGAGAATGAGACAGCAAGAACTCATCTGGCAAAACGGTCGCCTTGAGTTCAGGAGCATTGAGAATTTGACGCAGTTGCAATTGGGCGCGTGAAGACCCGAGTGTTCCGTAGGAAGCACCTGTAATCATAACAGGTTTATTAAGCATTGGGTAGACACCATAAGACACCCAAGCCAAGGCATTCATTAAGACTGCAGGAATAGAATGGTCATATTCAGGTGTACCGATGATCACGCCATCTGCTGCTTCGATTTTTTCAACTAATTCTTGGACAATTTCTGGTAATTCTCGGTTGGCCGGCTTGTTAAAGGTTGGCAATTCTTTAATTTCGATAAGCTCGATTTCAGCCTTGTCAGCAAAATGGTCTTGCATGTATTGTAAGAGTTGACGGTTGGTGGACTTAGCTGAGTTTGTCCCCACAATTCCAATGAGTTTCATAGGCTCTCCCCTTATTTAAAATGATTTTAATTTGCACACTATTATGATACCGTTTTCTCATGAAAATGTCAATTGAAAATCATAAGTTTTCAAAACAGTCAACTATAATGCTTGAGTTTTATTTCACAATATTTTGTGAAATGACTGAAAATTAAGAGGATTTTTAGTAAAAAGTTTGTGAATAACTTGATTATTTAAGCAGATACAGGTAGAATAAATCTTATCTTTTTAAAAGTGACTGATTAACATTGTGAGGAAAATTATGATTCGTATACTTCTTGTTATTAGCGGAACGATCAGCTTGGCTGTCGGTATTGCAGGTATAGTTTTACCACTCGTTCCTACTACGCCCCTTTTATTGTTGGCTGGATACTGTTTTGCTAAAAGTTCTCCGCGTTTTGAAAAATGGCTCAAAGGAACTAAGGTTTATCAGTTTTATGTAGCCGACTATGCGGAGACCAAGAGTATTAGCAGAGAACGTAAAAAGAAAATTATAGTTCAGATTTACATTCTTATGGGGATCTCAATTTGGTTTGCCCCTCTTCTCCCTATTAAAATTTTTCTCTTTTTCATGACTATCTTTATTACTTATCAAATTTTCAAGGTTATACCGGATAAGGAGTAAATCCTTAAGTGTCAATCTTGAGTTTCTATCTCTAAAAAACTTCTCTTAAATTGGGAGAATTAAGAAAGCATACTCACACTAAATTTCATAAGATGATACAGCTTAACTGAGATATATGGGACTTGACTATGAAACCCCTAACGATGAATGATTTTGGAAGAGTACGAAATCATCATTGACCTTCAATCATTCCATCGATATGGATTAGAATCAAAAAAACAATGAGAGTAAATTAAATAACCTCATTGTTTTTTTGATGTTGAGTTTTTGACGAAATGATACATTTAAAACTAGATTAAACTGCTTCTTCCGTCAAAAATCTAGTACGGACTTTTATATTTATAGTAAACAAATTCCAGCTGCCAACAGTGCGCTGATAATGCTGAAGAGTGATCCGATAAGGTAATACTCTGCAAAGGCTGGGCTTTCGGAAATTTTATTATACCTAGCAATCGATTTTGCTGTAAAAATCAAGCCAATGGAAGCAAATTGCCCAAAGAAAATGCAAATTCCGATGGCTAGTCGCTCCAAAAAGCCAATTGTAGCACCTGCTCCAGGAATGGTATCCATTTTTTCTACATCTTCAGGCTGAAAACGCCTGAAAAAAATGCGAAAGGCAACGTTAGTGGGCTTACTAATCAATAGCAAAAAGAGAATAAACAGGAGTATAGGACTGGAGCACCATTCTGGCAAGTTACTATTGCTATGGTAGGTAGACAGCCCAAATATAATCCCTAAATGCAAGATTTGGTCAATGGCAAAGCTAGTAGCTTGACTCAGATTGAACAGTTTTCGAACATATGGTTTGAGAAAGTCGATACAGGCATGACTTATCAGAACTAATAAAAGCGTCAACCAGAGCCCTTTTCCTATACAAAAAATAAGGAACAGAGGCAAGGCGACCCAAAAAAGATGAATTTTCAAGAAATAAGAATCTTGTTCCTTCTTATCTGCAACCGTTTGACTCTGTAAGTGAAAATCTGATAGGAAGTGACAAATGAACAGCAAAGTTAAGACTGGATTTGCCATTAAATAATGTGATAAACCAGTCATTTAGATTACCTCCCTTACGCAAGAACTCATAAGATGAAGTGCTGAATTACGGGATCTCAAATAAACCTTTAGATTGCTACTTTTCAAACGCTTAGAAAGTGCGCTTGAGGTTAGGGAAACTCTATTCCCCAGCTCTTGTTGGTCAAAGTGTTCCTCGTAGGTCCCTATATCAAGCAAGGCATGAAGAAGACTTGCCTGGCTCTCTCGCCAGTTTGATTTGATGGCTTCACTTGCAGAAATCAGACTATTAATGATTTCTTGAGCCTCTTTATCAGCTAAGCGTACACAGACTTGCGTGTTGCCGTAATCATTTTTTTGATGAACGTAGGTAATCGCCTCTCTAGCTAACCAATAGGCTGGTCCATCTGCTCCTATACTCAAGTCTGGGTTGATTTCAGTCAAAATCTCTCCCTGACCCACTCCGAATCTCAGATTAATGGATGGCAAACTAAAGCGAATAATATCAATGATATGAAAAATAGGTGCATCTAGGCTGAGTAAACCCTGAAATTCATCCCCCAGGGTAATAGAAAACTTAGATGCGATAACAGAACTATAGGTCTGATTTATAACATCTAAGCAATCTTGTAACTCTTTTTGATGCCTTCTACGTTCTGAAAGTTCTTTGGAATCAACGATATCTCCAATAATTGCAAAATAAGTCATATCAACACCTCTTCCAAAGTCTATTATAACAGACCAAAACAAAAAAGTCCATTATAACAGCATTATTTAATTTTTGCCATTATAGTGGACTTTTATAGACTAATGAACTACCTGTCAAGCATTGCTTATAAATTTAAATAGCTCTCTAAATCCGTCAATGCACGCTCAGCAATGGCTTCATAGCGGAGCTTCTTGTCACGGATACGCGGCCCTTCCAATTCCTTGATGATACCAAAGTTGACATTCATGGGCTGGAAGTGTTTGCTTTCGGTATGAGTGATGTAGTGTGGCAGGGCGCCAAGGGCAGTAGTCTCTGGGAAGACCACTTCTTCTTCACCACGGAAACGACGGACAGCATTGATACCAGCTACAAGGCCAGAGGCAGCAGACTCCACATAACCTTCCACGCCAGTCATCTGACCAGCAAAGAAGAGATTTGGATTCTTGCGGGTCGCAAAGGTCTGTGTGAGTAGGTTTGGAGAATCCATGTAGGAATTGCGGTGCATAACGCCATAGCGGACAAACTCTGCGTTTTCAAGGCCCGGAATGAGCTGGAAGACCCGCTTCTGCTCGCCCCATTTGAGGTGGGTTTGGAAACCAACGATATTGTAGAGGCTACCAGCCGCATTATCCTGTCGGAGCTGCACAACAGCGTAAGGCGTCTTGTACTCCCCATCACGTGGGCCCTTGTAGTCTTCTGGATATTCCAGACCAACTGGCTTCATGGGGCCGTAGAGCATGGTCTTGATGCCACGCTTAGCCATGACTTCAATCGGCATACAGCCTTCGAAGTATTTTTCCTTCTCAAAGGAATTGAGAGGTGCTTCTTCTGCCGTAATGAGTGCTTCGTAGAAGGCAGTAAACTGCTCCTTATTCATTGGGCAGTTGAGATAGGCCGCTTCGCCCTTATCATAACGGGACTTGAGGTAGACCATGTCCATGTTAATGGTATTGACATCGACGATTGGCGCAGCCGCATCGTAGAAATAAAAGCCGTCTCCACCATTGAGCTCGTGAATCTTGCTAGCCAGGGCATCGCTGGTCAATGGACCTGTCGCAATGACGGTAATGGCATCTTCTGGAATCTCTGTGATTTCCTCACGAACGACTTCAATCAGCGGATGGTCATAAATAGCCTGCGTTACCGCTTCTGAAAACCCTTCGCGGTCAACTGCAAGGGCGCCACCAGCTGGAACGCGGTGGGCTTCTCCTGTCTTCATAATCAGGGAGTCCATACGGCGCATTTCTTCCTTAAGGAGACCAACAGCGTTAGTTAAGCTATCGCCACGGAAGGAATTTGAGCAGACCAACTCCGCAAAGTTGTCTGTCTTGTGCTGGGGAGTCGGCTTAACACCCCGCATTTCATAGAGCTTCACTGGAATGCCACGCTTGGCAATCTGGTAGGCAGCTTCAGAGCCAGCCAAACCAGCTCCAATCACATTAATATAAGTTGGTTGAGACAATCACGAATACCTCATTGCTAGGAAAGCCTAGCTTAATCTTTCTAGTTAAATTACTGGTCTATTATAACAAAAAAGTCTACTAGAACGAAAATTTATTACTTTTCCAATCATAGTAAACTATTTAAATTTTAATTTCTACTTTATTTACAGATAATCGATTTAATCGGTTCAAAAGTCTTTCGATGAATAGAAGTTACCCCAAGTTTATCCAGCCCCTCAAGGTGCTTGGCAGTACCGTATCCCGCATTGTTTGAGAAATCATATCCAGGAAATTGAGCATCATAGTCACTCATTATGTGGTCCCGCGTCACCTTAGCAACAATAGACGCTGCAGCAATAGACAGACTATTGGCATCTCCCTTAATGATGGATTCTTGAGGGAGACTTAACTCCAATTTCATCGCATCAATTAGGAGGGCCTGAGGTTGAGGATGTAGTTCCTTCACTGCTGCTAACATGGCCAATTTAGTTGCTTCATAGATATTAACCTGGTCAATGACATCATTATCCATAATTCCAATCCCAACGGCTAGAGCTTGTTCCATAACAGCTGTATACATGGCCTCGTGCTTGCTCTTAGGAATCTTCTTGCTATCGTTGAGACCTTTTATCTTACAATTTTTAGGGAGAATCACGGCTGCTGCGACGACTGGACCAGCAAGTGGCCCACGGCCAACCTCATCGATACCGGCGATGTAATCATAGCCTTGAGCATAGTAGTTTTGTTCATAGCGGAGCATAGTCTCAAGTCGCTGCTCTTCATCTTGTTCAGCCTTGATTGCCTTGCGACGTTGCTTGATGGCTGTCTGCACACCTGCTCTGCTATCTACTTCAAACTCAGCCCAATGAGAATCATCTAGACTAGTCAATTCAGCTAATTTAGCCTTTATCTCTTTAATCGTTGCCATCTAAATCACTCACTCGGTCCAAGGTATAGAGCCCAAGCTTACCGTCCCGGACTTCCTTGACAAAAAGGTTATAAAAACGGTCATAATCATCTCTAAAGCCGAGTTTCTTTGTCCATTCCATGATTAATTCAGGAGTTTCCATCTCCAAATCAATCCCCTTAAATCGCTCTTCTAAACGCTTGGGATACTGTTCTTTAAAATAATCAAGACCAAAAATTGTTACCTCATCCATAGGCAGGAGTTGATCCTTAATAGCCCCAGTCAGAGCCAGTTTAAGGCCGACCAACTGATCTTCAAATTTCGGCCAGAGAATCCCTGGCGTATCCAAAATTTCAAGATCCTTATTAGTCTTAAGCCATTGTTGTCCCTTGGTTACCCCGGGTTTATTACCGACAACTGCAATTTTCTTACCCGCCAAACGGTTCATGAGAGTTGATTTCCCAGCGTTAGGAATTCCAATAATCATGGTCCGTAGAGTTTCTTTTCTTATGCCACGTTCACGGAGACGCAAGATTTTGTCGCTCATTAACTCTTTGGCTGCATCAGTTACTTTTTTGACAGTAGACTGTTCCTTTGAGTTGATGCACAAGGTTTTAATGCCTTGTTTCTCGTAATAGCTCTGCCATTCCTTAGTCAAAAGAGGATCAGCCAAGTCTGCCTTATTGAGAATAAGAAGTTTAGGCTTGTCACCGACAATCTTCGTTAGCATTGGGTTTTGACTGGACAAGGGCAGACGAGCATCTACTAAAATAGTCACAAAATCGACAAATTTTATATTCTCCTGTACTTGTCGACGAGCCTTGGACATGTGACCTGGAAACCATTGAATGTTAGCCATATTTTCCCCTTTCTCATACTTTCATATTTTACATTATATTATACCACACCAGGATAAGACTATTGGCAGGAATGTAAATTTTAATCAATTTAATTGGGAAAGGAGCTAGACAAAAACTCAACTCTCAGTCTTTCTTTTGAAAAAATACTCTAAAAGGCATAGTATCATCGTTTTTAACAACGTAATTCTATGCCTGTTACTATATTCTAGACTTTTTTAAATCAAGCCTAATGTTTCAAAAGAATTGTACAGTCCATCGTGTTCCACATCATCGGTTATCATATCTGCCATCGCTTGAATTTCAGGGCCTCCATTGCCCATTGAGACGCCAATGGCGCAGTATTCCAACATGGGAATATCAATTTTAGCATCACCAAAAGCAATGGTATCTTCTTTGGAATGTCCTATATGCGCGAGTAAAACATCAATAGCGTGTGCTTTGTCAATGCCTTTTATTCCTAAATCACCAAAGAGAGCTGTTTCTCCGCGACCACCCCAAGTATTGGCAACTAGTTGAGGAAAGGCTTATTTGGAGTCCAAATAAGCCTGATAGGAAGATAATATAAAGCTAATTTTATTCAAATCATCACGATAGAGTTCTTCTCCAAAAACCATCCCGTGAATGACATCATCGGCTTCTAAATTCTCTACCTGCTCTTTTGTCATGCCCTTACCAAGCATATAAGTTTGCAACACGGTCTTTCCCTTTTCGCGGAAATGCTCGCTCGCAAAAAGTCCATTATTGCTTTCTAAATAGAACTCTAATCCCCTTTCATGAAGCCAATCGACCACTGCTATTGCATCTTCTTTGGAAATCAGTTGGTGCATGACAACTTGCCCATGATGTTCGACATAAGAACCATTGCCACCCCAATCATACCATCAATACCAATATCCCAAATCGCTTCTTGCATCTCTGCTCGACTACGCCCCGTACAAGCATAAACCAAATGTCCGTTTTCTCTTGCCTTTCTAATAGCAGTCACAGCACTATCTGGAATACGATTGTGATAGTCCACCAAGGTTCCATCAACATCTAAAAATACAACTTTTGTCACCTGTTATCCTCCTTTTTAAATGGATATACCTTAAAATCTTCTGAGGGAAGAATCAATTCAATCAGCGATAACGCATCACCACCTAGTTCCCATTTCATAATCGCACAATTACTAAAGCGAACACCCGGTGGAAACTGGATGTTCAATAACTGCACCAAACCCCACATAGCCGCCCCATGACTGACAAATAGACACTCACCCTCGTGCTGTGCCATTGTATCTACCAAGGTTTTGTGAACACGCTCCCCCACTTTGACGATGTCTTCTCCACCATAAGGCACGAGTAAATCTTCAAAAGAGTTAGAACCAGGGCGATGTTTTGGCAGTAACATCTCCGCCTGTGCTTCAAAGATTCCAAAGTTCATTTCCTTTAACCCTTTTAGTTGGGTGATGCAATCTGTCTGCGCAACAATTTTGGCAGTATCTGTTGCTCTCTCTTGAGTGGAGCTATACACTGCCTCAAAATGAAAATTTTTCTGCTTAAAATATTCCGCGACCTCTTGAGCCTGCTCAATTCCTTTTTCGGTTAAAGGAGAATCACATGCTCCTTGAACACGTTTTTGTGTATTAAACAGAGTTTCTCCATGTCGCATGACATAAAAAGTTTTTGTCATTTACCTACCTCTTTCTCCCAATCGTTTTTACGTTCTAAAACCTCCAAAACTCATACCATCTGGAAATTCTTCTGCTACATTTTCCAATCTAGTTCTTTCTAATACGGGCTTTATCCATGTCAACTCACCAAGTTAAAAAAGAAGAAGGTGACACCTGCCACCTCTTCCTAAATGATTATTTGTATCTGAGTTTATACACTAAGATAATCCCTGAAAGAGTTGCCGAAATGGCATTTGCAATGACCAAGGCATTATCTTTTATCATGAGCCCGTGTGTCAACCACAAGAGCATACCTGTCACAGACATGAGATACATGCCCAAGGAAATAGAGGTTGTATCCTTGGTTTGAATGACCCGTATCACCTGAGGCACAAAGCCAAAAGTGGTTAAAAAGGCAGCAATAAATCCAATCATTTTATCCTTTCCTATCTATTGTTTTCAACGAACAAGATGTTTACCTTAAAATGCTTATCCACTATGGATGTAAAATGCACAAAAGGTTATTCTTCTAAAGCTTTTTGTCCATTACTTGCAATGACATCCTTATACCAATAGAAGGAATCTTTTGGAGTGCGGTCAAACGTTCCATTGCCAGCATCGTCCTTATCTACATAGATAAAGCCATAGCGCTTGCGCATTTCACCTGTTCCTGCTGAAACGAGGTCGATACAGCCCCATGTCGTATAAGCAATCAAATCCACACCATTTTCAATGGCAGCACCCATGGCTTTGATATGCGCTCTATGGTAGTCAATCCGATAATCATCGTGAATAGAACCATCTTCTTCGACCGTGTCAAATGCACCTAAGCCATTTTCAACAACCATCATTGGAATTTCATAGCGGTCGTACATCTTTTCAAGGTAATATTGCAAACCAGATGGATCGTGTGCCCAGCCCCAATCAGAATAAGTCAAGTAAGGATTTTTTGTTCCATGTGAGAAGTTCCCGCCTACTAAATCTTCCCCTGTATGGGTTGTGACGTTATTGGTCATATAGTAAGAGAAGGTGTACATGTCTACCTTACCTTCACGAAGGTCAATTAGATCCTGCTCTGTAATATCTAGCTCAACATTGCGTTCTTTCCAAAGACGTTTCGCAAAGGTTGGGTATTTTCCTTTAGCTTGAACATCCCCACAATAGTAGATATTTTGCTGCCACTTGTGTTCGTTGAGCAAGATATCCGCTGGGTCACAGGTAGCTGGATAATACGTAATACCACAAATCATATTTCCCACTTTATAGTCAGGATCGATTTCATGGGCTAATTTTACTGCACGGGCACTGGCTACAAATTGATAGTGAAGGTGCTGATAGGCATCTTGATAGGCCTTATCTGGAACATTGTCCCCACCAAACTCCATAAACATAATCGTCCCGTTGATTTCGTTAAAGGTGAGCCAGTATTTCACAAGACCTTTATACTCTTTGAAAATAGTCTCCGCATATCGTACATAAAAATCAATCAATTTACGATTGGTCCAGCCACCATAGCGCTCTTCAAGCGATAATGGCGTGTCAAAATGCCAGATAGAAACGAGTGGCTCAATTCCGTATTTGCGACATTCCTCAAAGACAGAACGGTAGAAATCCAGACCTGCCTGATTTGGCTCAGCATCATCACCATTTGGGAAAATACGAGCCCAAGAGATGGACAAGCGAAAGACACTGTAGCCCATTTCGGCAAAGAGTTTAATGTCTTCTTTGTAACGGTGATAAAAATCAACACCATCATGATTTGGATAATAATAATCCTCTAAAACCGCAAATTTAGCTCCTTCAGGAATATGCCCCATATGTCCCATGGAAGCCACTTTCCCTGGTTTGCCATCTTTATCAATAAAGGTGGTATAACGCGGAGTGTCTACAGAACCACCGGTTGTCACATCTGTCTGTACCAAACCGCGGCCATCTACATTATAAGCTCCTTCTGCCTGATTGGCGGCAATAGCCCCACCCCATAAAAATCCTTTGGGAAATGTTGTACGTGTCATAATGTTCCCCTTTTAATATATCATATTGTCGTTGTTGTTAAAATAGAAGCATCCTATGGGTGTAGGACGCTTATCTATTTATCTCATTGATTAAGAAATTGCAGAACTCTGTGCATTTTCCTGCTCTTCTTTGAGCAATTTGTTGTCGTAAGACTTGAAGAATGGGAACCATACAGCACCAGCTGCCAAGACACAGACAATAGCTAGAATACCTGCCTTAATGTCACCACCAGAACCGATGAAGGCACCCAAACCTGCTGGAGTTGGCCATGGAGTTTGAACAATAGCTTTGTTTGCAAAACCAGAAGATACTCCAAGATAAGAAATGATAACTGTAACAAGCGGTGCTGTCAAGAATGGAATGGCCAATGTTGGATTGTAAACGATTGGCAAACCAAAGATGAGAGGTTCATTAATGTTGAAGAGTGCTGGACCAAGTGAAGCACGACCAAGCATTTTCAATTGTTCAGACTTAGCTGTAAATGCCATGAGCAAGCAGAGTACGAGTGTTGCACCAGAACCACCAATTGTGATATAAGCATTTGTGAACTCACCTGCTGCTGCATAGGAAGCGCCATTTACGTTTTCAGCCATGTTAGCCAAAAGGATAGGGTTAACAAGCCCCATAACGATGTTGGCACCGTGGATACCTACCAACCACAAAGCATGTACAAGGAAGTAAATCACCAAGAGACCTGGAAGTGTGTCTACTAGGTTTGTAACGAATCCGAACGGAATCGCAACCACTTTATAAATATCTGTACCGAAGAAAATAAAGATACCTTGGATTACGATAACAGTAATCGCTACTACAAATGCTGGAATCAAAGCTGTAAATGAACGAGAGACTCCTTCTGGAACTGCTTCAGGCATTTTAACAACCCAGTTCTTTTTCACACAGAGACGGTAGAGTTGCACTGCCAAGATAGACATCAAGATAGCAGTAAAGAGACCAGAAGTAGACAGACGTGCCAAGCTATCGCCACCAACTGTCCAACCACCAATTGTGGTTTCACCTGTCACTGCTGTCATCATGCCATCTTTCCATACCAATTCTGGAATGGTCATGAAGAAGGCAAACACAGCAAGGATACCACCATTCAGTGGGTTCAAGTTCAATTCTTCTTCTTCTACGTAAATTTTAGTATATTCATATCCGATAACAAGTGCAAAGTACAGAGAAAGAATCCCCATTGAACACTTATAAGCTAAGAGAGTTAAGGCCGCAAATTTGTCAAATGAAGCTGCCCAAATCCCTTCTAAAATTGGGAAGGCTTGAGGAAGTACTCCCAATACCAAGAATGCTGACCCTACGATAGTCAAGGGAATAGAAGCCATACCGGCTGCTACGATGGCACGGACTGGACGGAAAGTAGAGACTTTCGCCATAGGGCCCATGACATATTTTTCTAAAAATCCAAACATTTATCATTTCCTCCTTATTGTATTTTTCAATAAAAAATGTTGGTAAGGTTAGGTAATGGATGCCAGATAGGTCTGGATCCGTTTGTACTGCTTGTCGCTCTTACACCGAATCTGCCGAAGACGAGACAAGATTCCAATGGAAAGTAATATGCCACACAGTTGCAAAATCAAAACTGCTAGTAGACTGGAGAGCGATTGCTTCAGCAGTGGGAAAAAGGTTGTGTAGTGACCAAGAACGCTCAGAAGCACAAGCAACACATTTACGACGATAATCATCTTGTAAAAAATAGTTGCCATTTTTGCTTCTCGCTGATCACGGGTGTTCATCAGTGCCATCTCCCACATCGTCAAAGCTGCTCCTATTAAGAGAGACAAGGGAAGTATGAAGAGGTATAGGGGAGCACCTTCTGTAAAAAGCATCAGAAACCAGTATAGGTTGATAAATAAGAGAAGAGCTGTCGCATAGCGAACCACTAAATAACGATTGTAGTACATATTTGTGATAGCCGATTCTCTACGTCTTGCTTCTAAGTCCTTTTTCTCCGCTTCTTGCATACCGTCCTCCTGTTTCAATGCTTAGGCATCTACTTTTTTATACAATTCTAGCATCTCAAGGGCCACTTCCCTCAAGGTCATGGATGTCATCAAATGGTCTTGAGCATGCACCATGATAATTTCGATTTTAATCTCTGTACCATTGGCATACTCGTGTAAGAGTTTCGTCTGTGCTTGGTGAGCCAATAGTAACTCTTCATTGGCAGCAGCCAATTTTTCTGCCGCTTCTTCATAATTGCCCTCACGCATGGCAGCAAAACCTTCGTGAACAATGGTTCTTGCATTCCCACTGTTTAGGATGATTTCAAATGCAGCGACTTGCAATTCTTCTGAATTCATAATCTACCTCCCGTTTTCTGTTAAAAATAATTTCCTAAATTCTTCAAAACTATTGCAGTTTAAAAGAGCTTCTTGCCTCTCTGGATTATCAACTAAGTCAACGATTCTGGCTGTTAGATGGGGCAGTCCTTCATTATCATAAACCGATAATGAAGGCAAAAATACGAACTGAATAGTTGGGTATTCTGCATTCCAATATAGCCCATCTTTTACCAGTGCAATCGCCATCCTATGGTGACGTCCCACGGGCTGAATCGGATGTGGAACTGCTATCTGTGGACTAAAAATGACAGAACTTAAACTCTCTCTTTGGTCCATCAGTTGCAACATACGTGCACCAAACTGATTATCTTCTTGAGGAGCTAGCGCCTGTACCATTGCTGCTAAAAGTCCATCTCTATCTATTGATGGATAGATAAAAAAGGTATCTTCTGAACAATATTCATCAAATATTTCCTGAAGGTCATATTTTGGTGTTGACATGTCCACTTCATTTGCTTGGCTTTTACTTGTTGTCGTTTTTATTTCTTCCTTAATCATCCGAACCTCCTCTTCTTTGAGGAAGACAGAAACAGTATAAACTGGAATATTGAAAATTAAGTTCGATAAATCAATAGATGAAATAATAAAGTCAATATTTTCTAATTTCTGGTCATTGATTTCGTAATAG
This sequence comes from Streptococcus caprae, assembly GCF_042649745.1. NCBI lineage: Bacteria > Bacillati > Bacillota > Bacilli > Lactobacillales > Streptococcaceae > Streptococcus > Streptococcus caprae. The sequence goes on along the minus strand of NZ_JBHRZV010000052.1, from coordinate 131,690 downwards.
CCAATCACATCGACAATGGAAACAAGATTGCCAAGTTCATTTTCGATACGACTTTTGAGCATCTGGGCACTACCATAACCTGTCGCACAGATGACTAAGATGTTTTGTTTACTCTTTTCCTTGAATCGTTCAATAGATGCCAAGAAATGAAGAGCGATATAGGCCAATTCATCCTCAGATAAATGATACTCCCGAAACGTTGGAACAGCCTCCATTATTTGGCGAGTCATCTCCAAACTCTCTTTGTAGTTCGTTTGAATATCTCTTAGTAGAGGATTTTCCAAGATAATCTTATTGTTTAAGCGGACGAATAAGGTTTCCAAATGTGTTACTAGTCCCTCGATCAACTGGAAATCCTGCTGAAAAGTATGAGAGAAAGGTTGTCCCACTACATCTACAGCCTGTATCAGTTCTGCTCGCAGTCGTTCTTCTAATCGGCTTGAAACCAACCGATCACCTTTCCCCTCATTTCCTTTGGCAATCAAGTGCAAGGTGATATAGTCAATTTCTTCTGCCGGAATAGAAATTCCTGTTACAATTTCAACTCGGTTAATGATTCGCTTGGCGATTTTTCGACTTTTGCAATCTTTGATATCCTCAATATTGTCTAATTGATTGATTTGAAAGCCTTCAGATACACGTCTGAGCGCCAAGGCGATATGAATAATCAAGTTCTGAATGACGAAGTCTGATAGTTTGAGTGCGCCTTCACGACACTCATCTAAGACAATGATCATCAGTTCTTCAAAAGTAATTTTTTGCTGAAAAAATGCACTGTCAATATACTGATGAAGCGTATTAACAAAGCGATTATCAAAGAAGTAATCCATAATAAAACGTCGCTTATTTCGCTCTGTTCCAGAGACAAAAACTCCTTTGTTCGCCTTGCTTTCAATCTTCAAATCGTAACGCTCGAATTGTTGACGAATTTTTTTGAAATCAGCAGACAAGGTCGAGCGACTGACAAAGAATTCCTCTGCCAAATCATCAAAGTACACTTCTTCTTGCTCAAAGAGTAGTTTGTTCAAGATATAAGAAACTCTGTCTTCCATGTCTGCCTTGCCATAATGCGCCAGGCGATGATCTTCCAGCTGAAAATCCTCTAAAAAAGTCTGAAACTGCTGATAGTCATTGATTTGCAGTTGGTAACCTTGACCAGGCTTAGAGACAATTTCCACACCTGGATATGTGTCTAATTCATCATGAATATGTCTAGCATAGGTTCGGACAGTTCGATCAGAACAAGACAGTTGCTCGACAATCTCATGACTGGTGACGAACCGTTCTTTTTCTTGTATCAAATAAAGAATGAGTTGCTTTTCTTTCTTATTGAACATGCCTGCCTCCGATTTGTTTGCTAGACACTATTATATACGATTTTGAAATTAAATGTTTTCTTTCACCAAAGCTGCCATTTTTTCAATCCCCATTGGAATTGGAATGTAGGCTTGTGGTGGGATTTGAACAATCGGTTTGTTCAATTTAGCGGCTGCATCTGCCAACTCTTTAAAGTTCATTTTTGTTTGTGGACTAACAAGATATAGGTCAAATTTGTCCGCTTGAATTTCCCGTTTTCCTTCTGGAACACCACGTGCATCCATAAAGATATCTACTCCTTGCTCTTGAAGCAAATTCATTGTCTTTTTAGCAATAAGAGAAGAGGACATTCCTCCGGCACAGATAATTAAAGCTGATTTTGTCATGATACAAAACTCCTTTTTTATTTTTTGTAACTGCTTACAAACTCATTATAGAGCATTTTACCTCCATTGTACATAGGAACTTTTTCCGCAGTGGAAAGGGAAAAAATCCCCTGATGCGGAAATTTTTTGTTTGCTAGTGTATATTTTCCGCAAATCACAAAACAGAGAGTAAGAAAACCGACATACCGTCACAATCTTGCGATTTGACTTTTTTACTCCATTTTTAGCCCGAACCTTAGCCATAGACAGGCGAGCAAACTCTTTTTTCACTTATTAAGTTCTGTCCTACTTCCAGAATCCCCAATCTGTCAGGGTATTTCTAGATTTACAAAATAAGTCAAGAAGACCTGCCTCTTGCTTAGGTACGCGACAATAAAATAAAGAGACTAGGACTTGGTCCCAGCCTCGAATCTTATTAAATTGGTATCCGCATCAGACCGCCTGAAATGGCAAATGCGCTTTTCTTTAAGCCGCACTCTTTGACAATCAGGTCTTGCAGCATCACATCATTGATGGTGCTATGGACAACAACGACTTGATCATCAAGCTGGCGTTCAACTGTAATATACTCCTGAAAAACAGGTAGGCTTAAATCTGGTAATGTTTCTTTAAAATGAATGACATATCTCCAAGTACCGTTCTTTGTCATTTCATTCTCCTCTCTAGCCATTATGGCATCCGAATAATATGATCTGTCACATGGAAAGCATCTAGTGATAGCTGACTTTCTGTCGAAATAATTTTACGTAATCGAGTATCATTGACCTTACTGGTGATGACAACTGTGCCATCTTCGGTGACGTGTTCCACCGTAAAGTAGTCCTGAAAGACAGGTGTTGTCAAATCAGGCGACGTGACTCCCTTTTTGAAGTGAATGTAATAAGTCCAAGACTTATTACATTTTTCCAAGTCTTTCTCAATAAATAAACTAAATAGGCAGGCATCACAAATATTATAAAGGACATCATTAAGTAATAAATAAAGTTATCCATCATTTCCCTCCAAAAATGAAATATCGTCATTATAAGAAGACTGGTGGGTCGCTATGGCAGGGGTAGCCAGACTGGCTACAAATAGATTGGAATCGCATACAATCCCTCCTTATGGCATATATTATACTCTTTTTTTAGTATTTGTAAACCAAAAAATGCTTTATTTTTTTGAATTTCTGAAAAAGTTTTTGCACAAAAAATATGTAAATAGTGTCCGTTTGAGACATGCTTCGTCTTCCTTGCCTAGCTATTAAAAAAGAAACATCGAGCTGACTATAGCGACCCGATGTTTCCATCTTATTTCAGGCTTGCACCATTGGTTGCAATGACTTCCTTGTACCAGTTAAAGGATTTTTTCTTAGAACATTTAAGGGTTCCATTGCCATAGTTATCACGGTCCACATAGATGAACCCATAGCGTTTCTTCATTTCGCCTGTTCCTGCTGAAACAAGATCAATTGGTCCCCACATTGTATAGCCTAAGATTTCAGCTCCATCTTCATTGATAGCATCTCGCATGGCTTTAATATGCTCTTCTAGGTAGGCAATACGGTAGTCATCTTCTACATGGCCATTTTCATCTGGTGTATCAACAGCACCTAATCCATTTTCAACGACAAAGAGCGGCTTGCGATAGCGATCTGTCAAGTCATTGATCGTATTTCGAAAACCTAGTGGATCGATAGCCCAACCCCAATCTGTCGTTTTCAGGTAAGGGTTATGAGCTGTCCCCAAGAGATTTGCTTCTGTCTGGTCAGCAGGAACTGCTTCTGCTGCACGACTTGCATAATAAGAGAAGGAAACAAAGTCTACTGTATTCTCTTTTAGAAGCTCCAAGTCACCCTCTTCGATAGGAATAGTTAATCCTTCACGTTCGAAGAATTTCAAGGCATAACCAGGATACTCTCCGTGCGCCTGAACATCGATGAAGAAGTAATTTTCCCGGTCCTTATCAATAGCTGCTTTGACATCTTCTGATTTTGGTGTCAATGGGTAGAATTTCCCTGCAGCAATCATACAACCCACTTTATTTTCAGGATCAACTTCATGTGCAATTTTTGTCGCAAGAGCTGAGGCAACCAACTCATGGTGAGCTGCTGTATAAAGGACTTGATTTCTATTTTCACCCTCTTCAAAGACTACACCTGCTCCCATAAACGGTGCGTGGAGTAAGACATTAATCTCATTGAAGGTCAACCAATACTTGACCAATCCCTTGTAGCGATTGAACAACACTGTGACAAGATTTTCATAGAAGGTCAACATCTTACGATGGCGCCAACCACCATACTCTGTGACTAGATGCATTGGAATATCAAAGTCGGTAATGGTCACCAAAGGTTCAATACCATATTTTCGACACTCTTTAAAGACATTTTCATAGAATTGCAATCCAGCTTCATTTGGTGTCGCTTCATCAGCTTTTGGGAAGATACGAGACCAGGCGATAGAAAGACGTAAAGTCTTAAAGCCCATCTCTACAAAGAGTGCAATATCTTCCTTGTAACGATGATAAAAATCAATGGCTTCCTTAGCTGGATAAAAATGCTCATCGTCAAAGTTAAAGTGTTTCACTTGACCAGTAATAATTTTCATACGATCTGGCCCAACAGGTGAGACATCGACATTAGCTAAGCCACGCTCATCCACATTATAAGCACCTTCAAGTTGGTTGCAGCTGTCGCACCATCCCACAAAAAAACGTCTGGAAATGATAAGTTTTGAACCATTTAGTATATCCTCCATAAAATAATTGAAATTGTCATTTAACATGACATGTTAGTACCAATCAAAAAAACCCTTCGATTTGCAACTATCTTACAAGATTGCGCCATTACTAGTCGTCACTTGCTTGTACCAGTCGTAAGAATCTTTCTTAGAGCGCTCAAGTGTGCCATTGCCTTCATTGTCACGGTCAACATAGATGAAACCGTAGCGCTTTTTCATCTCACCAGTCGTAAAGGACACGCAGTCGATACAGCCCCAAGGCGTGTAGCCCCACAGCTCTATACCATCTTCATTGATGGCTTTTTCCATTTCCTGAATATGGCTGCGCAGGTAGTCGATGCGGTACTGATCATGGACAGAGCCATCTGCTTCTTTGACATCGATAGCCCCAAAGCCGTTTTCTACGATAAAGAGTGGCTTTTCATAGCGCTCATAAAAGGCGTTAAGGGAATAGCGAAGTCCCACAGGATCAATCGCCCAGCCCCAGTCCGAAGCCTTGATGAAGGGGTTGACGACACTGTATGGATTAGAGGCTTCAATAGCATCTGATACATCGCTCTGTTCTTTTTGCGAATCAACGACATTGCTCATATAGTAGCTAAAGCCAATATAGTCGACAGTGCCTTCTGCCAAAACCACCTTATCCTCCTCAGTGATAGGGATTTTGAAGCCCTTGCGTTCAAACATCTTGAGGCTATAGGCTGGGTAGTGCCCACGGACCTGCACATCACAGAAGAACCAGCGGTCGTGCATGGCTTGATTGGCCAAGAGGATATCCTCTGGACGACAAGAATAAGGGTAGATAGGCACCATGGCAATCATATTCCCAATCTTAAAGTCTGGATTGATTGCCTTACCAATCTTAACAGCCTTGGCTGAGGCAAGCAAGGTATGGTGGGCACAGATGTACATAGCTTCTTCTGGATTGTCATAATCTCCGAAATGAGCACCCGAGTTTGTCCAACCAAAGATATCGTTGTGGTAGTTCATCTGGTTGTTAATTTCATTAAAGGTCATCCAGTACTTGACCTTAGCCTTGTAGCGCTTGAAGACAACTTCCGCAAACTTGACAAATTGGTCCACCGTATCACGACTCATGAATCCACCATTTTTCTTGGCTAATTCGTACGGCATCTCAAAGTGAGAAAGAGTGATAACGGGCTCAATACCGTACTTCAAGAGTTCATCAAAGACATCATCGTAGAATTGAAGCCCCTCTTCATTTGGCTCCGTTTCAAAGCCCGTCGGGAAAATCCGCGACCAGGCAATCGAAGTCCGGAAACACTTAAAACCTAAATCCGCAAACATGGCAATATCTTCCTTGTAGCGGTGGTAGAAATCAATCCCTACATGGTTAGGGTAGTAATTCCCCTCCACTAGACCATCTGTGATGATACGGGGAACACCGTGGGCACCAGCCGTCATCACATCAGCCACGCTAAGACCCTTAGAGGTTTCAAGAACACCACCTTCAAATTGGTGGGCAGCTAGGGCACCGCCCCAGAGGAAATTTTTTGGAAATGTCATTGTTTTCTCCTTTATTATATATTATTTTTATTAATTTTTTAAAATAGCATTGATAAGAGCAATCCTGCTAAACTAGCACCGATAGAACAAGATAGTATAATCGGTAGAGTCTTTTTGAAGCTCCGTCCCTGTAGTAACCCAAAAACTAAGATACCAATCGCTGTCGCTAATCCCATGTCTATAAAGACTAGACCACTCTGCTTGATCAAAGGACTAGGCAAACCGTGATTGAGGAGCCAGATGGGACCAACGATAAGTGCGGCCGCTAAAAAACCACCCCAAGCTCGCCATTTATCGACTAATCGTCCCCAGAAAAGTAGGGCGCAAAAAGGAAGGATAAATCCACCTAACATGGTCAGGAGTGCCTCTTGTGCGGTCATGATTTTTGCCTCCTTTTAGTCAGAAGATGGGCAATACAACCCGCCAAAATCGCCCCTAGACTCATCCAAAATAAGGTTGGCAAGCTCCCAAAGACTGATGAAAAACCCTTATTTAGCAGATCCCTCATCAGTATAGCAAGCCCAACAGCCGCTCCCATATCTAAAGTTGCTGCTCTACTATCTTGATTAACCATTCCCTTATAGTACCAGACAGGAGCAATCACCACTATAGCGGCAACACAACCTGCAAAATAACCAAAGGGCGCTGCTACATAGTGCCAGATAGTTGGCACCAGAAATCCAGCCAAGAAATAGGCTAGAATGTTCTGCACTTTTTTCACATCAACCTCCTTTTATTGACAATTCTAGCTTACCATTTGTTATAATGGTTTTAAAGGGACTTTAGCCAATTTGAAACAGTGTTCTCAAATTGGCTTCAAAAGGAGCACCAAATTAAGAACGCGATTTCAAAAATGAAACAAGACTAGGAGAAAATCATGTTACTAATTGAAAAAATGGAAAATCTATCATTCTCTCACAGCGAGCAAGTGATTATTGATTACATTTTGGAACAAAAAATGGACATTGAGCACCAAACAACGACAGAAATTGCTGCTACTACTTTCTCATCAAAGTCTACTCTTGTTCGAACAGCACAGAAATTAGGATTTTCTGGTTGGCAAGAATTTAAAATGGCTTTCATCAAAGAACTGACTTATCTCAATAGCCATGTTTCTCAGATTGATGCCAATCTTCCTTTTCAAAAGACGGATAATATCCAGCAAATCGCCAATCAACTTGCTACCTTAAAAAAAGAAGTGATTGAAGACACTCAGTCACTCCTTTCTTATAAAACATTGAATAAAGCGATTAAAACACTATCTGAATCACAAACAATCCATGTTTTTGCAACCAGCAATAATAATCTTCTTCCCCTAACTTTCCAACAAAAGATGAGCCGAATTCGCCGTGATGTCCGAGTTCATTCCTTAGAAGGCGAACAATATTTTGATGCCTATCAAGCATTGCCGAATTCTTGTGCGCTTCTTATTTCCTATTCAGGTGAAACATCCTCGTTATTAAGAGTTGCCAAGATTTTACATCTGCAAGACATTCCAATCATTTTGTTGACAAGCATTGGTGAAAACTCTATTTCTGAATTAGCGGACTATCGTCTATTTATTTCTACCAAAGAAAAACTTTATTCCAAAATAGGAACCTTTACCACTGATGAATCCATTCTTTATTTGTTAGATGTTCTATACTCAGGGATTTTTGCTCTGCAGTATGATGAAAATCTCGCCTTCAAAATCGAAGCAGCCTCTTATATTGAAGCAAATCGGCAAGCTTCTTCCAGTATCATGGAAGAGGACATCCTCTAAAAATTCTCCTCATCAAACACCCCTTCTAAGCAATTATGTACTGATCCCAAAAAGTTGGACAAATAATTATTGCAAGGATTTAGTTCTGTATTGCACAGGGCTAAGTCCTTTTAAATTTGTTTTGATTCGTTTGTTGTTGTAGTAAAAAATGTAATCTGTAATAGCTTGTTCAAGTTCATCTAGTGATTGATATAACCTTTCAAATCCGTAGAACATCTCAGATTTAAGAATGCCAAAAAATGATTCCATCATACCATTGTCTGGGCTATTCCCTTTTCTAGACATAGAGGGCTGAATTCCCTTAGAATCAAGGAAACAATGATAACTATCATGTTGATATTGCCAGCCTTGATCACTGTGAAGGATAGTGGCTTTATAAGACTCATCTGGAAATGCTTTTTCAAGCATAGTCTGAACCTGCTTCAAGTTCGGCGAACGTGACAAGGTAAAGGCAATGATTTCACTATTGTAGCCGTCAAGAACAGGTGACAAATAGAGTTTCCCCTCAGCGTTCGGTAAAGTAAATTCCGTCACATCCGTATAACACTTCTCGTACGGTTTAGAGCCCTTAAATTGACGTTGAATCAGGTTATCAGCTTTCTTACCAACTTCACCCATGTAAGAGGAGTATTTA
>NZ_JBHRZV010000052.1:64126-123334 GCF_042649745.1 Streptococcus caprae | reverse complement strand
ATACGAGCCGCTAAGCCCATCACTTTCATCAAACGTTGGACCTTCTTGTGGTTAATCATAAATCCACGATTTCGTAATTCTAAGTGAATACGACGATAACCATAATTCCCGTTATGTTCGTCATAAATGGACTTGATTTCAGCTTTGAGTGCCTTATCCTTCTCCCTTTATTCAATTGTTTTAATTGATAGTAGTCAGTTGAACGACTTAAGTCTAAGATTTCGAGTAACATCGCTAAAGGGAACTCGTTGATTAACTCTTGAACGATTGTTGTTGCTCTTTGAGCTTTGCTTCGTCCTTCAATTGGTATTCTCGCAACTTTTTTAGCACAGCATTCTCCGCTCTAAGATATTCCAATTCTCTTTGAAGACGCTCTAATTCTGTCATCTCTTCTGGTTTCTTTTTCGGTTTACGTCCCATTTTTGATGGTCTCCCTCGTTGTTTCTCAACAATAGTATAACCGTTTTTCTTGTATTGTGCTATCCAGTTCGGAAGCATTCCTCGATTAGGGAGTCCATAATCGAGAGAAACTGATAATTGAGAATACCCTTCAAGAAGAACCTTATCGATAATTTCTTGCTTTAATTCAGGAGAATAGTATCTATTTTTACTTTTCTTAACAATCTCTACGCCATATCGATCCATGAGTCTAACCATATATTTTATATTAGAGATATTAACATCATATAGTTTTCCAATCTTTGTCCATGTCATCCCTTGTTTTTTCAAATGATAAATTGTTAATTGATCTTCATAACTTAATTTCATACAAAAAGCACCCCAATTGTTAGATTTTGTGTCTAACTTTTGGGGTGCAGTTCATTGTCCTGGGTTTAACATTTGACTCTTTTGCTTAAAACTCTATTTCTCCCGTCAAACTGTCTCCTGTAACGGTGACGGTTGTGGTTTCTGCGGTTTTCTTGAGGATGGCTAGCGCACGCCCGATGAAGGTTGTGGTGTCAAGGCTATGGTAATGATCGTTTGGTTTAGGATTTCCAGTGCCAAATCCTAGAACCTCTGCACCTTCTACTGTCAGATGAAGCGTTAGATCTTCATCTCCAATGACCTGACCATTTTGATCTGTATGGGCAATGTCAAGATAAGTCAATTCTTGTCCTTGGTGAGACAGCTCAAGTGTCAATGAAGGATTGGTTTTATCTGCTGTGGCCAAAATTGACTCAGATACCACTTGACCGTCACGATAGAGAACGGCTCTAAGTTCCCCTGGTTGGTAGACTGTTTCAAAACGCACTAGACAGCCCAATTCTTCACCGATAGCTTTTTTCTCAAGCAAAATGTCATCCAAGTAGAGCGCTACTTCATCGCCTTTGGCATAGACTTCAACGACGACTGGTTTTCCTTCAATTCCTGACCAGGTCCATGAATGGGTAGCATCCGATAAGACCCAAGGAGTCTTAATCAGGGTTTTCCCAAAGTGATTGGGATTTTGAACGGCAATGTAAGGTGCCTCACGTAAGCCAAAGACGATTTCACGGTAATAGGACTGGGGACGACAGAAACCAGTAATGTCAATATCACCTGCAAAGGCCAATTGGCATGGGAATTGTGCGCCGAAACCTCCTTCCCCAAAGGCGTAAGCTGGTACACCGACACCCGCTTCACCAATATAATCCCAGCCTGTCCAAGTAAAATCACCAATAACGCTCGGCAATTCCTCAACGATATCCCAGTTTCTAGCAATAGCTGGTGGATAAGTTTCACTTCCGACCATGACGCGGTTTGGATAGGCTTTAGCATCGCCATAATAGCGCGCTGTCATGTAGTTGTATCCAGCAATATCTGTGCTGGCTGTCGCAAACTCAAGGGTTTTCGTAATCGCCGGATGAACCACAATTTTATCCATATTAGTATCTAACAGGGTCATAAAGTCATTGACATTTCCTTCAATTTCAATCCCTTCAGCAGCATTTTGAGCCATAACATCTCCCATGATTTGGCCCATCTTATCGCCTGCGGCAAAGACACCGTTGATACCCGCTAGTGTTGGTCGGCTATCATCAATCGCCTTAATATGATCATGGATTGCTTTCGCCAGTCGACTACCATGAGCTGTTCCAATTTCAGGAATTTCATTTCCAATCGAGTAGAGAATCACACTGGGGTGGTTAAAGTCTGTCTCAACCATCTCTGTCGCATCCTTGCGCCATTGGTCTTCAAAGACAAGGCTGTAGTCAAAATCCCCTTTAAAACGCGTCACATGTCAAAGGTTTCATCCATGACATACAGTCCCAACTCATCACAAGCTTTTAAAAGGGCAGACGAGCATCTACTAAAATAGTCACAAAATCGACAAATTTTATATTCTCCTGTACTTGTCGACGAGCCTTGGACATGTGACCTGGAAACCATTGAATGTTAGCCATGTGTGTAAAATCCTTTCGTATCAAGGGTTTTCAAGCCTTGAGTGTCTTGTTTTGTTTCTAGGCACCAAGCAGGCACCAAACATATCATCACCAAGTCAAGGTATAGCCAAGAATTCTTTGGCTCCCCTCTCGATTAGAGATGACCTGGAAATTACGATAGTGCTTTGACATATCTTTGGTTATTTTAGGAATGATGTTTCCAGAAATATGTCTAGGCTGATAGGTCGGACTGAGGTCAAGATACTCTCGAAATTCATCTAGTGTTAACTCAACACTTCCAACCGTTTTATGCTGTTCGATAAGCTCGTTAATTTTGGCTGAATATTGACAAGACCATTTTTGAAGCCTAGCAAATTGGAATTGATGTGCTTCTGCAAATTTATCAAGGGCCTGAACCGTATGCTCTTGAGATTGTTTCACTCGATGAGTGTAGCCCATCGTTGTCTCATAATTAGCATGCCCAACTCGTGCCATGACATCTGAGATAGCAATAGTCATCTCTTCACTTTGCAAGTAGGAAATGTGCATGTGCCTAAAAGAATGTGGTGTGACATGCTTCATCCATTTGAAACCGTATTTCTGTTCACAGTTACCTATCAATTCTTTTTCTACTCGTGCAAGTACTTCCCTAAATGAGTGAGATGTTATCGGTGAACCATATTCTGTTCGAAAAATACTTTCTGACTTCGTAAAATTGACGTTAGGGTTCTCTATCATGTATTGATTAAATTCTCTGGAACGCTCAATCGCTCTTAAAATAGCCTCACAGGCTACTCTAGGTAACGCAACCTCACGATCAGCATTAAGTGTCTTTGTTTCTCCAAAATGAAAATCAGCCACTCTTAAATCATGATATTGTAAAGCTTTATCAATCGTCAGTACCCCAGTATCTGGATCAAAATCTTCTTCAGTGAATGCTGCTTCTCCAATACGTAAACCTGAGAACAGTAGAACAATCGCTAAATCATAGTAATTTGGATTTCTACGCCTGCTCAGTGTATCAAAGAAAGCATGTAACTCATGAATCTCTAAGAATTTTGCCTCACGGCGTTTCTTAGCTTCTCTCTTCTTCTCCAAAGGAATATCAATTTTTACCACAGACATGGGTGAATAATCAATGACATTATAAAGGACACCATGATTAAAAATTTTATTACAGGTACTCTTGATGTGTGTCATTGTTGATGGCGAAGCATCGTATTTTTCCAAATAAGTTGATAAACTCTTCTTCATCAACATAGGGGTAATTTTTTTAAGCAAGTAGTCATCACCAATGATCTGTCCTAATCGCTTGATAACAAGTTTCTCACGTTTAACAGTCTGGGGCTTAACTGAGACTGCCCAATTTTCAAGCCAGCTTTGCTTTAATTCACCAAAAGTCTTAATTTTTTGGGGATTAAAGCGGTACTCTGTTTGACCTATTAAATTATCGATTTTGTCCATCAATTCCCGCTCTGCTTGCTTACGAGCTCTGGAAGTATTTTTCTCATAGGAGACCACAGCGGTTTTCCATTTATCAGTTAAAGGGTCTTTGTATTTTTCTACTACTTCATAACGAACCTTTCCCTTAGTATTTTCTTTCGTTCTATAATACATCTCTCATCACCTCATTTGTTATTCTGAGAAATCTGAGAATTGCTTAAGGATAGAAATAACCATCTACCATTATAGCACGATTTCCCTTATTTTACCGCTATTCGCTGCTTCCAGCGTAAAAACTCTTCAAATCCATCAAGGTTGATAAAAACCAACTTATGAGTAGGATTAATAACGTATTGTCTAAATTGTCGATGATCTCGCATCTCAGTAATCCAGCGATTCAAGGTGTACTGATTCAATCCTTCCCAGCGTTTCAGAAGAGACTTTTTATCTCCCCATTCTGCTACTGCATTTTCAACAGGCACATATTTTACTTTCACATCTGCCTCCCTATACTCTATAATTTATGACCTCCGTGGGTAGAACTGGTTAGGTTCTACATGGGGATTACACCCGCTGTCCTTTCTCGCTGGCAGCCTAAACGGTTAGAAGTATCATTATCCTCACTTGTTGTCCTGGCAGATAGGTGACCGACCTATTTTATAGCTGATATTGCTCGCTCATATCCTAGCGTATCCGACTAAATTGCTTGACAAGTGAGAAAGTCCCACATTGGTCTATTCAGTTGTCAACGGGCAATAACAAGAACTTTAGTTCCCCTTCACTATATAGAGTGAAAATTTGACAGCTTTTACCCCCCTACTCCAATAATTTTTTGAGATAATTCAAAATTCTATCTCTCCGTCTAGCAACTGTTGAGATAGAAACTTTTTCGGACCGAGAAATTTCACTTAATGTTTTGTCCTCAAAAAACAAGTCCTTGACAAGAGTATACTCATCATCATTAAGCGTAAGCAGAGATTCATACAGTAGCTGCAAGATTTCTTTAGTCTCAATAATCCTTTCAACATCCATTTTCTCATCAGTCATAACACTTATTAATTGACTGTCAATATAATCTGAAAATGGCCTAACACGATATTGGACCTCTAATCGATTAAGATAATTTTCTCGATTTGTCAATCGCCAATACTCACAATATATTTCTTTGGAAACAGGGACTTTTATCCCATTCACATAGATAAAATACTCCATCTTATTTCTCCTTATATAGATTTGATAAGGCAAGAAACGGTGGTGAACGATTTTTCATAAAACACTCTCAATTTTTGGACTTCACTATTAAGAGTGAAAAATCTGGTATTTTTACCAATGTTTTCACAAAAAAATATAAAAAACGATAAAGCAAACTGCTCTATCGCTTAGCTTATTATAGCCGTAAATAATATTAGCACTTAGTTTAGTATTGAGGAAACTAACTCAATCAGATAGTACAAATACACATCAAATAGGATCGTAACTCTCCGCCCCAAAATAGAACTAGAAGAGTTACCATATATCCACTCGAAAAGCTATGTAGAAATATTCTTTTTTACAGACGGTCTGTGCCAACTGCTAAATAACAAATGGCGCATTTCTATTTATAAATTGTCTATCTACATAACCTCTAAAATTCGGGTTATCCATCACTCACCAAACTTTCGTTACGAGCCACTTGTAAACGGAAACAATGTACTTCTTACTAAACCAAGTCGTTTAAGTCTATACATTCATCAAACAAAGATGTTATCTCATTATTCAAATGATGAGTTACAAAAAGTACTGTCTTACCCCTATCTTTTAAAATATCACGTTCGATTTCCTTTCGAATTTGTTCGTCAATTGCAGACGTTCCCTCGTCAATAAGCCAGATTGGTTTGTCCTCCAAAAATAACCTTGCTAGCATAATACGTTGCTTCTGACCACTGGAAATATCAATTTTAGTTTGAGATAAGATAGTATCTAAACCTTGAGGTAATGTATCAATCCATTCCTTCAAATAGACTCGTTCTAAAACATTATCAATATCTGCTTTTGGTATACTTTTACCAAGAGTTAAATTGAAAATTATTGATTCGTTGAATATATGGTCATCAGAAGAAATATAACTTATACTCTCTTGTAAATTCGTCAATGAAAATTTCTCCGCATTATTATTGACAAAATAAATATTTCCTTTTGAAGGATGTAATTCTTGATTAATTATCTTTAATAATGTTGATTTACCAATACCTGATTTCCCAATTATTGCATATTTACGATTGGCATAAAACTCCAATGAGAAATCACTAAATATTGAAGAGTTGCTTCGTTCTAACGATATATTATCTAAGATAAAACTCCCCTTTAATTTTTCACTTTCAATTGATAACGAATTATTTACTTCTACTTCACTCCATTCACTATCAATATTTTCAAACTTTTCAAAAATTTTATTTACTGACTTGAATTCTGCATAGTTTGCAGTTAGTCCCGTCAAGCCTGCAAAAATTATTGAAGAAAAATATTGTGATGAAGACACACCTCCAAGAGGGATAAGTTTGAGGAAATAAAGGCAACCTGCATGAATTAAAATAGTAATTTGACTAATAAAACTTGTACCATTTTGGACAGCCATTAATCCACCTAAAGTTTTAGCATAATTTATTTTTGCAACCGAATACCTATTCGCAAAACTAATAATTTTTGAAGTCATGAAAGAAATCTTATTATTATTCTTTAAATTCCTATAACCCGATAATACATCATCTACCGCTTGAACTAATTCTTCATTTTTTTCGGAAAAAATCAGAGCATTCTTATCCAATTTTGAAGTAAAAATTTTTGGTAGTTTAATCATTGTAATGAAGAAAACAGTAATCGTGAACAGCAACGAAAAATGAAAACTAAGGAATGCAATAATCGCAAAAAATATATTAAGCGACTGCATCAGCATTAGTTCTAATGTTTCGAATCCAAGATCACTTATTGTCTCAATATCATTTGTCATCCATGATAGATATGTAGACTTGTTTTTTTTCTCGTAATTTTCAATCCCCGCTTCTTCTAATTTCAATGAAATATCTTTTCTTATCTCATTACACATGGCTTGAATAGCTTTTTCATTTGCTTTTGACCCTTGATAAATTTGAACAACCCACAATATATTTACTAACAAAATTGCTGTACTGTAAATAATAAACTCTCTCAAGTTAAAATTTACCAGTGTTGTTATTGCTCTGGCACTAAGCATTCCATTTAAAAACACACAGAGTGAATTAATGAAAATCCAAAACAGCCAAATTAAATTTTCTTTCTTACATCTAATTAGATATGTCCTAATATTCAACTTATGTCTCCGTTACAATTTATACCAAAAATCTCTTCACCAATAATTCTTCTTTTAAATTTGAGTGATAGAGTAACCAATGCAATACCAAGCTTACCATCTAGTATTCCCCATTCGCTATACTCTGATAAAACCTCATTATCAAAATAGTTTGATTCTATTAATTTTACAAATTCCTCTGATTCATCGGGCGTTATAACATCACAACACGAATATAACGTGCCAGACAACCCATGACAAAAACTAACATTATTGGTTTTCTTTCTACATCTTACTAATCTTTGAGCTTCCTCCAAAAGCATTTTTAAAAGATCATCTTTAATCACATAATCATTATTTTTTAAAAAAATATAGTGACCATACAATCCATAACACCATGAATAATTTATAGTATCTCTAGAATATATTGGAGTAATTTTCATTGTTTCGTCTATTGCAATGTATTCTGAAATTCTAAAACTTAAGTTACTAAATTGTTTATAAACATTCTCAATAAAATCTAAACTATATCTATAAAAATTGATATTAGAGAAATCAAAAAATGTAAGTGAATTAACAAGTGAAATGATTCCATGCGACATACTAAAATTTATATGAATGTTCCCTTTGGAACGATTTTTTAAACTTTGTCGTCCTGCTTCTACTGTTGTAGCTATTTCATAAATTCTCAATTTATCAAAAATTTCTACTATTTTTTCCATCAAATCATTCGGAAGACGGAACCTCCGATTATATGTTTTTAAAGATGTGAAATAGATTAGTCCACCAGCTAGTCCATAAATTATATCTATATTTTCACTGCGTTGAAAGTCTTCTATCTTATCCTCCAAAAAGGTTCGAATGATACTTTCCGCAACTAAATTTAATTCTTGTGATAATTGTTCAAATATTTCGTTATTTGAATACCTGCTCCACAAATTTAATACAAAAGCAAAACCAAGCGGTCCAGACCACAAGCCTCTATTTTCCCTATTTACAACAAAATTTAGGTTCGTTTTTCGTATTACACTTATGGCAAGCTCCTCGTAGTATATATTCTTATCTATTGAATATAGATTAAGTAGTAATAACAAATATCCTGATGTACCATTTAATAGTGAAATATCTTCAAAATTAGAGAAATTCTCTAAACAATCCTTAATAGATATTAATTCTAATTCCGTTTTTTGCTGCATTGAGCACCTCTAAAATATAATTTCTATACCTAAATTCTAAATCCAAATCACCAAATAATCTATTGAAGTGCATATGTAATAGACTATCAGCTAGCTGTTCATATGGTACTGTTCGCTGATTTATTATCAATTTCAGTAAATCTTTACACTCTTTATATGATTTTAGTTCTTGGCATCTAGAATAATAGTTATTATTTCTCAATTCAGATTTTATTAAGTTAGCTTCAGATTTATCCAATTTATTGGATTTTTGTCGAAAAATAAATTCCTGATTTTCTATTTTTTCTAAGAAAGGTTGTAATAAACCTATCGCCACATAAACATTAAGACTTTTGAACTCAGTGTTTCTTAAGCTACCTCTTAATTTTAAAATATCTAAGCATAACTTAGAATCCAGCATAAAGAATTTTTCAATTAGGTTATAATTGCCATCCCCATATCTTTCATACTCCCGTTCATATGGGCAAATAGAATAATCATCAATGTATTCTAAAGTTAATGCTGTACTGATAAAAGAAAAGACTTCTTGTATAGAATTAGCACCATTACTATGAAGATATATCCTCAGCCTGATATGTGGTCTGTCATCTTGATACCTTATATAGAACCAATTAGAAATACTATTTGTTGCAACATAATCAGCTATGTACTCTAAAAGATAATTTTGTAAATTTTTAGAACAATATAATTTAGCGTAAAACCACCCTTCACCATCCAAAAGACTTTGAAATCTATCTTTATTATCTATAATAGGATTTATATGGTAATCACTAACCTCTAAATTATTATCAAATAATGTAAATGTTAGTTCAGACGCAAATCTACCCTCTGGTGATCTACCATATATAAATCCTAAATCTTCATAAATTTCAATCATTTCCTCTCTTCTAAAGATTTCTTCCAATAATTCCATATCAATACATCTATTAGTATCAAGGTTTAATATTTGATCATTTATTGCCAAAGCAAACTGACTAGGTACACCGTTTCTATTTAAAAATTCCAACAGAGAGTCAGAGGAACTCTCCTTATATAGCTTTTGGTGCAATGTCCACTTCTCAGGTATAATAATAATTTTATTGAAAACAATTCTTTTTTGATGTACAGGTGATAATGATTCTAATTTTGATAAAAAGCCACCTATTCGGTCGGTCTGTGAGTTAAGTAAACCTAAAAATTTTATATAATCATTGCTCAAATCTAAGTTCATCATACCTCTCATATCCACAATAATTCTATTTCCAATATTATCATGTAAGTAAAATTCATGATCACTTGATATTCCAACATATACCTCTGATAAAGATAAATCTGTATCATTATTCTTATATGTATTTATAACAATATTATTTTTGTAGTGATTCTTATTTGCTGTAACCACATTCTTTATTTTCTTATCCTTTGGATAGTATATGATTCCATGAGTAAATGAGGAGGTTTCATTCAACTCTAGAAAATCAAATCGACCATGATATCCTCTTGGAGTTCTAGAATACGCTGAACGTCCTAACGAAAATATGATGTTTTTATCACTTCCATATATGTTAAAATTTAAATCAAATCCTCTTATATTTTCATTACGTTTTGCATTTTTCAACCTTGCTAAGTTAAATACTTCGTCTTCGTCAAATTCATACAAAGTCTTTAATTCATCTTCCCATAACTTTTCTTCTCTTAGATTTTGATCAATTACAATATCCTTACTAAATGGAGAACCAAGTCCCTTAATATCATCGAATAATTCAACAAGATTTACAGACTTATAATAACCATAACGTTCGGAGAATATATCTTTATATTGTTCAACCTGAAGTCTATCTCTGCTATAGGATTTATTAAAATCAGACATGATAAAGTCTGCAAATTTTGTTATATCTCGAATTTTATCATTTGATAATGAAATTGAGCTTTCACTTGATAGCTTTTCATTGATTATATATTTTTCAGAAGTGTCTATCTCTTTTAATAAATAATCTATCTTTTCTAAAATATCCAGACTTTTACTTTTAGAATATGAATCCATTAATTGCAAAAGACTACCTAAATATTCAATAGATTTAAAATGTTTATGTGATGTCTCCATAAGTTGCAGGACAGTGTCAATATTCATATCAAGAGGATATATATTGAGAATTATTAGCTTTTGTTTAAGAAGCTCTTTTATAAAATCTATTAATAACGATTCGGAGTACTGAGGGAATTGAGAAGTTAAAAGAATAATTAAATCTGATAATGTATAACTGCTCTTCATTAAAGATTCAACAAGCAAGTTTAGCACATCATTTTTGTAAAAATATAGTCTATTTCCCTCTCTTTCATCTTCAATGATCGATGGTAGATAAAAATCAAGAAAATGTTTTCTATTTTGTATTGCAGCGTTCAAATAACACTTCAAATCACTTTTTTTGAAATCTAGTTTATCCAATATTTCATAATAGAAATAATCTAAAATTTCGGGTGATAAATATATATAACTTTTTGTACTTCCTAATGTTTTTAAACAATCTTCACCAGATTTTTTATGTAAATCAACCTTACCAATTTTTGCAAAACTTCCAAACGGAGTTGCTCTATAGGCCGCTCTTAATATATATTTATAAAGTGATATACAAAGTTTTCTTTGTTTTTTGATACTATAGTTTCTAATATTTTGCAAATTTGAAATAAACACTGGTGAGGCAATATAAATTGCTTTTTTTAATTCTTTGTTTACTAGTACTTGATCAACAAAATGAATATAATCTTCTCTTACGAAGTAATGGTCTAATTTTTGTATTAATTTCTCTATATCATTAATCTGGAAGTTACTTACTCTTACTATAGCATCGTTGGATATTATCATAAAATCTCTCTCCTAAAAAAGTATCTATTCTTAGTTATACAAATAATACATTTCTATTTGTTAATAACAAGAACAGATACTCTTTACTTTTTTCACAATTTACCAGATTGCAATAAATTATGAAAATCATTTAAAATTGCAATTTTTTTAATGACAGCTTGGTGTTGAAGAACATCCACCTGAACCGCCTGTATGCTTCATTTTCTGTTCAGACTGTCCAATAGACAACGTTTTAGTATCGATTTTAAGCGTTACCAACAACTCATTTTTTACATTTTCCATGCGGAATACCTCCAATATTTTTTTAACTATGTGAGCAATCTGTTTTCTACCATAGCTTTCCACTAAGTATTAATCCGATTTAGGTAATACTTAGTGGAAAACTGGGGAAACAATTCAATTATTACATCTCCCCAATATTTCCTATCTATTTACTTGGACCATTAGCTGGACCTGGATCAACACCATTATGAACTGAAGAACGTGTAATTGGACTCCTTACAAATGCAAGAGAGAGCAACAAAGTAATAATAAAGAATTTAGATAATCGTTTCATCGTAACTGCTCCTTAATTTATTTTTTCAATTATAGCTCTCTAAAAACATTTTGTCAATAACTTTTTATGTCTATTTTGCATTTTTTTTTTTTTTATGTAAATAAAATATAACAAAAAAAGGAAATATAATCAATTGATACATATGGAGGTGGCAGTTTAGTATTAGTTAAGCTCTACGTTAATATGTAATCGGACTAGGCTAAATAAAGACATATTCTGGTTATAAACACTGTAATCTAATAGGAAAAAGACAAGTAAAGATTAGTATGAGGCTCAACTTCATCAGCATCACCCTCCTAAAATACAACAAAAAATCACACATAAACAAGACGGGGACTTAAATTACTATAAATCTCCGCCTGGTTTATATGTGAAATATTTTTATCTAATTTTTCTACCTGTTATTTATACTTACAAAATACCACTATTAAGCTGAAAAGTTTTCATACAAGTACCTACTTAACTCTAAACTCATCTTCTCGTTGTTAGCTAGTTGAAAAAGAAACTGCGATCGTTGATAGTATGCTTTTACCTGTTCTTTCTCATGAAACCCTTCGCTTATATTACCTAATAAACAATATAATTCCGCTAACAGAAACCTTGATTGATAATCGTTACAGACTTCTATAGTCTCAAGAGTTTCTATAATTGCCTGCTCTGTTCTATTACCTAACAACCATAATTGCCGACAATAATTATATCTAATTTTGATTAAGTTCTTCAAGTTCTCTATTTTAGATAAATCACTTCTTCTCAACTCAGCTACTATCTCTAAAAAAACTTGTTCTAATTCTATAAAGTTTGAACCCTTTTCTTCCAATAAAAAATTTAATAATGTATTCTTTAGATAAAGATGAGAATCTATTTGACTACCTATTTGAGAAATTATTTTTCTCAATTTTTTTAAGCCCTCTTTTTGTTTATTATCATGGTAGAACAAAACTAAAGATTCAATCCAGGTAAGATATATTTTATCAGCAATAGAATATTTTATCGATTTTTGAGTAGATAATTCCAAGTCAAGTATATACTTAACTGATGCAAAATCCTGTAATGCAATATATTTTTCTAATATTACTTTTAGTTGTGTAATCTGAGAAATCTCTGCAGTCGTTGTCTTATCATAAAAATAGTCTAATTTAACATCTAATCTCTGAGACAGTGAATGTAACAAATCTGAATTTGGAACATATTTCCCCTGTTCAATTCTACTAATTTTCGCCTGCTCACATAATCCTTGAGCAAGTTCAGTTTGTGATAAATTAAGCTCTAAACGACGCTCTCTCATTCTCGTTGC
This sequence comes from Streptococcus caprae, assembly GCF_042649745.1. Lineage (NCBI taxonomy): Bacteria > Bacillati > Bacillota > Bacilli > Lactobacillales > Streptococcaceae > Streptococcus > Streptococcus caprae. Next base: position 110,333 of record NZ_JBHRZV010000052.1, on the reverse strand, counting down.
CAGTAAACTATTCACATATTACTCCTTATATTTGATTTAATGCAGTGAACTACTGCCAAAGTCCAAGTTATGCACTTAGAATAAGTCATTCCGAAACAAGATTACCTGCCAGTGAGTTTGGACTTGTGGAGATTATCTAGTATAAGACACTACAATACCTCCATCACTCATGTCATCAAAAGTTCATCCGAATCCAACCTTATTTACTTAACACAATTATACAATATTTAATCTACCAAACCTTAACTCTATCAGTTTCACATCTCCACATAGAATCTCCTTGGCCAACTCCAAATGTCTCATGAAACTCTTTAAGATTAGATAGTGGGACGTTAACTCTCTCCTCATTGGGAGAATGAACATCTAAAACTTCTTGAATTTCACCATACTCCTTATTCAATATTGATCGATGACATCTTGCAAAGGTTGTGAAAAAATCTTCCAAGCTATATCCTTCTCTACCAACCAATGAATTAAGTGAGCAAATCAGGCCCGCTAAGTCAGCTAAATCTTCCGAAATAGTCATCTTATTAACTAAACTTTTATCTTTTGCAAGGCATTGTTTATTGAATTTGCTAGAAATTTTCATCAACTCTTGGTAATCAGAATCTAACCACCAGCTTCCTCTATTCCCATCCGCATCAAACATTGAGCCATTTAAATCAAAAGCATGTGAAATTTCATGTGCAATGAGAGTACCTAAGCCACCATAATTTTGAGACAAAGTATAGTCAGCAGAAAAAAAAGGTTCATTAAGTATAGCAGCTGGAATGATTATCATATTTCTTCTGAAATCATATAGAGCATTTACTGTATGTGCTGAAATATTCCACTGATTTTTATCGATTGGTTTATTCCATTGCTTCCACATATAGCTAATAGAATCTGCGAGAATCATTTGCATATTTTCAATTAAAGTTTTATCTAAATTTATTTTTTTAAATTGATATGTAGGTGGCAAATTACTTGGCTTCCCAACTTGAATATTCATTTTATCCAATTTTTCTAAAGCTATTTTTTTAGTACTAGCTGATAACCAAGTATTTGCTAAAAGCTCTTTTCTATACTCTTCTATAAGATCTTCAACTATCCTTTCAACCCTTAAAAAAATATCCTCTGAAAAAAAATTATCCGCATACCAATTTCCTATAGCTTGCATATATAAAGATTGTGCTAAGTAGAATGCTTCTTTATCTTTATTTCTTACTTCTTTAATTCCATAAAGGTATCTTCCAAATTCACCAGAAGAAATACGAATTTCTTCAGTTAAATAAGCAGCGTAAGTAAGGATTACCTGATAAATCAGTAATGATTTTATATATTTCCAGTTCTCAGAACAAAAAATTTTTCTTGAATTTTTCCAAAACTTCTCTTCAGCCACTATGATAACATCAGGTATTTCCCCTATTAAATCATAAAAGTAGCTTCCAAAATCAATTTCTTCATTCCAACTATTGAATTCAGAAAAAGGATATATATTATAAATATTGTTATAATCGGACATTTCTTCTTTAGAAATATTTAACTCAGATACTATTCTATCTAAATAGATAATATCATCCAGCATGCTCTCTGCTTCTGCTAATTCGAACCCAAAATTTGAAATTAAATTAAGCTGGCACTGTCTCCATTGTTGAAGTAGATTATTGCCATATTGATACTGCTCTGTATAAAATAATGTATCTGGTAATATAGTTTTTAGGCCCCAAGCCCAAAGTACATTTGTATTTGACTTTTTAAAATCTGGCTCAATTGAAAAAGGCATTAAAGAAGGATTACCAGACAACTCTAATTCTGGCAGTTTGACAATAAAATCAGCAAAACTTTCTATTCCTTGATACAAATCTAAAATTTTTTTTATTGGCTCTATGCCAATTTTATCTCGTTTTTCAAAGTCAGATATGAGTGTATAGTATTTAATAAATTCAACCATATAATCATCACTGGTAACATGTTCATTCATATCTATAAAATTATCTTTAGATACAGACAAAAACTGTTGAATTTTTTTTTCAATATCTACTTGAATTTCTGTAAATGAATCCATTTCGGCTAAATCAGATGGTATTGTAGCTGACTTTTCCCAATTCTCATTTACAAATCTATAAAAATTATTATTTGCAGTCATCGTATCTCCTTGAGTTTTGATAAATTTTTCAGGTACAATCTTATCACAAAAGAATTATTAAAGCAACAAAATAGGAAATATAGCTATACATCTATAGAGATATATGTTAAAATAGATGTATAGTTTATCTATTTAATCAAAAATAACATACATCAAAAATAAGAAAGTAGTATTATAGACAATGATTAGTGCATTTTCGATTGACGATAAAGAAAGTAATATAGCTCGAATTATCTCTGAACACCGTAGTGAATACATACTCGGATTTCAAAGCAATGATACACAAAAAATCAACAAACTTAGTTTAAAAAAACAGCTTTATTATGTAGGAGACTTTATTAAGTATTCTGTTACAAATAACTCTATTTCAAATATAGAATTGTTGCCTCGTAAAAATGTAATTTGTAAATCTAGTAATATAACTGCAAAGAGCTATAATTTCTCTGAATCTAATCAAATTTTAGCCACAAATGTTGATCAACTCTTTATATTTATTCCTCTGGATAAAAATTTTTCTCTATCAAAAATTGAAAGATACATTTTAGTCTTTTCTCAACAAAATGTTGATTTAACAATTGTGCTAAGTAAAAAGGATCTTTTTTCAAATTATAAAGAATATCTATCTAAAGTTAAACAATTATATCCTAAAATTAATATTTGTCCTATTAGTTTATATGATGAATTATCTATCAAAAAATTCAGAGAATTACTAATTCCTGGTAAGACAGGTATGTTTATTGGAGCATCGGGAGCAGGAAAATCTAGTTTACTTAACCACCTTCAAACAAATTATACTGCAAGGGTTAATAATGTTCGAAATGACTACAAAGGAAAACACACAACAACTAGTAGTTTAATCATTTTCTGTCCAGAGATAGAATACAATATTATTGATACTCCTGGTTTTAAAGGTATTGATACAACTTTAAGTGTCGATACAAAAATATTATTTGAAGAAATAGAAGAATATGCCAAATATTGTAAATTTAACGATTGCTTACACCTTACTGAACCTAAATGTGCAGTAAAAGAAGCTATCAACAATGGTATTATTAAGCCAGAAATACTTGAAAGATACCACTATAACATTAAAAAGCTCGAATTATTATCTAAAAGAAGAGCAAGTTGGAGATTATAATTTACAAAAATATCCCACAGCTGCCTCATCAAAAACTTCTGGTTATCAGGTAATTCTGATAACTTTTTATTTTGTTCTATATCTAATTTGTAACCTTAACTACTTAACTTTATTTCCAATTCTTTAGCAATTACATATCCGAGTGAATATCTAAATCTCCTTGATAGATAGTCTTCATCCTTGTTTTCATATCAAGACTATCTAACTTTAATTGAATAGCCCATAATCTGAAAACTTTTTTACGTTGGTTATATTCCGATAATCTTCAAAGTTGACTCTGTCTACAAACTTCTCCAACCGTCTCACTCGATACTCATAGTCATCTATAGCTGCATTCATTTGGTCTTGAATATCTTCAATCTCCTTATCCACCTGCTCCAGTTTGATATCTGGTGTCAGATTCATCTTGGCATAATCATATCGGGCCAGCCGTTTGTTTTCTGGGTCGGAGTTATTAAGATTGAGCAGGACTTCTGCTACTTTGTTGAGATGAGCGACCTTATCCTGCAACTCCGTGATGGTCAAATCCAGCTGGGCGATGTCCTTGATTAACTCATCTTTGACTTCCTGATAAGATTTGTTGTTGATGTCTAATTCAATAAGAAGATTAAGCTCTGCTATTTTCTCTTTGAGACTGGCCATAGTCGGGCGTCTGCGTTTAGGGATATGCTTGCTGTCATGAGTGAGTTGACGGATTAGTTCACGTCCTCGCATGTAGCGGTTGAAATCAGAGTTCTCTTTATTGTAGATAAAAAACTGGGCTGTCTCTCGGATAAAGACATGGTAGGACTTGCCCTGCTCGCTCTCATGAATATCCAAGTTACGGTTTGGGATAAAGACCAAGCCGTTTTTTTTGACGCCGTAAGTCATTCTGATAAAGATGCCGTCCTTGACCAACTTGTCAATCTGGTGGTCTGCTAGAACAACTTCAAACTCCTGAATCTTATCTCGCTTCTCCTTGAAATCCTTGTAGACTACCAAGAGTTCCTCACTAGGGAGCTTGTCCTCGTCCTGCTCTTCTTGGTAGGATTCAAAGTCTGAGACCAGATTAGTCAAATCAGGATCTGGTATGATGTCTCTGTTATCAAAATACTCTTCAAAAAACTGGACATCGTAGAGGTGTTTTGTGCTGACCTTTTTATTCTCAATGGAAATGGTTCGGTCGTCCTCTTTCAAGGTAAAAGTCACATGCTTTTTCTTCGGAGAAATTTTTAGATTTAACTGCTCTGCTATTTCCAAAAGATGAGAGAGGTCACGTGCTCTGGGCAAGATAAAATCCAGTCGCTGCTCAATGGCTCGTTTGGCAAAATGCTCTCGGAAATAGTCCTCGGTGTAGGGCTGTCGCTTATCCAGCTGATTGCCGCGAATGACCTGCTTCATGTCTCGATCGGTCATGAAAAATCTGGCGTGCTTGCGAGAGAAGTCCATCTCCACGTTTAGAGCGGGAGCCTTGGCCATAAAGTCCTCAAAGTTCTTGCTGTTCTCCATGAGAAAATAGAGCCGTTGCTTGAGTTCAAACTTGTGATTGGTCTTACGGTAAGTTTCAAACTGCTCATGCGAATAGCGATTGGGCGGAATAATCTTTGCACCTGCTTCCTTGGCTAAGCGGTCAGAAATCATGCGAAGATTTCTCTCCTGGGCATAGTCCCATTTGAGTTTTTTGTCTGAATTGAGGTCAATGGAATTTATCAGGATATGATTGTGCACATGGTCTCTGTCTGTGTGGGTTGCGACGATGAAACGAAAGTTGCCCCCTGTTAATTCCTTGATGGTCTCGTAGCCAATGCGGTTAATCTCTTCTGGTGTCAGCTTGTCTTCAGGAGAGAAAGACTGAATCAAGTGATGGGCGTGGATTTTGGTCTGCTTGATTTGCTGGCGGTCGTTTCTGGAATCATAGAGCCGATCATTATTGGTCAAGTTTGCCTGATACATCTCCACCAGCTCTTCATAGCTGGGAAAGTCTAGGTAATTGCTCATGCCAAAATCAGAAACTAGCTTCAGCTGCTTCGTCTTTTCTGGATTGAGAATGTACTTGATAAGGCTCTTGCGATACTTGGTGCTATGCACCGCAAAATGTTTAGTGACGACCATAAAACTCCCTTAGCTGCTGGCATTTAAGGTTAAAGTCGCTTTCAACTTCTTTAATCAATTGACCAATGCCCTGCACCAAGAGCTCACGGTCACTTGATGTTAAAAGATGAGTTTGGTTAACGGTTCGTGCGATTTGATTGAGGTTATTTCCGATACGTTTCAGTTCAAAGACCAGGTCGTCATAGTTACTGGTATCAATGGTCAGAAAGGTCATGTTAGGATTGAGCAGCACCTTTCTGGCATAAGCAGAGAAATTTTTACAGCTACTTTGAGCAATGCGGTCATTGAGGTTAACCAACTCCTGGTCCGTCAGAAACACTTTTTTGAGATTAGTGCGGTAACGATTTTCCATGCCTAACCTCCCATGTACTTGTCACGAAAATCTGGACTGAGTGGGATAGACTTCTCTACTTCAGCCATCAGCTCTTGCACACAGGTTAGGATAATTCGTAAGTGCTCTGCCGTGACCTGCTGGGTCTGTTCGGCCATGATAGTCACTTGTAAAATGTCTCGACTGATTTGTTCAATCTTCTGGGACTGCCAGAGGGCAAACCAGTCAGTCACCGACTGCCTCCCTTCAACTAAATCCATTAGCTTTTGACGGACAAAGGGTGAAAACTGGTCAGCGTGTTCCTGTTTCATCAGCTCTTGAATCTGCTCCAGTTCCTCTGGGGTTAGATTGATTTCCTTACGGATAATGCGATAGTGGTCTGCCATCTCGTTATACTCCTTCTCTACTTGCCCCTATCGGGTCAGCCCCGATACCGTATGGGATACGGGTGCTTCCAAAAAGCCTCAACGCTTCGCTTTTCGGCTTTTGCGAGCTCAGTTATTGTGTCCACAATAACCCAAAATCTAATCGCCAGCTGAACCAAAACCTTACAGGTTTGTCAGCCGACGATAAGAAACTATGGTGGCTTCGCCCCCAAACCCCCAAACAAAAATCAAGGGTTGATTTTTTTACTTAGATAGAGTGTAACAAGACAGAGCTGGAAAAATTATCACAGGAAAAGAAAAAGAGCCATTGAGCTCTCAAAAAATTTCTGAAATAGCTTAACCTAAAACTTCAAAATCATCACTATCATCAGCTTCACCTGTTAGACACGTGAAACACATGTGGCTCCCTACTAGTGCACTCCCTGCTACCCAAATAGGAGCTCCACAATTCATACACCTTGCCCCTCCTTCTTTTTCTTCAAGTACTGCACGCAGGGTTTCTTCAAGCTCTTTGGGATTGATGTCTGGATTATTATTGATAGTCAATTCGACAAATTTTTTGATTGAAATAGGAGTCAATGCTTTACCTCCGTCCTGATTCTATTTCTAGTACCTATTCATCTAAACAATTATCACTGCTTAATTGCCAATAAGTCCATCCAATTTTTTGGAAAACCATAATGTCTCAAGTCCACTTGTTCTTGATGACTTTCTTCCAGAAGCTTTTGTAATTTTTTATTCCAAAAACTATGGGTTTCTAGGGACATAGATAAGATGAGATGTCTCATTGTTATAAAATAGATAAATAGTGTCTTGTCATCATTCTCTGAACCTGTCATCAATAATTCTTTGTCAGAATGATGAAGAGCCGGTAAAGTGTGGTGTAAGCGACCATATAATCTACCATTGTGTAAGCAAATATTTCTAAGATAACGAAGAGCGTTACACCAAGACAATAAGATTTTAGCTGGAATGTTATCCTCCTTGTCCAAGGGAAGACTAATATAGGCAGCAACCTTATTTCGATGTTCTGGTTGTAGGGCAACAAGGAAGGACGCTATGTTTCCAAATGTCATTAAACGAAAAACGGTCCAAGGTAACACGACACCATATTGATCAATCTGATTCTTGATGGTAGCATCATCTTGTTTTTCCAAAATCAATCGTGACAAATGATATTTTGTTTTCAAAACAATATCCTGCCTCTTAGGATTTTCTTTTCGATATTTAGATTGTTCTGAATAATAGAGAGCATCGTCTTCAAAAATATAAGAAGGTTTATTGTATCCAATCGTCAGAGCATCAGCTGTACTCTTCTTCAAAAAAACTTCGATACGCTCCAGTATCTCTTGAAGAAAATTTCTAAAGTAGCTATCGAATAAGTAAACTCTTTTTGCTTCTATATATTTTCTGTCCACCAACTTTCCATATTGAGAAAAGGATTGAAAATCTGTATCTCGTAAAAAATCAACACAATCCTGTTTATAAAAGTCATCATTCCCATCGTACTCGAAAGACCAGTTAGAGCTTTCTTTCATGTGGACATATAACTGTTCTTCAGTTAAAGCTGGCTCAAGAGAACATTTTAATTGAGTTGGTGCTAATACCGGTCTATAAACTAACTGAGTTTTATCAGTAATATCTAAATCTAATGGTAAGTAGTCCTTAAAATTTGTGAATTCAAGTATGTGATTAGTCATCGAATTTCTCTCCATAATATGAAAAAAGGCCACCTAGTTATACATTGCTGTACCTTCGATGACTTCTAATCTAACTAAATTATACCACAAGATCCCCTACTAAGCAAGAAATAGTTTACTTCTGTATGCGGTAGAATTTTTTAGAATGAGCAATTCTGTATTATTTGAGGAGAACTTGTTACCGAGGTGTAAAGAAAAAACTGAACAATTTCTTGCTCAGCCCTTGACATAGATACCTTTATCCTGTATCATAAATTAGAGACTGAGTAAGAAGGACGAGTTCTTACTCGGTAAGACGGAAAGTGTTGTCGCACTTTTCGTCTCTTTTTATTCGATTAAGTTAGTTAGATTATAACACACAAAGACACACGAAGCAAGCATTTTATGTAAAAAGTATGCGGTAGAATTTTTTAGAATGAGCAATTCTGTATTATTTGAGGAGAACTTGTTACCGAGGTGTAAAGAAAAAACTGAACAATTTCTTGCTCAGCCCTTGACATAGATACCTTTATCCTGTATCATAAATTAGAGACTGAGTAAGAAGGACGAGTTCTTACTCGGTAAGACGGAAAGTGTTGTCGCACTTTTCGTCTCTTTTTATTCGATTAAGTTAGTTAGATTATAACACACAAAGACACACGAAGCAAGCATTTTATGTAAAAAGCAGCACAAAAAGGCCTTTATCACGAAGGTTTTTGTTATATAACTTATTGTTCATCTTATTGTCTACAAATTATGGTGATTCCCATATCTCAGGCGACCAACGGATTGGAGTTGATATTGTTTGTCTAACTTATTCTGCTCTTTTTTGATTTTGCCTGCACTAAAAGACTCCAGATCCATATATTTCTGATAATCTTCACGCCAAGAACCAAAGAATAGCTCTCGTAGTTGGTCTTCATAAGCTAAAACAATCATTTGGCTCATAGTCTCTGCTCCCCAAATAGTCCAATACATGCCACGCTTCTTCATTCTGTAAGTGATCTTGCGATGTTGAGATTCCATAACACCAATGCCTGCATGAGTAAATCCTCTCATTTCAGCTGGTTTAGTGTATTGAAAATTGTTAAGTAGTTTTCTTTTAAAGCGTTCGAACTCCTCCATTTCCTCTTCAGTCAATACCAAGGCTTCTGTCGTATCTAGAACTGTGCGTAATTTACTTTTATCATGTTGTTTAATCGCCTGGAAAGCCTTATCCAATAACTCCTCCGAGTAAGGCTTGAAAAAAACCTTTATATCTCGATTGAGATGGTATTCATCCCAGAAATGCTCGTGTCGCTTGATTTTTAAAGCTTTGGCAATTTCCCTGAAGACATATGGAGTATAGCCATGGCCACCATCAGAATTGGTTATAAGCAGAGTATTATCCGATATTTCATAAGTGTTGTAAAGATAGTCCAATACCTGATCTCTAGCCAAGCGATTATTCAGTCCAACAAATTCTTTCTTATCTTTCAACTCAAATCGATTACTTCCTACTTTATAGCTTCCAGTATGAACAACAAAGTGAGATAAATCATAATTTTTATTATCTGTATCGATATCACGGGCCTTCACCATTACGCCGTCACCTTCAATATAAATAACGTCTACTTTTTGCCTCTCACATTCTGAAAGATCTTCGTAAAACCGATACGTTGCACGTTCCTCAAGTAATTTGTCACAAATCTTAACTGCCTGTACAACAGTTGGTTTTGTAATAATGATATGGTAAGTCATTTGAATTACTTGTGTTACTTTTTCATATGGCATCATCGTAGATAATCTAGCAATCTGATACATGAATTCCCAAGAAAAACGCACGTTCTTTTTCAGCCCCAGTTTTTCATCCACTGGAACAACCCATTTATCTCCCTTTTTCCAACGTCGACGACGAAAGGTAAATTCCCCAAAGGTAAAAGCGACTGTCCGCTCCGTAGAATGGATACATGTGTAACCTCTAGCCTTCATAATGGGAACCATCTCTTCATCATATTTAGTCACAAAATCGTGAAAATCTATAGCATTTTGTGCAAATAACTGTTCTTTAAGCTCTCGTTCATCAATAGTCAACATTACCTTTCCTCCAAATAAAAAATAACGAGAACTATTTTAAAGATTCACGACCAAGTTTTCAAATTTCTTTTGTTTTTGATAACAAAAAAGGCTTATCCCTATAGGATAATACCTTTTAACCTTTTTTCCTCTCTTGCTTCCAATGTTCAAATTTAGGATAGACTGTTTCCAGAAAAGCTAAACCAATAGGCAATGACACAAGACCCCAAAATCCCCAAACAATCCCATCCGCAATGAATGAAAAATCTCCTGAGAAATGGACACCTACGGCAATCAAAAGAATTGGTAAGAACAAGACAGGTACAAATTTTAAAGACAACAGACCCAAAACTAACAAGAAAAACATATTTAACCCGATTGTCTGATAAAAGACATATAGGGCCATAGCAGCAATCAACCACCAGAAAGTCTGAACAAGTTTTTTGATCGAAACGAAAATAATCATCTTATCTCCTTTAACTCTTGAATTAACCCTTTAATTTTCGCTGCATTTTTTCCCATTCTTGGATAATCAATTTCTCCAGGTAATCGGATGCAGATTTAGCACTATGGTAATGAACGAGATCTTCTAGTTTTTCATAACGCACATCATGATGTAACGAGAAGGGAAAACGCCCTTTTTTATTGTAGCTATCAGGTGATTTTTGCGCTGCCTCTTTACGGGGTACCCCACTTCGCCTTTTTGGAGCTTCCTTGTCAAAATTTTCTTTTAATTGGGCAAAACGATTGTCCGTCATGATGCAACCTCTCCTTCCAGTACTGTTAAAATATTTTGATAGACATACTCTATATTATCATAAAACTTCTGATGGTCTTGTTTTTGTTTATCTGTCATATGGTCACGTTGCTCAAAGACACTTTGGTTAATCACTAAACTCTTGGCAACCAGTTCTTTCTTCTGAATAGATCCCAAGTAAGCCTCATCTTCTTGAACCACGTCTAAGAATTGCTTGCAAGTCTCGGTCACATTATTTCCATAATACTCAATCTTATTGCCAATAAGATAAGCTTCAGTCTTAACATAACTTTTCTTTGTAATTACTTCTACGGCTTCACTCTTGATATAATCTACAAATTTTTTTAGAGCTAACCAGGCACGAAAACCATTTGTGGAAGCATCTGTTACCCCCAGGACAATATCAGATACAGCAATAAAATTCGCTGTCACTAGACTTTCATCATTGTGAGTATCAATCAAAATGATATCAAATTGTTCAGCTAATTCATCGTAATGTTCACTAAACCACATAAATAACTGAAGATATTTATTGTTTCGACTAGATAAGTCTAACTGTTCATCTGTCAATCGCTCATCACCACGAATTAAGCTAAGATTATCATTAATACGGCAAATTTCATACTCACCTGTTGTAAAAATATCATAGATGGTCTTTTCACTCGTCACATCAAAAGAGTGGGTCAAGTTACATTCTCTAGCCCCGTCAATCAATAAGACTCGCTTATTTTTAACACGTGATAACCAATCTCCCTCGTTATAGGTATGGCTACTTTTCCCACCTCCACCTTTATCGAGGTTAGTTGTTTGAATCTTCATAGAAGCACTCCTTTTGTGTAATTAGTTATCTAAATTGTTATATAACTTTTTATATCTCTATTTTACAATATACTGATCTTTTTGTCAACAAAAAATACACAAATTGTTGTATAACTTTTTGTGTATTTTTCTTTTATGTTTTAACCAAAAGTTCCTCCGATATTCCCACCAATATAGCTTATCAGCTGAATTTGATGGACTGTTGTATTGAAGTTACCGACAAAGTAACAATTGTCCTCGCCTTCTTTTGTTAGAACGATTAAAAATTGAACCACGTCATCATTCTCAGATGATGTCACTTCTAGTTTGGAAGCTTGATAGCTGTATTGATTTACCAAAATTGCCATTGCCAAGGTTTGGACCATACCATCTTGACTCATAGATAAATGGTTTTCTATGGTTCCTTTGACCTCTGTCAAATGCTTAGCTTCCTTAATGGAATTAATCGCCTCATCAAATGATTTTGCGACTTCTTGTTTTTGTTCCTCACTACCTTCTGTATAGGGATGTTCTAACTTCAATTTGGCTGTTCGATAGTTCCTTTCATCGATAGACTCTGGTTCTACTGTTTGGGAAGAATCAGGATCTGAAGGTTTTGTTTGTTTCGTTTGAGTAGTGTCAACCTTGTTGTTGGTATAGTTTTTATAAATAGCTACTCCTGAAAAGAAAAGCAATAAGCTAACTACGATCACATAAATCATATTTTCTTTCATCCATTCTTTCATTGAGAGGTCCTTTCCTATTTTCCAAGTTTAGGTTCTTTACCGTCTGGATAAGCAAAGGTCGTGATTTCTGCTTTTTGTTGTTCTGGAGTCCAGATACGGTAATTCCAGGTATAAGGTGTCTTGAAGTAATCCCATCCTGATAATGGTGTGTTTTGTTCTACAATCAAGATAGAGCCATCCACAAAGACATGACAGACAATCCCAGTATGACCATAGCCTCCACCGCCATTTTGAGTTGAAAAGATAGCACCCTTCTTAGGCGTTGTTTTGACACCATTTCCAAAGATGGATGCCCAAGCAGCAGCCTGATCTTTTCCATTTCCAGTGACAGATCCCGAATGTCCCCAGAGATGATTTCCTAGGCTAATGGTTAAGTTAACACATTGACCATCAAACAGTGGCCCTTGGCCAGTCACATACCATCCTGTTGCGTTGGCATAGCCCATCCCTAGACTTTTAGGATCAATGATGTACTGTTTTAAGCTCTCTGGAATGTTGTCTGGACTATAACCCCAAGCTGTCGCATCAGCTGGGACCGTTCCTGTTCCATCTATTGCATCACCTGAAGAGGAGCCACTACAATCTTTAGCAGTGCTTGTAAACGTATCTGACGGGCCATCTTCTCCAGGTGAAGGGACCTCCTTGTAAGGTTTGTCACCATGAGCACTGATAGCTTCCTTGTCTAACCACTCATACTTCCTACCAAGTGTGTTATACATGTCAACAAGCTTGGTTTTATAGGTGCCATCAGTAGCCCAGCCACCGTCCGCAATAGCGGAAAGGGTGGATACGCCATCTGTATTATTAATAGCCTTAGTATAAAGGGTTTGGTGAGCCATAAATTCAGCCTTGCCAACAATACCAGCATCGTAACTTGAAAACCAAGCGTAAGCACCACCCGTTCCATCACCAACATTGGCTCCTGGTTTCGTTCCTGATAAGTCAACACTATCCTGACCATAAGTTGCTAAGGTGACTGGAAAATCACTTAATCTTGAGGTTTTAACTCCTCCCATATTGTGAGCTTTCCAAAAAGAGGTTCCATTAGGATTAGAGAAGTTAAACCCATTTTCAATCATCGTCTGTGTGATTGAGGCAGAAGGCAAGAAGCCACCAGCTTTCCAGGAGAGGATATAAGCTTCTTTATGCTCCTTCACAAAGGAATCGATAGAACCGTCACCTGAAGAGACTGAGGATCCAGTTGAAGTTGAAGGAGCTACTTCTGTCGTGCAATCTGCCTGTGAACTGCTAACAGCTCCCAAAATACCAGCTAGTATGGTAACACCAAGGCTAATGAAGAAAACGATTGAGACAAGGGGAACCAGTATTTTTAAGAAAACGGTCTTCTTCACATCATTCCTCTTTCTACCACAGACCTAGAGCGGTTTTGAGAATGGCATAAAAGAGTAAAAAGATAATAAAGCCTATCCCTAATTTCTTCAAGCTCCTTAAAAACTCTTGATCCCGTGCCTTTTGAGCGGCTAATCGCTCTGGATCAGATTCCCCTTCAGAAGCGAAATAATCCCTAATTTCCTGGCTTCTCACTTTTCGGACTGCAATATATTGGTCAATTGCTTGTTTTCGTCGGGCAATCATGCCTAATTTTTGTGGATTCTTGTTTGTCATATTCTTATCCTTCCTACTGAATGCCACCATATCGTTGTACTTCTGGTGTTAGTAATTGTTGGTTAAAGACTAGATTGCCAACTCCTGCTATATTCATAAAGAGTTGACCTTTAGCTAGCCGTGGTAATGTTTCAAGCTCTGATTGGTTCATGGATCCCGCAAGTGCATTGGCAAGTAAAGGAACACTGGTCTCATCTGTCTGTGCAAAGACACGATACTGCATGAGGCCAAAGATACGTTGAACGGCTGTCACATAGAGATCTTTATGATTCCCTATTCCTGATTCAAAGAGAATCCCTCGAAGGGAATTAACAGATAAAACAACACCTGCAAAATTCTCTCCCATCGAATCAATCATATCAGCTAATAACTCAACACTGCTCTCATACTTGGGATTGATCAGAGTTTGAGCTTCACTAATGTTCACAATATAATGTTCCATATCCATCTCGGTTAGATGAGCATTTCCCTTCATCAGTTGCTTACAACGTTTCCCATTATTCACAATATCCGCTGAAACTAAAGATAATACTGAGAAGATTTGGGCATTTAACAAATGCGGTGTTCCTTTAAGTCCTGAGAAGTCAAAGGTCACGACCTGTTCAGAGGAAATATCCTGAAACTCAGTGGTGCCTTCAAAGATTTCCGCATTTGTCGTCAATAACTCATTAAAGGTATTATAGATACGGTTAACTGACTTTATTTCAATCTCATCAGGTTTACTTTGTGCCCTCAGGCTCCGTTTATAGTCATCCGTAAACAAAATGAAATCTGACAAAATCGGATACTCCTCATTCACCAAATCTGTCGCTTTTAGCTTTTCTGGATTCAACTTGGGATTACGGGCCCACAATCCCTCTTCAATGTAAAATTCATTCAACATCTTACCGAAGGTTGTCAAGTCATCCCCTGTCACTTCATTATTGAGTAGCTTGAGAATACTCTTTAGCTTCTGGATATGCAGGTTATAAGATTTCTTCTTATCAATGGCTGTTCCCTCTTCATTTGTAACAGTTGGGAATACCTGGAAAATATTAATGCGGTTGGCTTCACCTGATAAGTCAAGAATTAGACCATGTTGTAGTCTGGTCTGATCAAGGAAGGTCCCGTTGGCATCAAAATTGCGAATATAGTTCCCTTTGGCATAGAGGCCATCGGTATGCTTTAAAAGAAAGGAGCGTTGGCCCATTTTAGGGTTTCCCGAAAGAATCATAAAGGACCTGGTCCGACGTTCATCTCTCTCCAGGAAGTTAAAATTCACAGCTCCCTTAGTCGGTGTCCAGCCCAAGTAGACCCCACGTTGATCTTCTAACTTTGTATGATTAAAGAAATAACCACCCGCTAAATCATGGGCCCTAACTGGAATCCCACGTCTGTGGTTCGGCAGGTCTATTTGATACTGTGCTGGAATAAATGGCGCATGGTACTCAAAGTCCAATTCACCTGAGAGAATCGTAGATTTGAAGTTGGAAGTCTTATCTTTAATATCCTCTACTTTTCTAAAGAGCTCTTCTTTAGTTGAAGCAGAAGAATAGTTCCGAACATACATTCCCAACATGGCAATATTCTTCTTGGTAATCTCTCTATCCAGTTGAGTCAAATCTTTGATTTCATCTATTTCTTGTTGGTTATCAACAATCTTACTATTGCCTGTAATACGTGTGGATTTTTCTTCTATGGAGTCCTTGATTTCTTTCTTCAGTTCTTTATTGTTTGCTCGATAAAGCGATAAGAAAGAACGTGTTCCTGGAATTAACATAAGGTCAGATAACCAAAATCGATCTAAGTCTTCTGACGGGTATTCGTAAAAATGGAGTACCGTATGATAACCGTCCCCACTCATCCAGGAACGGTCATCTTTTTTGAAATCAATGTTTCCTTGTGGCTGAATACGACTGAGAAAAGCTAGCTCATAGCCTTGTGCTTTTAGCTGACGTTGCCTACGTTTAGATAATTCTGGCATGTGTTTCTCCTTATACTTTTTCGTTCATATTGTTGAACTGTTTGATAATTTGTTCCTTCTTGATCCTGGTGATGTCACGTGGGACAAAATCATTATTTCCATAAGATTTAGCCTTTCGAACCAGGTCATCTAACTCGGTTGTCGTTGGTGCAAAGAGCCAAAGAATAAACTCTGTATTATAGATTTCTTGCTGGATATTTTCTTCAACCTGGATTTCATTTCTAATCCAGTTCTCACGATCTAACAACTGCAAGTAGCGACGGGAATCAGGCAATAACGTTGCTTTTTCTTGACGAACCAAGCTCAAATGATGGCGCAAATCCATAATCTGACTATCTGTATTGGTCGGTAATGTCGTCGTTTCAATTTGGATATCTGTATTAAAGTCCGTTAGCCATTTTTCAAAGTTATCAATGGTTCGTCTAATCTCGTTATAGGAAAGGGAACCGAGATCCTTTCCTGGAATCTCCATCAGCTGAAGATAACCATAATCAACTAACTGAATATAGGCTTGACGATTGTCGATAATCGACTTAACATCAAGTAATTCAACACAAGAATTAAGATCGAAGTACTCTTGTTTCTCCTTCTTTTTATCCTGCATGCGACCCAATGGACGTTTTTCTAAAGATTGTGTTTGTGTTTGTTTAATAGCCACTACCGTCTCTCCCCTCTTTGATAATTCAGACTAACATAGCGTTTTCGTCTTCTTCTGAAGAAGAGAAACATGCTGTGCCAATTTTTCTTTCCGCCATTCGTCGGTAAAACCAGATAGAGGCACATCAGCGGTGTTAGAATCACAAAAGCCAATAATTGTGCCCATTGACTCGTCGGGAAAATCCTCGTTCCAACAGATACCGCCGCAACAGCTGAACCGCCTACGAAAACGATATCGGCCATCACTAGTCCTATAATTTTAACTTTGGCGTAGATGTCACGTGGGACACCATACTTTTCACTCATTTTCTATCTCCTTTTTAACTTGATAGTTCTAGTGTAAGAGATAATGACAATTCTTGCATTAAGGGGATAAATCACACAGACTCTCCTTCTAAAACTCATCCTATACACAAAAAGTTATATATCTTTATGAACAAAAAAGAAGCCTCAAAATTGAGACTTCTTTACCATATTGAAAAACTCTTCTTCTGGCAGAATCGTAATCGTCTGACCTTCTGCAATCCTGGATATTGCAGCTTCATATTTCTTAGAACGTTTGTCAGGTTCAAAGAGATTTAATTGTTTATGGCCCGCAATAAGGATATCTGTTTGAGCTGAAACATAGTTCTGAACAATGGCTCCCCTATCTTGAAGAAAAGCAGTGACATCTTGCCTGGTCATTGGTCGTAAACTACCTGTGACAACAACAACTTTTCCAGCAACATCAATCATAGGCCTTACTCGTCACTTTCATCAATTTCAGCACCTCTGATATGCGATTGTCCTTGCATACGTTGAGCAGACTGTTGCATTTGTTGGCCCATGTAGTGCATTTGGTTCATGGAGTGTTGAAAATTTGATTGAGTCTTGGACTCGGAGTGATTGTGTGAGCTTTCTTTGATGTTAGGTTGCTTCATTAAGCTATCTGGTGCACTCTCATACATTTTGTAGCCACCTTTAGGGGGCTTAGTGTCACCTACCCACTCATGCAATGGCATCATCTTTGTGCCCGACTCATCTTCTATTGTTACGGTCTGAATGGGTTCGTTTATTCCTCCAAAGGCTTCTCCTGATGGTTCAGTAGGGACTACGGTAGGATCCGAAATTCCCCCTCCAGATGGTCCAACATCTTCGGACATATCGCTAGGACCATCAAATCCTGTTAAGGCATCGGGATCAAATGGAGAGACGGGCCTTGGTTCTTCAGGAAGACTATGATCCTTCAGGCCTCGATATACCGCATCATGAGCAGCTTGTTCTTTCTGTCCTAAACGATCAGCGACTCCACCTGCAAAGTTTTTGACATTACCAACAGCTTCTTTGCCCATAATATCTGCCAAATCAACCATGTTGCTCACTCCACCTTTGGTGGCACCTGCGACACCTTGGTCTCTCACAGCATTGAAGGCTCCTCGAAGACCTCCACCTGTTACAGCTAGACTATCCCCAAATTTCTTAGTTCCTGCAGCAATGGCTCCTGGAGCTTTACTAGCGACATCCATCCCTAGTTGTCCAGCACCCATGGCTAGACTTCCAACAGCTCCAGCTCCAGTCGCAAAGGCTTGACCAGCCATCATAGCCCCAATGAGTTGTTGAGCGGTATCACTGTGACCTGTAGAAACCCCAAGCCAGCGTTCAATCATGGTCACCCCTTGCATGGCTGCTAAGAAGACGCTGATATAAACAAGTGAAGCCGCAATACACTGTTCCCACATGTTGAGGCCATCAAAGAAGCCACCTGATAGTTTTGTGACAGCTGAAACAGACAAGGTTGGTAAATCCCTTAAGATTTCAAGTGTCACACGCATAATCACGATTTCAAAGAAGATACCTGCCAGCGCTCCTCCCATTGTTCGTAACAGCTCCTTATACTTCTTAGAGTTAGACAGCGAGCTATAGCCTTGTAAGGGAGAGATCATCGCCTGAATGATAATATCAAAAACGGATTTTACCAACTTGATAGCCATAGAAATTAAGAGCACAATCAGAATCACATATTGCATGAACATCCCCATCCAGTTGACTTTGTATCGTAGATAGACGGGTTCAAAAGCATTTAGTTCACCGACGATTTTATGTTCGGTAATAGTTTCAACACCATCTTGATTCGTGTTTAGTTTGTGTAAGAAAAGTCCTTTTATCCCTTCTTGTTTATCGTCCATTTCATCTAACAAATCAGCATTAGAAGCTCCATAAGTTGCCCCAAAATCAATTCGGGTCGCAAAATTGGTCGTATCCCTCTTATCTGGACTGTCCGTAATCTGATTGACAGGTGTAGAGCCTTCTTTAGGTGGTTTAATATACCCTTGATCATCTAGATGAAAGAGTTCTGTTGAGAAATCATTATCAATCAAGACTTTAAGATCCACCACATTGTTCTTCATAGGCTGAATAGCTAATGAGGAATAATGCTTACTTCCCTCTGGAGCCTCGCTAGAAATCGTTTGGATATTCATAGCATCTTGTGCCATAACAGCGGATACGGTCGTCAGAGCAAGTGGTAAAACGGCCGTGACCATGGTTACTAAGAGGAAGTTTGTAATCACCCCCTTATACTTGACTGGCTTGGTAAAGACACCTGTGATAGCCGAGACGACAAGAATCAGACTAAAAAGAGTCGTGCCGATCACCTGAAACCAATAGAAGAACTGGCCTATAACCGTATTGTTATCACCTAAGTAGCCAAAGAGACCAAAGAGCTTGAACATATTGTTAAAGACATGTTCCAAACTAGCTGTAATTGAGTACAAGGCCTTGGCAATGCCTCCTGGGATATAGGCCAAGAAAGAGAGGAAGGCGGGCGTTGGTTCCAAATAGTTACTCCAGTATCTGTAAAAGGAAGCCATTTTCTCCGCATTTTCGCCCGTAATATTCCCGTTGGTTTTCCCATTTATATCTAAAAAACCTTTTTCTAGGTCATTAACCAAATCTGAATATGTATCATATATCAAATGAAGGTACCTACTTTCTGTTATATACCTCCATCATAAGGGATAATCAAAATTCTTGCGTTAAGGGAAAAAATGACAAAAAGACATCAAAAAAGCCTCAAGTTTGAGACTTTTTCACTTATTCAGCTGTTCCTGAAAAATCATAATAGCCAAAGCTACGTGGTTCCCGCCCTAAGTAAAAAATACGAATAGACTTTCCGCCGTCTGATAGAGCAATTTGATACGCACCCTCTGAATCGTCAACCGTTGGATTTTTTTTACGACTGACAATAATCGTGAAATTATCCGTTCCTTTTAGGTGAGGCTCTAATTCCTCAATGACACTTTGAGTTCCTGAAGGAATATCCTCCTCTGGAATAACTAAAAAATATTTCATATCTCCATAACTGTTAGTAATAGAGTTTTCTTTTTTATCAAAAGTTAATGTATCATCACCAGCTCTAAATGGATACCCACCCCCTGAATCTTCAGAATAACCTACATAACTATCCTTCAATTCTTTTTTGATAATATCTTCAGCTGATTTTTGACCACAGGCTGCTAGAAGAATGAGTGCGAACCCTAACGTCACCAGACTAAACCATTTTTTCATTTTCATAACAACCTTCTCCTTGTTTTTTACTTACTCACATTATATCAGAAATAGGATTTTTCGCAACAGATTATATGTTTTATTATATAACTTTTTGTTTATCTTCTTACATCACATCATCCACAAAGAAGAGTTCGTCGTCATCTTCCTCGTCAAATACTTCTACAATGACAGCATAGGTTAAATCAGCTGGAGAAGTGAACTGAGCCTGAGCCAACGGTTTAGATGCTTGCTGTCTCGTTGCTAATTGAGGGACTTCTCCGTTGCTTCTCATACGGTCTGTTAAAGCCTGTCGCCAGTCAATAATCTTATTGAAGGTACTCTGTGCCCCTACCGCTATATCCTGAAGATCCAGCTCTCTATGCTCACTTTCTACTGGAATATCAGCCAAGGTCATAGAGTGATCAAACTCATCCTGAAGGAACATATAGCGATATGGGAAAGCTGTCTTCTCATGGAGGAAGATTGGATCGGTTGTTACCTTACGCCCTGCATTGTCTCGGCCTTTCACACCACGAAGAATAACCGCTTCTCCTTCCTGAAGTTTGGCCAACTGAGTAGGTGTCAATAATTCCTGCTTCGGATTTTCGATAGACACATTTGGGTTAGCTTCATCTAAGATATTGCTAGAACGTCTGCGTCGTGTGATTGTCCGTGTTCCTAAATCCTTACTGAAGCGACTATTGGTCTTATCTGATGTGGATTTCACATAAATCTTAAGCGAGCAGTTATCTTGGATAGTTGCTGCAACGTTCTCTCCGTACTTATCAACCAGTTGTTCCAAGTTTTGAATCCAGAGGTAATAGAGGATGTTCTGGCCAAGACCAATAGAAATCTTGGTATCCATGTGGGGAATGGCTGGAATATTGGTAAACTCATCCAGTATATGAAGAATCCGATTGACACATTTACGACCATTAGACAATGCCAACTCATAGTTAGCGTTAAATAACTGATCAAGAAATAGAGAGACAATGCTATTGTATTCTGTTCTGTTTGGTGGTGTTACCAGGTAAATCACTTTAGGATTGTCTGAATAAATCAAGTCAATATCATCTTCCTGAAGAAGATTATCTTCTTGCTTATTCAGAACTGTAACCTTGATGTGATCCAGTACAGGTTTTCTCGTGTACTCATCAAGCTTGATGACCTTACCACGTTTCTGATAAACTTTTTCAGCTGAGAATTGGAAGGTCTTGTTACGAATAGTTGAATCCCCATTGTTTTCGTGATTAAAGTCAATCGTTACCAGGAATTGATCAGGTAGTTTAGGTTCAATCACATAGGTGAGATAGCCTTCGCCATCGATTAGAGCTGTTGCTTCTTTCACGTGGGTAACTTGTCTAGTTGTCTTACCCCAAACAGATTGACTGGTAATCGTAACCTTAGCTGTCTTATGGGCGTATTCGTTGCGCATAGCGACATTAGAACTGGAGCGGAACTTAACAGACAGCCGACGTGGGAATCCAACTGATTCCAAATCAATAGAGTTTTTAGACGTTAGTTTTGCAATGTTATCTTGCAAGAATAGGTTAATCCCAGACATCATGCTGGAGAAGACGTTTCCTTTGGTCTCTTCTGAAGCAAAGTCAGATGACCTGAAGTTAAGATCAGCCATGTCTCGGAATTTAGAAAACTGTTCCTGGTTGATTTTACGCAAGTTATCAAAGTAAACCGTGATTTTCGATTTTTTCTTCACTTGCTGATCACGGTCTGGATTCTCAACGATTTCCCCAAAGTCATTAACAAAAACTTCTTCAGAACCCAAGTCAGTCAAGAATTTGGCAATGTTACGAACTGTTACAGTATCCCAGGCATCTGTTTCCCCATTCTTAAAAGTTTCATTTGCTCGGTCAATAAGAGCCATAGCAATGGCGTTGAAGAGGGAAATAGACGTATCTTCCCAGTATTTAGCATTGCCATTGCCCATACCTGGTTTCGTTTTACGATAAATGGCTTCTGCCACCGCATTAACCCTTGTCTGTGTCATTTCATAGTAGCCCTTCTTAGCTGCTGCTATTGCAAGTGCTAGTGGGTTATAAGACATGGACCAATCCATATTCTGAAAAGATAGGACATTAACATCATATCCACGTCGGCGCATTGTTTTATAGGATGACTGATAGTGCTCCCCTTTTGGATCAGCAATAACCTTAGAAGGCTGAATTTCTGCACGACTATTAATATCCATAGTTGTTGTGATATGCCCTTCACCCTTACCAGAACGTGTCATACCGACACCAAGCATATTAGTGGCGCTGTCATCAATGTAATAATCCCCTGAAGCTTTCGCATAAATCCCTAAGATTCTTTCAGCATTCGTCATATAGCGACTAAAGGTGCGATTTTGCCAAAGCATTTGAGAAGCCAATGTTAAACCTGTGAGATTTTTTCTCGTCTCATGAAGAACTGGTACACCACCTTCACCTGGATAGGTTTCTGTCTTATTAGGCACCTTCTTGTACTGCTTGTGGATTTCCTTGACTGTCGCAAAGCGATCATCCCCCTCCTCGTTGTTATTGTAATCACGGTACTGCTCAAAGTTAACCCAAGCAGAACGCCAGGCAATCACTAGTCCAATAAGAAAGATAGGTACCGCTAGAATTGGCGCTATCACAAACACCCTAGCGTTAAACAAGTTATGAACAAGTAAGCTATCAAGATTAAAAGCTAGCGCCTGGTTATTATCTACTAGAGACAGGACCGAAAAATAAAGGAAGCGGATGGCTGCTCTTAAAACTGTCACAAGGTAGTTGGTTAGAATAAAGGCTATTCCACTAAACCCTAATCCCATGAATACAAAACTACGATAGTTTTTGAAGTAGAGCAGAGGCTTCATTTCCTTATCAAAACGTTTCCTATCTTGTTTGACAAATGGTAACTTATAGATAATCCGAAAGAGAATATTTCCTAGCAACAGAAATAAAAATGAGGGAATCACAGTAACCAGTCGTTTCATGAATTCCCACAACTGCTTCCCTATATTTTTACCAGCTGACTTCCGGTCGATCTCGTGACAATGTGTCCAGGAATGAGTGAGTTCTTCCCTCTTATTTCTGAGATGCTCTTTAATGATATTCTTATCATCAAAGAAACTTTTCACCAGTTGAAAAAGATGTCTCATTGGTTTTTTTATAAACATTATTACTTGGTAACAAAGATAGCCTATAAAGCTGACTAAAAGAATCGCATTGAAGCCATTGACTTTTGCTAGTTGGATTAGGGTATAGTAAATTATTTCTAACCAACTAAACATACTGTTCACCTCGTCTATCGTCCAAGAAGTGTTTTATCTTTCCTAAATAAAAACTTGAGAAGAGAAAAACCTTAAATTGCAACTGAGGTGAAATCAGTTGATACCGTTCCAAATAGGCATTGATTCCCTGCTCAATTCCCAATTGGACTGTGTATCGACGACAACTTCTCCCCTGCTTCAGATAATTTTCTATCTGAAGAGAATCAGCAATCAAATCATCCAACTGATCGTCTGTTTGTTTTCTTTCCATAAAGAATGTTCCTTTCTTAATGTCATTATGAATATATAACTAGTGTAAGGGATAATCAAAATTCCTGCGTTAAGGGCACAATTTACAGAGATGTGCAAAAAGTTATATACCTTTTTGTATATGATAAAAAGCACCTACAATTTGAGATGCTCCCTATATTTTACGATCTGCATAGTTGTGGTTGTTATCACATTCTTTTCTACTTATCTTTCTGATGTTACTTTATTCTGGTGGTCCGCAAATATCAATCCACCTATCATAAACAGGAAAAATACATAAACAACAACAGGTTTCAATCTTCTTCTCATAACTTATCCATTATATCATGTATCTACTTACAAAAACACACCGACAAAAAATAAAGCATACATGGAAAGTCCTGTATGCCTTACAAACAATTAAAAGGGTTCATCTGC
Source organism: Streptococcus caprae (assembly GCF_042649745.1). Classification (NCBI taxonomy): domain Bacteria; kingdom Bacillati; phylum Bacillota; class Bacilli; order Lactobacillales; family Streptococcaceae; genus Streptococcus; species Streptococcus caprae. The sequence goes on along the minus strand of NZ_JBHRZV010000052.1, from coordinate 86,510 downwards.
ATCCATTGGTTCTAGATAAGCCGACGTTGGTTGAGTTGCTGCCTGAGAAGTATTAAAGTTTCCTTGCTTACGTCTTTGAGCCGCTTCTTTACCTTCTAAGAAAGTAATGCCATTCTGCTGATTTGGAGCAATGTATTGATAGCTGCGACGTTGTCCTTGTTCAGTCGTATAAGGACGCTGAACAATTTCTCCGTTAACTAAAATTGGAGAACCTTTTGATAAGCTTTGTGCCATAACTTCAGCCTGTTTACCATAAACTTGCACGTGGAAGAAACTCGTCAACGGTTTTCCATCATTCCCCTTTAAGCTAGAATCACAGGCAAAATCAAACTTAAAGCTGACATGCCCATTAGCTGTTCTACCAACTGCATCAGAGGGGATATCTGACACTCGCCCTTGTGCAATAAATGCTTGCATGTTATTAACCTCCTTGATAATAAAAGGCCACAAGTGTATAACGTATTCTTCTTGTGGCCTATTTTTGTTACATACGAGCTTTTCAGTTACCTGAATTAGTTTTCTTTACGTTTACGAACGCCTGCCAAACTTAATCCAGAAAGCAGGAATCCACCTAATACTGTAAGAATGCTACTTGCTTCACCAGTTGAAGGAAGACTAGCCTGTTTAACTGGTGTATTTGGAGCTGGTGGAGTTGGTTGTGGTGGAGTTGGTTGTGCTGGCTCTGGAGTGTGAGTTGTGACTTTTGCAGTCATCTCTTTGCCATTCACAATATTTACAAAAGTATTTTCAACGTCACCTGCTGCAATCCGTTCAACTTCAATATAGAAGTCTGCATCAAAGGTTCCTTCAACTCCAAGGGAGCGTAGGAAGGCTTCATCAATACGATAAGCCCACTCACCCTTTTCTTCATCCCAGGTTACCGTCACAATCTTGTTAATAAAATCGCTGTTAGTATCTTGGTCGAATTCAAAGGTAAAGGCATACTTAGAACCAGATTTGATAGTATCACCAGCTTTAACAAGTGTTCCATCTTCAAGCGTTACATCATAGGTTAGTACGAGGTCTTCTTTAGCTGTATATTCAGTTCCTTTGATAATACCTTTCCAATTGCCAGTATAGCGGTCATGTGCAATATCGAGCTTATCTTTACCATCATATTGCCACAACGTATCATGTTTCACTGGAACAGTTACACCATCAAGAAGATAACGAATGTACTCACCAATTTGAACCGTTTGATCATCTAAGATAATGTTATCATCTTTTTGATCCAAAGCGTGTTTTTCTGGTGAGACATCTGGAACTTGAACCGTTACAAGATTTGATTGATAAGCATTTCCAAAGTCAATTTGATAGAAATCATTAGGAACAATAGTGCCTGCATCTGCTGTAAGATAGGCAGGAAGGTCAATAGTAATGTTCTTGCCTGCTTTAACATAGTTTGTATAGAAACTTGCAGGATCTTTAGCTACCCAAAGATAGAACTCACCAACTGGTGATAAACCTGATTGATCCAAAATAGCTTGGAGTTTATCTGAAATTGTTTCACCTGCAAGAACATGATACATCGTAAAGAGGTCATTCAACTTATTGACAGCAGTTGTTTCTTCACTATTGCTATCACCTGTATGGTTAGTTGATACGCCGCCTGCTTCTGTAACATCTGCAATGTCAGTAGAAAGCGTTGTTGTTTCGCCATTATCATCAGTCAAACGGATAACAATACCGTCTTCATTAACGGTAAACATACCATCTTCAACGTCATCTAAGATAGCAAACCCTTTAGAAATAGCATCTGTTGAAGCTGTTACTTCTGTATAAGGGGTGTAATCAGTATTGAGGTGGAAAGCAACGTTTTTATCGAAAGTTGTTGACCCATCAATGTCGTTACCATAAGTATCTGTGATTTCCTTCGTTGGTTGAGGTGCTTCTGGCGTTGGTGTTTTTACTGTATTTGAATAAACGTGATAAAGGTTATCATTAACAAGCACTTTATAAGTGTTATCGTAATAAGCAGCATCATAGGCAGGTGCCCAATCAACTGTTGGCACAACTAATTTTTCGCCTTTATAAGTAGTCTTATAAGTGAATGTTTCTGTTGCAGCATCGTAGCTGACTTCCCAACCATTCGCAACTGCTGCAGCAATATTGTCATCAACATTGTAGTATTCCCCTGCTTCGAGTGGATCAATAATTGTAACGGTATCACCAACATTAAGATTAGCATAGATATTTGAAATATCAAGTGTATCTGTTAAGACATCACCTTTTACAGTAGTCTTACCATCCATATCAAGGCCATCACTATTGGCGCGATCTTTTTCAACCATTGGGCTGTAGTTAAGCTTGTAGTCATGGTAACTTGCTTTAATAGTTTGATTTATGGTGTCAGACAAGCTTGTTAATTCCAAACTTGGTTTTTCTGGGTTAACAGCATTCACCAAATTCGCTTTGACCTCAGGTGGATCAACTGGGTCTGGTGCTTTATTAGTATTGGTAAAGCTGATAACGGCTTGACCATGTGTGTTGTAGATCCAGTTATCATCAATATTCAAGAAACCAACATTAGCAAGAGTATCACCGACAGAAACACCGTGTTCATAGGTTAAGGTTGTTGATCTATTAATGGTATCTGTAAAGGAATTATTACCAGTATGATAAGTACTGTAAATTTCAGTACCACCAAGCGTATAAACGTGGAAGTTAAGGTTTTGATTAACCGCATAGTTTGGTCGATAAGCTGTGTAAGAGTACGTATAGAGCTCAACGCTATCCAAATAGACGGTAATATTACCATTACCTTGAGAATCTACACGGTAGTTAAGCTTACCTGTAAGGGTACCAGTACCAAGTGTGCCATAAGTATCATTCAAACCATCATTCATATCATGAGTGAAGGTGAACGTTCCATCCGCATTGATTGTCCCATTCATAAAGGAATTACCGTATGCTAGATTATCAACATCTTGTGTCTTAACACCTGCAGAGACAGAAACATTTGTCCCATTGTTAAAGGCAGCTAAATCAGCAGCATATTGTGCTAAAAGGGCATCAACAGCTGTTTTTTCACTGTTGGCTTGGACAATGGCCGCATCATTTTGTGCTTGTAAAGCTTCTACTTCAGCAGCAGAATTAACAACTTGACTTGATGTTGTTACCGAAACGCCTTTATTTTTCAATTCGTTAGCGGCTGCTTCAACTGCTGCATTTAACTCATCAGCTTTTGCGACAGTCGCATCATATTTAGCCTTAGCATCAACATAGTCAGCAACAGCCTTTTTATTCTCTGCTAGAGTTTGTTCAGCACTTGTTTTAGCAACTTTATTAGCTTCTGAACTACCATTAGTAGCGGTTGAGGAATCATTTGTCACAGATACAGCAGTTTCTGAACCATAAGTGTCTTTGGCAGTATTAACGTAATCATTATTGGCATCAATCGCAGCTTGTGCTTGAGCATAAGCTGTATTATTAGCTTCTTGTGTCGCAGTTGCTTGTTCTAAGGTTTCTATTTGAAGATTTTGATCATTAGCAATGCCGGCTTTCGTTTCAGTTAGTTCTGCTGTGGTGCTATCTGTACCATAGTCTTTCGTAGCTTCTTTTGTCACATCAACACCAATATTGCTAGCTTCTGTCGCAGCATTTTCAACAGCGCTATTATCAATATCAACTGCTAGAGTACCTTCAGAAGTATTAGCATTTTCAGCATAAGCATTATTCTCATTGGTACTTTCAGGTTGACTAGCTACCAGCTCCGTCTGAACTTCTGTACTAATAGTTGTTGTTTCATCGGCAGAAACTCCTGTCGCACCTGCAAAAGTGATAACAGCGACTCCTAGGGCAATCCCTGAAGCCAAACCTTTTGCCCATTTTTTCTTACGAAAATAACCATGTCCTTGTAATTGTTCTTTCTGATTCATTTGATGTCTCCTTTTTGAATTGATTTTAAACTGTTTGACGTTTTTTAAAGAGGAAGCCTACCAGACCAAGAAGTCCTGTTCCTAGAATACTGAGAAGGCTTGTATTAGTATCACCTGTCATTGGTAAAGTCTTGCTTTCACCAGAAGCCGTTGTGACTGAGATAGTGCCATCACTGTTTGTCTTAGCACCGATGGCATCTGGACTTGTAATCGTTCCGTCAGCTAGTACAACTGAGCCATTTTTAGTGCTAACGATGGTAGCACCTGTATTGGTGTAGATTGGTGCATCACTAGTCACATCTTGTACCACTTGACCTGTCACTTGAGAGGTTGTTCCTACCTGAGAAGCACTAGTATTAGCAGCTGTTTCAGCTGAGATGTTTGGGTTATTGGTTGGAACTGATGTATCAGGGGTCACTGTTGCAGTACCACCATCTGTCGTCGGAACGGTATGGTCTGTTACCACACCACCAGCATCATCCACATTAGGAACCTCTTCACTAGGTTCTGTATTATTTTCTGTTTGGGTACCACTATCATTTGTATGATCCGTTGTCACCCCATTATCATCGGTTACCTCTGTAACGTCTGAAGATGGGCCTGTTGGATCAACAGGGACGGTTGGCTCTGTTGAAGTCCCTGTATCCGATGTATCTGTTGTAACTGCTGGAGTAGAAGGCTCTACTGGATTGACAACTTCTGTTGAAGGTGCTGAAGGTTCCACTGGCGTTACTTCATCGGCTGATACGAAGCCAGCTTGAGCTAATGCGAGTGTTGATAAGGCAAGGGCTGATAACAATTGTTTCTTTTTCATGTTGTTTTATTCCTTTTCTTTATTTGATATAAGCTGATTCTTTCGGTTCTGCCATTACGATATAACCGTACTTAGCAGAATCAGATTTTTTAACAGTAAAACTTAAACGAATACTTGAAGCCTTTTCGCCTTCTTTTACAGATAAGACATAGGTTGGCGTGTATTCTTTCATTTTTAAGTCATAGGTCAGTTGTTCAAGAATAACTGACTGCAAAGTTCCTTCTTTGGGAACAGTATATTTAGCATCTCCATCCGAAAGAAAATCTACCAAATTCTCCTTCTTACCAGAATAATAATTTGGCAAGAAATAGCGACTGAAAACATCTATTTGATGCTCTTCATCAACTAATTTTTGGGTACTTTTCAACTCTTGGTAAAGATAGGTCACTTGTTCTTTTTGCTTGGCTAATTGCATATGCGAGAGTACAGATAAAACCATTCCCCCAATAGCTAAAGCTCCTAGTAGTCCCACAAGCAAATAAATCATCTTTAAAGATTTCTGTTTAGGGGCTTTTACTTCAACCTGTGGAGTGACTCCAGTAGAGTGATGTGGCCGTTGCTTTTGTCGAGGTAACACAGTTGAAATTTGCTCTCCTTCTTCTGGGAAAAGAGGTAAAGCTGACTCCTGAATGCCTAAACTGGCTTTATAAGCTGGATAAACTTGATTGACGAAATACTCCCGCTTTTCTTGGTAGGTATACGATTGGAAGTCTTGACTTGTCATAATAGATTGAATTAACGGTATGAGTAAGTTCTGATACCTACTATCTATAATGAAAGGGCTGGCAAAGACTTCCCCTTCAGATACAGCCTCTTTTCCCTCCAGATGACATATAGCTACTTTTTTCAGCTGGACGTGCCCATAAGCCTCTTGTAAGGCTTGAAACAGTAGTTCTGCCTGATGGAAGGTCACATAAGGCAACGACTCTTCAATCGTGTGCTGGAAATCCATATAAAGTTGATCTAGTCCCTCAATAATACCAAGCAACTCACTATCATCATCTGGAGATTTACCATCTTCCCAAGTTACCTCAAGAAATAGATCATCTGTTACTAAGCATTTATTGCTTTTCTTAAAAGGGATAAATGCCATAACACCACCTTCCTTAACCTTTCACAAAGGTATAGAACCACTCAACAATACTTGGACCAGCAGACACCGCAATAATAGATACCGCAATAGCCACCCAGTGTTTTTTAATAGCAGCTTTTACCTCACGACCACCAAAACCATAGACAAGGCCTGTTAATACAACAGCAAATCCCAGAGTTACAACTCCTACTCCTTGCACTTTCGTAATCCCTTGTTGAGCCAAGGCATCCGTTTTGGCGAAAGGATCATCCGCATAGACTGTATTAGTCAGAAGTCCTGAAAGAAAGAGTGATAGGCTAAGCAAGTATCTTTTGCTTTTAGTCCTCACTGCATTGATGTAATTTGTCAACTTGTTCTCCATAGAAAACCTCCTTTATTTTATTGACATTATTAGTGTAAGGGATAATCAAAATTCCTGCGTTAAGGGAAAAAATTTCAGAGAAAAATTTTTTCAGCTGAAAAGAGAACTCACTTTTTTCTCTCTTTCCTCCTCAATATCTAATTGAATTTGTCTCAAATCTTTTCGGTGTTGACTGTCTGGAGCCTCGCCCTCGACCCATAGATGGATAGTATAGGTCTGCTTTCTCTTATCCAAAGCCAGACTCTTAGCTGAAATGGGAGCTAGTACTTTGCGTTTGATCAAACGCTCCAAAGGACGTGCCCCATTTTTCACATCTGTTCCCAAATCAGATAAATATTGAATTAAACTAGGTTCATAGGAAAGTCTCAGGTTTTGACGGTGCATCCGATCAGCTATTTCTGATAGATTTTTCTCAGCTATTTCTTCAATAACATCACGTTCTAAAAGGTTGAAGATCAATTTATTTTCAATTCGGTTTAAAAATTCTGGTCTAAACTCATTTTGTAACTCACTGTCCATTGATTTTTCAAATTGTTGGCGATCACGGTCAGTCAAATCTTTAAAATTTCCCTTCAGCTCCCATTTATTGATAATCTTTTTGGCTCCAATATTGGTTGTCATAATAACAATGGTGTTTTTGAAACTGATTAAACGACCTGAGCTATCTGTTAAGCGACCATCATCTAACACTTGTAAGAATAGGTCCATAACCTCACTATGAGCCTTTTCAACTTCATCTAGTAACAAAACAGAATAGGGTTTACGTTTCACCCCTTCAGTTAGCTGTCCTTTTGTTTTCGTCTCACGGTTACCAATCAGTTTAGCCACATCTTCCTTCTGTTTGTACTCAGACATATCAAAGCGAATCATGGCATTTTCATCATCAAATAGGGCTTCCGCTATAGCCTTGGCCAACTCTGTCTTTCCAACACCCGTTGGACCAAGAAAGAGAAATGAAGAAATGGGCTTATTTTCATCTTGTAAACCTGCCTGAGCAATTGTCACAGCATCTACAATCGCATCAACGGCTTCTTCTTGCCCTTTTACTCGATTCATCAGTTTTTCCTTGAAACCCTCTAAACGTTCTCGGTCACCTTTTAAAATAGTGGTGACTGGAATTCCCGTTTTATCTTTCAGGACTTGAGCAATATCTTCCTCTGTCACCTTATTTTTTCCTTCAGTTGAAGCGATGGTTGCTCCCTCATCTATCAAATCAAAGGCCTTGTCTGGTAAGAATCGATCTGTAAGATAACGAACAGATAGACGAACAGCCTGCTGAACTGCGTCGGTAGAAATCTGGATTCCATGAAAGGATTCGTAAATGACTTTAGCCTGCTCTATGATGGTAATTGCTTGTAGAATAGTCGGCTCTTCTATCATAACTGGCTGCATTCGACGTTCTAAGGCTCTATCCGTTTCAATATAATCATGAAACTCATCTAAGGTAGTTGCACCAATCAGCTGAATATCGCCACGTGCCAGGACGGGCTTAATCACATTTCCTGCATCAAGGGCTTGTCCATCCTGGCTACCAGCACCAACTACGGTGTGAAATTCATCGACAAAGAGAAGATTATGGCCACGTGTAGCAACCATCTCCTCGATGATTTTTTTAAACTTAGCAATGAATCCACCATCTTCTTCACTCATCAAACTAGAAAGCTCCAGAGAGCGAACCGTTAACCCTTTTAAAGGTCCAGGAACTTGACCACGCATAATAGCAAGCGTTAGACCTTCCACAATAGCTGTTTTCCCAACTCCAGCTTCTCCTACCAAGATAGGATTATTTTTAGTTCGTCTGAGAAGAGAGATAATGACCGCTTTTACTTCCTTATCACGGCCATAAACTTGGTAATCGTCTGATTTTTTAGCAACCTTAGCAGACAAATTATCAGTGTACTTATCAAGATAGGGGGTCTTCAATTCATCTTCCACTTCAATCACTCCTTTCCTTTGCAGCAGCAATCTGATTCGCCAGCTTTTCTTTTATGGCATCGACGAACTCACGTGGGTTAATCTCTCCCTCACCGATTTGAGAAAGGAACAACTCCCAGCCTCCTGTTGTTTCAGGACTGGCAAATTCGTTATCATAAAGATAATGAATCAAGAGATAGGCTTTATTGGTTGGAAATAGTTGGCCTGTCTTTTTGTCTTTAGTCACGTAGCCTCTATCCTGGATTGTTTTTAACATAGCTGCTCTGGTTGCCTGCGTACCTAATCCATACTTTGGTAAAATTTCACTAATCAATTGACTCTCGGTAATTCTCTTAGGCGGTTTAGTCACTCCTTCAATAATGATTGCTTTGGTTTCAATCTGATCTCCTACACGATAATCAGGTAACTCTACATCTCCTTTCAGCTTTTGTTGACTATAAGCGGCCCACCCCAAGTCAATCATTTGTCGTCCAGTCGTTTTGAAAACTAATTCTTGATTTTCCACTTCAACTGTTGTCGTTAAATAACGACAATCTGCCGCAAACATCAGAAGAGTTCTGCGAACAACTGCTTCATAGATTAACCGCTCATCTGGCTTCAAAGTCACTAGGTTAGGAATGTTTTCAGTTGGTATAAGAGCATAGTGACTTGTTTTGGCCACTTTTTCTGGATTGACATAATTTTCCCTAGGATCTAAATTCACTGCCTCAAAAGAGCAATTAACAACCTCTTGATAGCTCTTCAAATAGTTTTTCAAGTAGTCAAACTCATCTTCCGTGATAAAGCGAGTATCGGTTCTAGGATAAGACAAGTATTTTTTTAGATAGAGACTTTCGATTACATTTTCTGTTTTAGTTGGTTCAAACCCCCACTGTTTAGCCGCCATCCCCTGAATATCCGATAAATTAAATAATGAGGGTGCTGCTCTTTGATTTTCTTCTGTTTCAACTGAAGAGATTGTGGAGACTGATTGAAGTTGGCTTGAAGTAGATAAGACAATATCACTATCAGAATATTTCTCTTTATTTGAAAAAGTAATACCTAAATCTTTATCCTCTAAACGAAGCTTCCAATAAGTTTCTGGTCTGAAGTTCTGAATAGCCAAGTCATTCTCACAGATTAAACGTACTCCAGGAGTTTGAACACGGCCAACGGATAAACTATTGCCTTTTCCTTTAGGAAGTCTCCCTTTATTTTGTAATTCCAAGGTGACTAGAGGTGATAAGTTCATGCCGACCAACCAATCTGATTGTGCACGTGCTTCAGCTTCCAAATAGTAGTTATAAGTCTCTAGCGGTTCTCTTAGATTTTGAAAAGCTTTTTGTAGTGCTCTTGTTGTCAATGAATTGACCCATAAGCGTTTGGTGACCTTTTTCTTTCCTTCTGGAATATGAGATAAGATCGAATAAGCTATACGTTCTCCTTCTCGATCTGAATCCGTCCCTATAATGACTTGTTTAGCCGATGTTACTTCCTGATAAATCTGCCTGAAAATTTCTTTAGAAGTTGTGTCTTGTTTCAAGCTCTGCTTAAAAGAAACATCAACTAGAGGTAAGTTATTCAAATCCCAATTATCTTCTGGCAAGCCGTATTCAAACAAATGACCTTCAGCAGCTATAATGTGAACTTCATCTGAAAAATAAGGGGTTTGTTTAACAATGTGTACTTTACCTTTTTTACTAGCCGAACCAAGGCTTTCCGCATAAGCAGCAGCCTGATTTTCTTTTTCAGCTAGAATAACTGTTACCATATAACCTCTCTCCTTTTTATTTTGATAGTTCTAGTGTAAGAGATAATCAAAATTCTTGCGTTAAGGGAATTAGTTAAATCAACGTTGAAAAAGTTATATAACTTTTTATGTTATTTCTTGCACAACAAAAAGCAGTCTCATTCGAGACTACCTTCTGGTTTAACGGCTTGGCCCTTTGGTTGGGGGCTTAGGAAAATTTGGCCCTTGTCCTCGGCTTTTTCCTAATTGATAGGGCTGAGTGTGGTTTTCAATTTGTTTCATCATGTTAGAAACTGTTTTGTGAACTCGTTTCAAGGAATCCGCTAACTGCTTATCGTCTAATGATTTGAGATTATCTGTCCAACTCGCCATATAATCAATTGCTTTTTCAGAGGTATCTAGTCCAAAATGTTTAGACAAAATATGACTCGTCATCTCAGCCTCCAATTCTTTTTGTCCTTTCGGTAGTTCCTTATACTGGTCTACCAGTTTTGGATTATGAAGTGTTGCATGAGCCAGTTCATGGATCGTGGTGGCAATTTTTTCTCCAGGAGTATTATCTGGATTGATAAGAATGAGTTGTTCTCCAGGATAAAAGGCTCCTTTTGCATTTCCTAAAACATGGGCTTCGTCTTTCATCATTTTGACACCAAGACTTTCCGCATAATCACACAAACCTTCCAGCACCTCTTTGGTCTTAACTTTATCCATGTTAAAGTTGTAATGGCGGTTTGGCATGGCTTTTGGATAGCTTTCTGGTTTCAGCGTTGTTTGGGACAACTCAAAGACCTTGAAGGTGGTGAAACGTGGATAACCTGTTTTAGGATCTCTTTCTTGAAATTGACGAACAGGAAGTTTACCATCTTTCACCAGGGCTTTCTCTTGTGGAGTTGCTTCAGAAAGTTTTTTGAATTTTGGATTACCTTTATCATTTTTAAGCTGTTGTCCATTTTCATCAAGAACTGGAATCATCTTGACCATCAATGGTCGAAACAGTGTGATTTGAGACTTTTCTCCTGTTTTGACAGACAATCCTTGGTGTACCACTTCTTTGGTTTCACCAGTTCTTTTATTTGTGTAGATTGCCTTTGTCTGGATGACATCTTCTGGCTTAACTCCTAGAGCCTCTCCCATCGCTTGCCATTGGTCATAGGTTGCGACTGCATTCGCCCCACGCCATTGTTCATGAATGAGGGCGACATTACGAGGGGATAACTGCGGGAATTTACTCATGAAATCCATATATTCCAGCAAGTCTTCAGGTGACTGGGTGTATTCACGAATTTTTTGGAAGGCGTATTCACTGATTTCATAGGCAGAGGCATTGGTATAATCAAATGGTTCATCAGGTATCACAGTATAATCCTGTTCTCCTTCTTTGACTTGATTTTTAGTTGATTCTTCAGCCATAATCTCTTCAATTCTTTGGGCCAAATCAGCCTTCATTTCTTGATTAGGAGACTGGAAACTTTCTCTATGGCTACTCGCTTCATCTTGAAGAACCTCTTGTGTCTTCAAGCTCTGCTCATTGGCTTCAGTAGCAATCTCCAGATTCACTTCCTGGTTTTCCAGCTGAGAAAGAATCTTTTCATCGATGGCTGCTAATTCAGGTTGTCCTTCTAAACGACGATATCCTAACCCCAACAAGCGTGAGATAGGTTCCGTTTCATCACCAATATCATAGCGGATATTATCTTTGATTAGTATGCCTCCAGGAGCATACACGTCAAATTTAACTTTAGTAAACGGTACATAATCTGCTTGATTTCCTGTTGCCAAACTTTCTTGATGACGGTCGTAGAAGGCTCTATTTTGCTTGTAAAGCTCTTCAGCAAATGTTTGATACTCTACACGCTCTGTTTCCTTAAATGGAAGCTGAGGACCGTCTGGCCATGTCTCAGCCCATTGAAGGCGTACATGGTAGTTTTCATTATAAATACGATCCTGATTCCATTCTCGATAGAAATTAGAGTCTTTATCAATCAGTCCCATCTGATCAGCAGTACTAACTACTACGCCAAAGTTGCCTTCATGTTTATCTGAAAGTTCATAATAGCGTTCCCAAGCTACTTTAGACTCTTCAGGTACCTGTGTTCCAATTTTTCTAGGATCTCCTACATTGTATGCAGCATCCAATACTTGAGTGAAAAGTTCAGCTGAGATTTTATCATTGTTAATAATTTCTTGAGTTGGGTCAAGAGCTTCCTCATATTGCTTATTCTCCAAAATGGATAACATTTCTTGACCACCATCTTTGACATAGTCTTCATTGATTGACAGTTGGTCAAGTTGCCCTTTTCGTTCACGATAAACTCCCAAAATAATGTTTTCTTCAGCTGATTGAGCTAACTGATTTTTTAATCCTGTACGTAGCTTCATCAAACTAGCAGGGAAAGTGGTATTATCAATAGTCCTCAATGCCAAAATAATATCCTCATCTCCAGACTTAATAGCTTTATCCAAATCTAAATAATGAAGTTTTGGAACTTGAGACAGATCTCCAAAATAGAATGAATCCGATTCTACAATCGCTGGCAATTCAGGCAAGACTTTTAACTTATCAAATGCTGCACCTTTATTGGCTAAGAGAATTGTGTCAAAAGCGCCATTACCATTAGCAAAATCTTCCAATGTTTGCTCTGCTGACTGACCTTCCTTATATGGAAATACGCCTGTTAAGTGCTGAAATTTATCTTTATCAAATGACACTTGAAGTGTTTGTATAGAAGCATTTTCTTGATAAAAGTAGTATATTTTACTATCTGCTAATTCATTCAGATACCAGTTAGCAACTTGTTGTAGCGTACCAGCATAACGATTCAATTTAACTAAATCCTTATTACTAACAGCATGATAATGACGCTTATTAATTGACTTCCCATCCTCATTTATGCTAAAATGTAGTAAAGGCTGAGGCTGAGTTTGGCTTGGTGACAAGTCATTCAAAGGTTGCGATACGTTCGCTTCAGGTAGAGGTGCTGCCTCCTGATTTTCAGGAAAATCCCCGATTGTACCCTCAGCATTTTTTTGTTGTCTGAAAATACTACCCGTCTCTTGATTCATTTCAAGGGACTTTTCTTTTTCTTCTGAAACAGCAGCCTCCTCTTGAATGGGTTCTTCTATCTGATAAGACTGTGATTCAATACGAGACATCAACATTTCTACATCAGATCGACTGAGAACAACTTCACCTTCTTGTTCCATCAGGTAATGATAAAAAGCATTGGGAGTTGTCACAAAGCCATAAGTATAATCCTTGATACCTGCTTCATTCAAGGGGTATTCAAGCATTCGTTCTATAGACTGCGACAAATTATCGAATGTTCTATTGCTATAATAAGCTCCGAACTGTTCAGCTGAGAGACTTTCAAGTTGTTTATTTGTTGAATATGCAGCGATAGCGAGTTCTCCAACAAATCGGGTTGAAATATCTACTCCTAGCGTGCGTTGGTGAGGTTTCAAAGCTTGGTATAGGGAGTCTTGTTCCATCGTGCCTTTGTTTTTATACAGATCAACGGTCTTATCATCGATAGAAGATAAAATTGGTCGAAGTGGTGCTAAAACCTCTAGTCGCTTGTCAGTCATGTATTGGAGTGGATGGCTATTCCCTAAATTTCCGAAGACATCAGACAAGTAAATATCTGTGTCAAAAGTAATAGATATTTCTCCTGCTTTTATCCGAGCTTCTAATTGCTTCACTAATTCTTCATTTTCTTGTTTAACAAAATCATAGGTCACAATTTTCTGTTCACTCGCTAAGGACTCTGTATCTTGATTTTGGATCAGAGGAGAATCAGAGGATTTTAGTTCGTATTTATTAACAACTACCTCGAATGTATCTTCATAGTGATTAAGGACTTTGTCCCAAATTTCAGGAAGATTGGTTTGTAGTTTGGTTAGAAATTCCACTTTTTCCAAATCCGAGAACTCTTGATCAGAAAGATAATCAAAGAGGCCGTCTCTATCGAGTACATGGCCTTCAAGCGAGAGATAACCTGTTGCACCATCATTGCTTGAGTCTTCAACATAGAGTTCTGCTCCAGCCACTGGATATTTTCTATCTTCAAGCATGCCATGGAAATCCTCTAAAACAGAGTCCTCAGCTCCCAGGTTATGAAGCTCTTCATCATGCCACAGATAATAAGCTGTATCGTCCTGTGTAATACCTGCAATAAGTTCATCCACTTGGTTCTGGTAATCTTCAACTATTTCTGGCTGATTTATTTTAGAAATTTGATCAGACAGTGAGCTTTTTAGAGCATCGTTCCAATCCATCTTTTCCTGTCCATGTTGTAAATCTGGTAAGGCTTCAGTAACCGCCGCTCCTTTATCACGTAAAGAGCTCACAAAGTTTTGACCAGCTTCATCATTATCTACTGCTAAGGTAATCCAATCTGCATGTTTGCCATCGGCAAAGAAATTATTGTCAATAGCTGTCTGTAAACCTTCTGCCAATTCATCATGGTTCCAGCGTAAAGGCCGACCAGATAATTCTGATTGCAGTTGTGCTAAGTGTCGACCAATAACGCCTTCCTTTAATCCATCCATGGAGATTAAGCGTACGTCTTGAAGTTTATCTTTATTCAGTTCGTAGTAAGACATTAGGTCAATAGCACTCTCCGCAAAGATAAGACGGTTAGGCTGACCAATATCTACGTGCATACCCGTAATACCATCTGAATTTCTGACAATATTCTTAGCATAGCCACGTTCTGGCCACTTCGACCAATTTTCTTCAATCCCTTGTAGAGTTGCCCCAACAATCTCTCCTGAGAAATCAAAAGACTTAAAGACAACAACTGGTTCAATACTGCCATTAACTTTAGCATTAGCTTGAGCGAGAACCCCCTTCTCTAAGAAGAAGTTGATCGTTTCATCAGAGAGGCCACGTTGCTCTTTTAGATAGTTTCTAGCCGTTTCAAATGGTTGTTCATAAGGTTTCAGATAGTAGTTAAAAGATTCCTGCACTCGCTCTGCTGCTGCAAATTCCTTGAAAGTCCCATCATTGAGATAGTCGATCGCCTGATTAAAGTTAATCTCTTTCATAGTTTGGACCAAAGCAATAACATCGCCACCTTGATGACGTGAAAACCAGTTCCACATGTTCTTATCAGGTGAAATCACCATCGAGTCGTGCTCTTTCCAGCGATAATCTCTCCTCGAGCGAACAAGTTCCATATGGAGATCATTGGCGACATCTAAAATATCACGAGACCTAGCGTGCTCTACTCTCTCTCGACGACTCTTTCCACGTGACGATGGCTGGTTTGTGTGTTCTTCTACCATAAAAATTCCTTTCATTCATTAAAAACACTCATAATTTGGTTGATAAGGTGTTGCTTCAGAAACTCTAAACATTTCTTTTGGTAGTTGAACCAGTTCTCCCACCGAAAGACTCTCAAACTGCTCTGGATTATCCCGATAGCTGAGTTCCAACTCCAAATCACCATTTTTTCCTTGTCCTGCAAAAAGAATATTCTTCTGACTGTCGTCCATGGCTTTAACCAACCAGTCCGATTCAAAATCAAATTCTTCCTCTGAGACACTTGGGAAATGTAACATTATCTTCACCTCCTTCCTGTACCTACAGTTACTTCTAGTGTAAGAGATAATCAAAATTCTTGCGTTAAGGGTATAAATCAAAGAAGTTTTTCAGCAAAAAAGCCATTGATAGCTTATCAATGACTAATTAGCGTTGTGCTTGTCTACGTTCCTCTTGTTCCTCCCGTTCATCACTACGTGCACGTTCCATTAGTGCTCTTTTGCTTGCCTGCTGCGAACGGGTGAGGGAAGCCGTCAAATGTCGCATAAAGTCTGTATTGACTCTACTGCTTCCTTGTGACTGTTGGACTTGAGTCTTTTTAATGGCTCTACGCTCTTGTAATTGCTTCGAAACAGCTTGAGTAATCTGATTTTGAGTATCTTCAGTCAGTTGTAGTTTGGCATACAAACGTTTCAATTCTGCAAATCCCTGGGCATTGGCCAATTTCATCTCTTTAATAGCCGATTCATCTGATAGCTGGTCCATCTGTTGGTTTCGATTATTAATCTGATATTTCAGCTGAAAAATAGAGACTTTTGTTTGGAGTTCCTCAATATAAGCTTGTTTGGTGGTTGTGGAACCCCTCAGCAAGCTGAGAATAGTATCGTCTTGTATTTGACTGACCAGGCCTATCTCTGTCCGTAGTTGTCTAATAGGTATCTGTATAGAACCAGCAGTTGCTTTATTGATAGGCAGAGCAACACTATCTTCAAACTGACTCTTTAAGCGTTGCTTCAATAGCTGATCATCTTCTGAGAGCTTGTAGTTAGGGGTTAATTGTAACTCTATAGCTTGGAGCTCCTGAACTATTGATTGTTTCTTAAAATCCACAAACGGTTGATCAGAAACCAGTGGTTGAATCTGTTCTAACAGTTTTTGACGCACCTGCAATTCCTTCTGATTAGCTTCTAACATACTGAGTTTCAACGCATAGCGGAAAGTCCCTAATTCCCGACGTTCTTTTTCTGTTAAATCAGTTTTCGACTTAGCAGCATCCACCAATTCTGTTAACTCACTTGAAGATAATAAGGATAAGTCCTTTAGAGTCAAGGTCTTTGTCTGGATATTTTCTTTCAGCTGACTGATATCATACACATAGTCTATTACAAACTCTGGTTGGCCAATTCCTGTGCCGTGCTTGTCATAGGCTTCATAAACAGGCTTTACAATTTCAATAGGTTTATCTCCGTCTTTCACAGAATAGCCTAATTTTTGCCAAGCATTTAAACTTTTTACCACGCTTGCTTCAGGAATCTGATCTAAGATTTTTCTCTGATTCAAACTAGAAAAGCTTTCCAAATTTTTTTCCAGCTGAATGTCTTGAATCTGAGGAGAGGCCTCCCTGAAGGATTTTAAGATAGTGTTGGCCAAACGTTCCCTTAAATCCATCACACGACGGGCCAGATGATGTTCCAAATCATACCCCTTTGATTCAGCTAAGGTCCGAATTGTTTTGCCATCAACCTTTCGGATTTTTTCATAGACCTGATTTTTTTCAGACGAATAGACCCCTGCGTAGGTCTTTAGAAATTCCCTAGTCTCTTGAAGAAATTCTTGATAAGCAATACTCCCCTCATTTTGCAAGTATGAATCTAGGTAACGATCAAGAAAAAACTTACTAACCGCAAAATCTCTGGCATTAGATCCATAACGCCACTTCTTGTTTAGCGGCAAGTGATTATAGGCCTGTTCCAAAAAATTTTTTTCAGCTGAAGAGGTGATTTTGTCCTCCTGGTAAACTGAAGCCATTAAGTCAGTTTTTAAGTTAGCAAGAACCTGTTCTTTTCTGATAAGGTTTGATCGTGTTTCTTCTTTCAGAAGTCCATGATAGATACCACTCTTAAAACGGTTGATTGTTTTCTGGGAAAAATTTCCTTTGTACTCCATACGTCCACGAGGCCGATAGAAAATTTTGTCACGATTAGATTCAACCTCAGACAGCCCAAAATGAATATGAATGTTATCTGTATTCAGATGGATATTCCCCCACCAAAAAGCAGAATCAGAAAGCCCCTCTTTTTGGATAAGTGTTGGCATCATGTCACGCATAACTGCCTTAATTGCCTTTTGATCAACTTGATCAGTAGCCACATCATACAGCCCTTGTTCCGCTAGAAAAGCATTATCAAATGAAATAACACCCTGCCATAGTAGAGAGCCATTCTGATAGGCTGTTTCCAGTTGATTTTTTAACTCTGTTAACCGCTGCTTTCGAAGGTAGTCTGCTTCTTGAGTAAAAACCGCTGTTAATTCTTCAGACTGTTCTTCTGTAGCATAGGAGCGATTCATATAATCAATGTATTCTCTAAAATTCAACTGTGTTTCAGGGACAGCTTCTTGAATACGACTCATCTCTTCTTCAGTCAGTCCTTCCACCATTTGGCGGTAGGTTTCTAGAGATAATTCTTCATCCATTTTAACGGCTTCATCTCGGTTTGTGTAATCCACATATTGGCTATTGGCTTCCGTGTATTGAAGCATAAAGGTAATATTCGGGCTAGAAGATAGACTCATCTTTCCTCCTCTCTCTTAATCAAAATAAACCATCTCTTCGTAATTGAGCATAGTCCTTTAACAAGGGCTGTAATTCTTCAGGTTCAACTTGAAAAGCATTTAACCACGGACCTGACTGGGAAATATGTAGTTCTTTTTGAGCCTCAATAAATTGCATAGGAACTAATAAGACAATAGGATCTTGCAATTCTAAGCCAAATTCTTTTTCTAAGAAAGCCACAATAAAATCTTGATCTCCTTTAGTCCGAATCTGCCAATGTTGAGAATTCCCATTTTTCTTTTTGTGCAAGGAACTATACTTTACATCAATCATTAGTCCATCAAACCAAAAATCATAAACGGGATTATTTTTCTTGAAATACTTATTAGCATCAATTGCATCTGGAACATACTTTTGAAAAAGCTCTTCGGCCATTCCACCAAGTTTTGCCGTTCGAGATCCATACTGAATTTTATCTTGAATTTTCAGACAACCACTCTGAATCAGTTTTAAGTGGGCGATATGAGTTGGTAGTCCAGACCGTTTCACGGCCTCATGAAAATCTCCTGTTTCTAAATAGATATCAACAATATCTGCCATTTATCTAACCTCAATGAGAGTGTTTCATCGTTTGTCCTCGACTAACATCCTCTTGAATAATATCTTCAATACGTGCGATCAGTTCATTTTGTTTTGGATCAAAATGAGAGTGAATAGATTCCAAGTCTTGAATATCAAAACGACTTCCCTTTGTCCCTACATGAAAATTGGTTAATTCCAAATAGAGAATTTGATCTAGCTGATGACGAATGGACTTCAAGAGTTTCTGTTCATCTGAAGCAGCCAAATTTTTTTCCAGCCGAGACAGTCTTTCGGAAAACGGTTGTCTATCTCTTGTTTCTAAAAAGAGTTTATAAAAAACATCAATCAACTTCACAACGGTTGCCGTATGATTTTGACCTTGGCGATTCAAACCTCCTTCAAGCGTTGATAAATATGTTTTAATTTCAGAAAATTTTTGTAGGGTTTCTTCGTTAAAATAAATATTAATTCTAGTCGTCATTGTTTCTCCTTTACTGTAATTTTTTTGAAGTTCCCGTCAAATAGTTAATATCATATCCTGGTTGACTATTAAAAATATAGATATCAAACGATACAGCGTCATCTTCTACACTCTGGGCTTCCATACGGCTCCCACGAACAACTAATTCTACATTTTTAAAAATTGGTGTCACACGATAACGGACATGATGTCCTGTTTCCTTGATATAGGTAGCGACCATATTTTCGTAATAAACCATAGATGATTTTTCATCATCAAAATTTGCATTAAGGGCACGTGTTCCTGTAAAGAGATTTTTCACATTGGCATTCTCACCACTTAATTGAAAACCAATCAAATGAGAGCGATTATACAAATAATCTTCTTTTCCATTGAACATGATTTTTTTATTTTTCCAGCCAGTCGGTTTGACTGATGAAATATCTTCACGTTCATTTGTTGGCATCAAGTCTTGACCCAACATTGCTTCAGCAACTCCAATACGATTCAAAAAATCAAGGTTACTATATCTTTCCCATGAGCCATTGTTCAAACTCAATTCATCTGTCGTAAATCGTGCCTTATCATTAACCACTATGACTTGATGTTGACCATCAAATACTTTTGATTTCAGTTCTTTGTTTTGAATCTGATGAGCGTTACCCAAGTCATCATTTTTTTCTTCAGGTGAATCGGATATATTCAATTGACTAGCTAAATCATTTTGAGTAAAGACACTTTTTACAAATTGAAAATTTTGTGGTTGAACTAGAAAAATGCCAATGAAGCAAAGGCTGACTAATAAGAATTTATTTTTCTTCATGAATGCCCTCCTGCTCCTCTCTCCGCAGCAAGTGCATCCACATCATCTATAAATCGTAACCAGTCAATCGTTAATTCTTCTACAATATCCTGCTTGGCACTATAGGCCAGTAACTTGATTTCATTTTTGAGCAACTGTTCCAAAATCTTAGCTTGTTGCTCTTTAATATCTGCCAGAGTCTCCGCAAACTTATTCTCGTATAAATCCAAGCCATCATTTTCGACAATTCGTTGGAGTTGAGCTAGCATAAATTCATTAAATGATGGATAGTGATATTTTTCTGATATCATATGTAGCTGTTCCCATGTTTTTTCTGGAATAAATCTAATTTTAATTTCTTTAGTCACTGCTTTCTACCTCCCCTTCATATTCTAACCAGCGTGAAATGTGATCAGCGTATAGAGCCATTTTCGTTTCAAAATCTGCTAAAAGGTCAGTTTGTTTTTGAGTTAATAACAAAACATGATCCGATGTCAATTTCATATTTTCCAAATGAGCAAGGTAGTTCGATTCAACCAAATTAAATTGTTCTTTTTCAATTTTTTCACGACATACATTAAGTAAAAATTGATTAAATGATTTAGCTTTAGTCTTCATCGCAAGAGCTTTTAGGTAATCCACTTCTTGAGAAGATAGCCCACGAATTTCAATCCTTGTTTGATGGCTTTTTACCATATTAGTTACCTTTTCTTTCTAAAAAATACAGTGCCCTTCTTTTTTCTTTTGACGAGGCAAAAGCTAAAAGAAGCAAAAAAGAAAACCTCAACCTCGCAACGTCACGAACCAATCTGGTTCTACTTTTGCGGTTTTTTCAACACACGACGACACACAGTTGCGGCTAATGCCTTTTGGGGTGTCTTGTGTGAGAAAAAGAGCATAAGGGAAACTGTCCCCACGTACCGTTTGGAGTTGATAGTATCAACGTTTCCCGTACCGGTAATTTTCTCGGCTACGCCTACATAAAACACACACTATTTGTGTGGCGATTAGTGTCCATACCACACTAAAACACACGTCAATGGTGTTAAATAGTGCTACTTAACACACTATAGCACACTGCCCTAACGCACTAAACGACACAACTTTTTTAGCAGTTATTCACCTGAAGAGGATGGGGTTTTAACTATTTTAAACTCCTTCTTCACCTTCTTTTTTAGCAGCTGTACGTCTTGCCTTTTCCTCTTCTTTCAGAATCATAAGTTCGGTTTTTAAATCATCTAGGATGGTTTCATAAGACTGTTTTTTATCCTTTTTCAATTGGATCTGAACGTAAATTTTACCAATTTGTTTTTGAAGATTTTCTTCCACAAGCTTCCGTTCATTTTCTAAAGAAGCAACTTTTTTCTTTGCTTCCTCTAGTTCCAAATCAATTTTAGTAAGATCTTTTTTTGCCATTTAATAGCCTCCTTCATTTTGATAATTTTAGTATAAGAGATAATCAAAATTCCTGCGTTAAGGGGAAAAATGATAACCAAAAGAAAACTCCCTAATATCAAAATTAGGGAGCTCCATATGTTAAACTTTCTTCAGTACGCTTAATTCACCTGTTACAATAAAAGCTGCTTTTCGGCTGAGTTTGAATTTCATTAGTGTATGATAAAAGTCTGACTTTCCTCCAATATTTCCGAAAGGATGAACCGTAAAAACTGGATAATAAATGGTATCAGTATCTATAAAAGTCCGTTTATTTTCTTTCTCAAATTGAACGATTTTATAGCTAATAGCTGTTATCACTTCTCTATTCAAAAAGCTCAATTCTACAAACTCTTGATAAGCTGGTTTAATAGCATTTTTGTTAATCCTTTTCATCCGTTTATTAGCATCTTTTTCATCTGCATCAACATAAATGTTTGATTGTGGTGGCAACTCATCTGTTGTTTTTCGGATTCCTAAATAGTCTTTATTAATAACATTTTTGAAGAGATAGTGATTAAATATTGTCGGCAAAATAAACTTAGCAAGAAGTAGAATAACAAAACTAATTGACCCCAAAATAAGCAAGCGATCAACCATAGATTCAGTTAACGTGTGCTGGCTAACATATTGAATCCCCGCCTCAAGAAAGAACAGTAATGCTAAAGAATAAAGTACAGATTTCAACCTTCTAAACTCTTGTAAAAAACTTGAATAAACTAGGCTTACAACACAATTGGCAAAGACTAAAAGCACTAAAATGTCCAATGTAATTTGTCGAGCTTTCTCAGGTATATAATAAGTCAACATGCCTGCAAAAACAGCTGAGAATAGATAAAACTGGCTTTTAGAGATAAAACCAACGAGCCAATTTAAGCCACAAATAAGAGATAATTTAAGACCAATTTTGTTTAATGATTTCCATTTTTGAACGAAGTTTTTCATAAGATTTTTCCTCTTTTCTTTTTGATAAATTGTAAAATATAGTGCAACAAAAAAACTCATAGAGTTTCTTTCGTGTAAACTGTAAGTAACGACACCAACAGAGCACGAGGACATCTATGAGCTACTTACATCTTACCATAACAGAGAGAATAAAGATAGAGACTTATTTGGAATTAGGGTTGAAACCTAGCCAGATTGCCCAAAAATTAGGCGTTCATCGGTCCACCATCTCCAGAGAATTAAAACGATGTCAACGTTCCTACTCTGCAGATTTGGCACAGAAACAGTATGACCAAATGGCTAAACAAAAAGGTC